>JAKQJQ010000232.1 GCA_029561105.1 Bacteroidota bacterium
ACTACCTCAAGCCCACTGGGCTTGCTCCTCTATATATCATAGGTACGACAATGAAATCGGGTATTCTTCAAGAATAATTGACCTAATAATTTTAACAAACAAGAAATAATCTTTACTTTTAAACCCTTGGAAAACAACTAAAAGTTCATTGATGAGGCCTTTTCTAGTATTTTTAATTTTTTGCACGACGCTGGTTTTTGCCCAAAAGCCAAAGAAAAATGCCAAGGAAACCGATAGTGTCGCTTACTACATCGAACTTTCTAATTTCAACATCAAGACCAACAACTACAAATTCTCGCTGGGTTTCGCCCAGAAGGCGATTGATTATGCCGAGAAAACCAAAGACGTACAAAATCAGGCGTTTGCCAATTATACCCTTGGGGCGATTTATTTCGAGCTTAAGAAATACGACGACGCGATAGAAACCTATTACAAAAGCGTTTCACTTTACAACACCTTGAAACCTTCGAGCCAACAAGCGTTTTGCTACTACCAGTTGGGGTTGTGTTTTATGGAAAAAGGCGATTACTCGCTCGCCGAAAGCTACTTCAACAAAGCCAAGACGATATACACAGCGATTAAAATCCCGGATGCAATTGAGTTGCTCAACCTGCAAAAAGGAATCGTATACAAAGCCAAAGGCCAATACAAGTCGGCGATCCCGATCTTTGACCAGCTCATTGCCAAACCCGACGCGCAAGATGTCTTTAAGACCAAAGCCGAAGCTTTGTACCAACTGGGTAACATTGAGATGCAGAACAACCGCGGCAATCTCGCGCTTAATTACCTTAACCGCGCCTACATCCTAAATTCGCGTGACAAGAACATGGAGCAGAAATCCAAGATCTTGCTGTCGCTGAGCCAGGTTTATGAAAAGTTGCTCAATATCGAGAAAGCGCACAGTTTCCTTAAACAGCACATGGAGCTCAAGGACAGTATCGCGCACCTGAACATGCAAAAACTCGGTTCTGAAGATTACGTGCAGTTCAAGGAAGGCGAAAGGCTCAAGACCATAGAGCAGATGGACAAAGAGAACAAGGAACAACAAAAAGCCAATAAGGTAGCAAAGTTGATTTCGATTCTGGCCATTGCGCTCATATCGATTTTGTCGCTTTTGAGTTTGTCTTTGTACAAGAATAACATCATCCGCAACCAATCGAACTTACTGCTCAAGGAGAAAAACAACGAATTGTTGCTCGCTAAGGAAAAGGCAGAAAAGGCATCGAAGGCGCGTGCCGAATTCTTGTCTACGGTAAGCCACGAATTAAGGACTCCGCTCAACGCGATTAACGGAATCACGCACCTGTTGCTCGAAGAGAATCCCAAGGAATCGCAGATGAACTACCTTACCTCGCTTAAGTTTTCGGGGAATTACCTGCTCACGTTCATTAATGAAATCCTTGAGATCAATAGGATTGAGTCGAGCGCGATTGAAGTGGAGACCATTAGTTTCAACCTCAAATTGCTCATTGGCAACATCCAGAATTCACTTAAGGAACTTGCCGCGATCAACAACAACGCTTTTACCATTGAGATAGACCCGACAATTCCCGATTATCTTTTGGGCGACCCAACGAAGCTTTCGCAGATCTTCCTGAACTTGATCAACAACGCGCTCAAATTCACGAAGAATGGTGAGGTAAAAGTGATTTTGCAGTCTAATGAAATCAACGAGGAGTTTACCTCAATCCATTTCAAGGTACTCGATACCGGTATTGGGATTCCCGAAGAAAAAATAGAAACCATCTTTGACAGTTTTTCACAAGGCTCGATAGAAATCAACCGCAAATACGGCGGAACA
>JAKQJQ010000255.1 GCA_029561105.1 Bacteroidota bacterium
AAATAAAAAAAGCCCCAAATATAATTTGGGGCTCTGTACTCAGAGCGGGACTTGAACCCGCACGAACATTGCTGTTCACTGGATTTTAAGTCCAGCGTGTCTACCAATTTCACCATCCGAGCAAACACTTGGAGCGAAAAACGGGGCTCGAACCCGCGACCTCGACCTTGGCAAGGTCGCGCTCTACCAACTGAGCTATTTTCGCATTAACTTATTTATGTATAAGAACAACAATACTTGACCGGTATTGCGAGGGCAAATTTAATACTTTAATTCAATTCTACAAGCGTTTTGATTAAAAAAAAATTGCCGTTTTCCTAACTTTCTGACAACCTTTTCATTAAGTCGAATTTATTTTTTCGTCAGCATCCGCTTGATTTCATTGAGCTTCATCATGGCTTCAATAGGCGTAAGTGCATTGAGGTCCAAGTTAAGAATTTCATCCTTTATTTCTTCGAGCAACGGGTCGTCAAGGTTGAAAAAACTCATTTGCATCTCTGATTTTTCTTCTTTCACCCCATTGAGCGCCTCGGCCGAGTGATCCCGCTCGAGTTTCTTAAGTATTTTTTGCGCCTTTGCTATTACCGTTTGAGGCATACCCGCCATTTTTGCCACATGAATCCCAAAACTATGTGCGCTTCCGCCTTTAACCAATTTGCGAATAAAAAGCACATTGTCCTTAAGTTCTTTCACCGAAACATTGTGATTCTGGATGCGCGGCAGCATTTCTGTCATCTCGTTGAGCTCGTGGTAATGCGTTGCAAATAACGTCTTGGGTTGCGACGGATGTTCATGTAAAAATTCGGCAATAGCCCAAGCAATAGAAACGCCATCGTAGGTACTGGTTCCGCGCCCGATTTCATCGAGCAGCACCAAACTCCTATCCGAAATGTTGTTTAGGATAGACGCCGTTTCATTCATTTCTACCATAAAAGTCGACTCGCCCATAGAGATGTTATCGCTGGCCCCAACCCTTGTAAAGATCTTATCCACGACACCCATCCTGACGCTTTCGGCAGGCACAAAACTACCCATTTGCGCGAGCAGTACAATGAGTGCCGTCTGTCGTAAAATAGCCGATTTACCCGACATGTTCGGCCCGGTAATCATGATGATCTGCTGGGTTTCCCTGTCCAGGAAAATATCATTGGCAACATAAGGCGTGCCTACCGGAAGTTGCTTTTCAATCACGGGATGGCGCCCGTTTTTGATTTCGAGTTCGTGGCTTTCATCCAACTCAGGGCAAACGTATTTGTTCTCAATGGCCAACTGTGCAAACGAAGCCAGACAGTCGAGTTGTGCCACAAGGCTCGCATTGGTTTGAACTTGCTTGATGTACGTAGAAAGCCAATTCACCAATTGTTCAAAAAGTTCCAACTCGAGTTTGTAGATTTTCTCTTCGGCACCCAGAATTTTCGTTTCATATTCCTTGAGTTCCTCGGTGATATAGCGCTCGGCGTTGACGAGTGTCTGTTTGCGGATCCACTCTGCCGGAACTTTATCCTTATGCGTATTCCTTACTTCTATATAATATCCAAATACATTGTTGAATGAAATCTTGAGTGAAGATATGCCCGTATTTTGCGACTCGCGCGTTTCGATACCTTCGAGATACTCCTTTCCCGAAGTCGAGATTGCGCGCAAATCGTCGAGTTCGGCATGCACGCCTTGGGCAATCGCGTTCCCCTTTGCTATCGCGACGGGTGCCTCCTGATTGAGCGTCGTTTTTATTTTTTCGCGGAGCAACTCGCAATCATGAAAGTTTTCACCGATTGACTTGACAGCTGGTTGCTCGCTTTTGAGTGCTAACTCCTTAATTGGAATGATGGCGTCGAGTGATTCCTTGAGATACACCACTTCACGTGGACTGACTTTTCCTGTAGCGATTTTTGAAATCAAACGTTCGAGGTCAGAAATCTTCTTAACCTGCTGCTGGATTGTTTTAAGTACTTCGCGATTGTCCTTGAGATAACCCACCACTTCGTGACGGCTCCTTATTTTACCCAAATCCTTCAAAGGCAAAGCGAGCCAACGTTTGAGCAAACGGCCTCCCATCGGCGAAAGCGTCTTGTCAATCACATCGAGCAAGGTGACCGCGTTTGGGTTGTAGCTGTGGTACAATTCAAGGTTCCTGATGGTGAAACGATCCATCCAAACGTAAGCGTCTTCTGCAATGCGTTGGATGGCGGTGATGTGCTGTAGTTTGTTGTGCTGGGTTTCGGACAGGTAATATAAAACAGCACCCGAAGCGACAATGCCATCGGGCAATTCCTCAATCCCGAATCCTTTCAAAGAGACCGTCTTGAAATGACCGTTTAATGATTCTATGGCGTAATCGGGTTTATATACCCAGTCTTCGAGGTAAAAACTGTGGTATCGTTCGCCGAACACTTCACGAAATTCTGCTTTGTGCGTTTTGGGAACCAGCACTTCGCTCGGGTTGAAATTCTGCAACAATTTGTCGATGTATTCTGAGTTGCCTTGGGAAGTAAGGAATTCACCGGTGGATACGTCGAGAAACGAAACACCGATGGCTTTCTTCCCAAAATAAACCGAGGCGAGAAAATTATTCGATTTAGACTGCAACACCTCGTCGTTCATCGAAACACCTGGCGTGACCAATTCGGTGACCCCGCGTTTGACGATGGTTTTGGTCATTTTTGGATCTTCGAGCTGGTCGCAAATCGCCACGCGAAGCCCTGCTTTCACTAATTTGGGAAGATAAGTGTTTAAGGAATGATGCGGAAATCCGGCCAAAGCCGTTTCAGTCTCAGAACCGGCACCACGTTTGGTGAGCACAATACCCAGTATTTTAGAGGCCCGAATCGCATCCTCTCCAAAGGTCTCATAAAAATCGCCTACGCGAAAAAGCAAACAAGCATCAGGGTACTTTCGTTTGATTTCGTTGTATTGCTTCATCAACGGCGTTTCTTTCGCCTCTTTTGCTATGGTTGCCAAGTTTTTGGTGATTTAATTAGGTACGCAAACAGAACAGCGAATTTAAAAATTTTAAAACGAAAAAAGCCGGCATAAAAATTAAAATAATTTTAAGATAGAATTGAGATGCCGTAAATTTTTTTTATATAGATTTGTGCGTTAATTTTAATTATAACTTAAAATGAAAAAAATAGTAATGTTAGCCATGTTGACCGTTTTCGGTGTAGCAACATCTAATGCACAGGCCAAAAAAGCAAAAGCCGCTCCTGCTAAAAAAGAAACTGCTGCCAAAGCAGAAACTCCAAAAGTAGAAGGCGCCGGAATGGTATTCGAATCAGAAACAATTGACTACGGAACTATTCCTCACAACGCCGACGGAAAACGCGAATTCGTTTTCACCAACAACGGAACCAAGCCACTAATCATCACCAACGCTACAGGATCT
>JAKQJQ010000279.1 GCA_029561105.1 Bacteroidota bacterium
TAAAACAAGCTTTGGCTTAAACAGCAACACCAATATAAAGTAACCCGGCTTCGTGTCGGGTTTTTTTATGGATTGAATTTGGTTTTGCGATTAATGTAGTATTTTCACCAAAAATGGATTGACAACAATGACGCGTTTGATCAACTACAAAACCCTCTTTTTTTTCTCCGTAGCATTCTACTGCTTGATCCTGGCACAGTTTGGCTTTGAAAATTTCGACACCGGATACATTCCAAGTTTTTCGTGGCGCATTATAAACGGCCAGGCGGTTTATGAAGATTTCATTTACAAAGGCCCGCCGGGAACGCTGTATTTTCATGCGATGTTTATGAAGATATTGCCCGAGACAGCGCAGTTTTTACAAATCCGAATGCTTGGCTATTTGATGTTTGCCGTACAGGTTTACCTGTTGGTTTCGGCGTTTTACAAATTGTACGAGCTCAGTAAGTTCAATCGATGGGGCGTCATGACCGTTGGCTTTGTAGTGTCGCTGCTCAACTTTTCGCAGTTTCCTTGGCCCACCACCGACGGTTTGTTGTTTGCGGTTATTGCTTTTTGGCTCGTCTCTAAATATGAGAAGTCGCGATTTTTTATGCTGTTTTCCGTCGCGTGTTTTGCGATGCTGTCGGCCTTGACCAAACAATCATTTTATCTGGTTCCGGCTTTTTTTGGATTTTGGATTTTGATTCGATACGGCTGGAAAGCAGCTGTGATTTTTTGTAGTCAGGTGTTGTTGCTAGTTGCGTTGTATGTTTACTGGATTTTATCCATTACCGATTGGCAGAATTTCATCCACCAAACGACTGGCCAGACACCGCTGATTTATTTGTATTACAGCGGCATACACAATTATACTTTTTTACCGATTTCCTGGCTTGCTGGGTTTCTGGTTTTTTTGAGTGTAGCGGCGTTTTTGTACCTGAGGATTACTAAACAAAAATGGCAGGTATTGCCTTCTATGCTTCGATGGATCGCCGTTGCAGGATTAGCCATTGCGTGCGTTTGCTTTTTCTTTGCTGCGCGGCTTGCCTCAAGGATTGCGTTCGACGCCGCTGTATTGGCCGCGGTTTACGCCTTTTTCAGGAACCGTAATTGGAATGCTGCCATACCGGTTTGGGTGGTGCTCGGGATTGCCTGGTCGTGCTCGATTAGTTTGGGGTATGACTATCCGATACTTTTTGCTACGGGAATTTTGCTTGCGTTTTTGGTATCGGTGCCTGTCAACATCAACCCAAAATATTATCTGTGGCTCGGCTTGCCCATTTGCCTATCGGCGTTTGCTTATAACGTACGGCCATATCGGGAAGCGAACATCTTCTCTTTGCAATATCCGCTTGACGGGGTTTCAGCAAAATTAAAGTTTATTAAA
>JAKQJQ010000280.1 GCA_029561105.1 Bacteroidota bacterium
TAAAACAAGCTTTGGCTTAAACAGCAACACCAATATAAAGTAACCCGGCTTCGTGTCGGGTTTTTTTATGGATTGAATTTGGTTTTGCGATTAATGTAGTATTTTCACCAAAAATGGATTGACAACAATGACGCGTTTGATTAACTACAAAACCCTCTTTTTTTTCACCGTAGCGTTCTATTGCTTCGTCCTGACGCAATTCGGATTTGAGAATTTCGACACCGGATACATTCCCAGTTTTTCGTGGCGCATTGTAAATGGCCAGTCGGTTTATGAAGATTTCATCTATAAAGGCCCGCCGGTAACGCTGTATTTTCATGCATTGTTCATGAAAATCCTGCCTGAGACAGCGCAGTTTTTACAAATCCGAATGCTTGGCTATTTGATGTTTGCGGTGCAGGTTTACCTGTTGGTTTCGGCGTTTTACAAATTGTACAAGCTCAGTAAGTTCAACCGATGGGGCGTCATGACCGTTGGCTTTGTGGTGTCGTTGCTCAATTTCTCGCAGTTTCCGTGGCCTACCACCGACGGTTTGTTGTTTGCGGTTATCGCTTTTTGGCTCGTCTCTAAATATGAGAAGCCGCGATTTTTTATGCTGTTTGCCGTCGCTTGTTTTGCGATGTTGTCGGCGTTGACCAAACAATCATTCTACCTCGTCCCGGCGTTTTTTGGATTTTGGATTTTGGTTCGATACGGTTGGAAGGCGGCTGCGATTTTTTGCGGTCAGTTATTGTTGCTCGTCGCGATGTATGTTGGCTGGATTTTATCCATTACCGATTGGCAGAATTTCATCCACCAAACGACTGGCCAGACACCGCTGATTTATCTGTATTACAGCGGCATACACAATTATACTTTTTTACCGATTTCCTGGCTTGCCGGGTTTCTGTTTTTTTTGAGTGTAGCGGCGTTTTTGTACCTGAGGATTACTAAACAAAAATGGCAGGTATTGCCTTCTATGCTTCGATGGATCGCTGTTGCAGGATTGGCCATTGCGTGCGTTTGCTTTTTCTTTGATGCGCGACTTGCCTCAAGGATTGCGTTCGACGCCGCGGTATTGGCAGTGGTTTACGCCTTTTTCAGAAACCGTGACTGGAAAGCTGCCATACCGGTTTGGGTGGTGCTGGGGATTGCCTGGTCGTGCTCGATTAGTTTGGGGTATGACTATCCGATACTTTTTGCTACGGGAATTTTGCTTGCGTTTTTGGTATCGGTGCCTATCAACATTAACCCAAAATATTATCTGTGGCTCGGCTTGCCCATTTGCCTATCGGCGTTTGCTTATAACGTACGGCCATATCGGGAAGCGAACATCTTCTCTTTGCAATATCCGCTTGACGGGGTTTCAGCAAAATTAAAGTTTATTAAA
>JAKQJQ010000284.1 GCA_029561105.1 Bacteroidota bacterium
CGCGGAATTGGGTTGTTCATCACCAAAAATCAGATAGAAGCCATGGGCGGAACCGTCGCCGTGCAAAGCCAGGTAGGGAAGGGTACCACATTTAAAATCTATTTCAATGAGTAAGTTTAAGGAAGTCTTTGTGGTGGATGATGATAAGGTTTTCCATTTCATCATCAAGAAATTGTTCACCAAAAACAACATCGAGATCAATCCGTCTTTTTACCTAAACGGGCTTGAGGCGATTGAGACCATCAAGGAAAAAATAGACCAGGGCACCAGTTTGCCCGATTTGATCCTGCTAGACATCAACATGCCCATCATGGACGGTTGGCAATTCCTCGACGAATTCCGCCAAACGCGCAAAACCAAACCCGATGAAAAAACCGTGATTTACCTGGTGAGTTCGTCAGACAGCCAGTCTGATATCAATAAAGCCAAGGAATATCAGGACCAGATTAAGGATTATTTTTTTAAGCCTATGACGCTTGAGGATTTACAGAAGATATTTTAAGTTTATACCGTTTCCCTAATTCGGTGTAATAGGAGAACCTCTCGATTTTGAGAGGTTTTTTTTTGGCGTTGCCGCAATGGTGTAGATTCTTCGATTCTTGATTTTGGTGCGGCCGGGCTTTCCATTACAATCTTTTGCGGTCGTTCCTCACGCAAAAGGATTTTCATTGCAATCCCTAACGCGTCGCTGCCGCGAGGGCCTACTTTTGCCTCGCCGCAAAAGTAGCAAAAAGGCGGTCGGCACATAGAATTTGCTAAAAATCAATGCCAAAAACCTAAACGAAAAAAACTCGCCTGCGGCTCAGACAGCTTTTCGTTCTTAACGGTTTTTGGCATTGATTTTCTTAACGCAAATTCTATGACTGCCGCGCCAGTTATGAAGTGTTTATTGATTTTTGGCTTGCCCGCTGCGCCAAAAATTCTAAACCGGACGATTCATCCTTTGACTGGAGAACTTTCTTAGGAGGATTTTTCGTGCAGCGCCAGCCAGCGAAAAATAAAATAAACACTTCCTACTTGGTGCGACGTTAAATTAGAATCGTAGAAAACAACGAAGAAAAGCGGCATCGGAGGGCGTGAGAGTCGAGCCTACAAGGCGAGCGGCTTAGCCCGGAGACCGCGTTCTGAGGTAGTTTTCAAGATTGTAATTTGGTCGCTAAGGCATTTTTGCTTCTTTTGTTGCCAGACAAAAGAAGGCCCTCGCGGCAGCGATAGCCCCGATTGCAGCGGCATCCTTTTGTTCCGCTTCTTTAGCGGACAAAAGATACAGTGTAAAGCGGGAACCAGCTCCAAAAAAAAGCCCGGTAAAAACCGGACTTTAAATATCAATATCGAAATTTATTTCGCAATATTCACTGCTCTCGTTTCCCGAATCACCGTAACCTTCACCTGCCCGGGATACGTCATCTCGGTTTGGATTTTCTGTGAAATCTCAAACGAAAGGCTGGCAGCATTGTCATCGGTTACTTTCTCGCTTTCTACGATGACACGCAATTCGCGTCCGGCCTGGATCGCGTAGGCACTTTTCACGCCGCTGAATCCGTAAGCTACTTCTTCAAGGTCTTTGAGACGCTGGATGTAAGAGTCCAAAACCTGGCGTCTTGCGCCTGGCCTTGCCCCAGAAATCGCGTCACAAACCTGAACGATCGGAGAGAGCAATGACTTCATCTCGATCTCGTCGTGGTGTGCTCCGATAGCGTTGCACACTTCTTCTTTCTCGCCGTATTTCTCGGCCCATTGCATACCCAAAAGTGCGTGTGGTAAGTCACTCTCTGCGTCTGGCACCTTCCCGATATCGTGGAGTAAACCGGCTCTTTTAGCCAGTTTGACATTCAATCCCAATTCGGCAGCCATGATACCGCAAAGTTTAGAGACTTCGCGTGAGTGCTGCAACAGGTTTTGCCCGTAAGACGAACGGTATTTCATTCTTCCGACAACCTTAATCAGTTCAGGATGCAAGCCGTGGATTCCCAAGTCGATGACGGTACGTTTACCCACTTCGGCGATTTCTTCCTCGATTTGTTTGGTAGTTTTAGCCACGACTTCCTCAATACGTGCCGGGTGGATTCGGCCATCGGTGACCAATTTGTGCAACGACAAACGCGCAATTTCGCGGCGAACCGGGTCAAAACACGAAAGGATAATCGCCTCTGGCGTGTCGTCTACGATAATCTCTACACCGGTCGCGGCTTCGAGTGCGCGGATGTTACGCCCTTCACGACCAATGATGCGGCCTTTCACGTCGTCGGATTCGATGTTGAATACAGAAACGCAGTTTTCTACTGCTTCTTCGGTTCCAACGCGTTGGATGGTATTGATGATGATCTTCTTGGCTTCCTGATGCGCGGTGAGTTTGGCTTCCTCAATCGTATCCTGGATGTGCGCCATCGCTTTGGCTTTTGCTTCTACTTTAAGACCCTCCATGAGTTGCTCTTTGGCTTCTTCGGCAGAAAGACCAGACAATACTTCGAGTTGCGTGAGCTGGCTTTTGTGCATGCGCTCGACTTCTTCTCTTTTCTTCTCGAGTATCTCGAGTTTGGAGTTGTATTCGTTGGTCTTGGCTTCGTAATCGTCGTTGATTTTCTTGGCTTTGGCGAGCTCGCTAGAAACCAACGATTCTTTGTCGCGGATGCGTTTTTCTACTTCGGCAACTTTTTTGTCGCGTGCCAAAATCACTTGCTCGTGCTCGGCCTTGAGTTCGATGAATTTCTCCTTGGCCTGGAGCATCTTGTCTTTCTTGATGTTTTCTGCCTCAAGGGTCGCGTCTTTCAATACCGATGCAGCGTCTTTTTTAGCGTTGCTGATCAGGCTTGAAGCGCTGTTCTTGTCCATGATTTTAGAAATGGCAAATCCGGCTCCTAATCCTACCAGACCGATAATTATTGTTAAAATATCCATTGTTGTTTGTTGGGTTTGTTATATAAAAAAAGCCTACATCAGTTTGAATGTATAAACTCGTAAAGACAAGTTTTGAGCTAACTCGCTGTTCAAGCTTCCGTACTGAAACGGCTTGCTATAGTAGCGACGATTTGCTCATTCTAAATTGTTAGCGTTGAGTTTACCAAATATGAACTAATGTAGGCAGTATTTTTAGTCTATGTAAAGAACGTATTATTTGCCTTCGGCCAGTTCGGCTGCGCCTCGGGTCTTATCGAGATAACCAACCAATAAATCATTGAGCTTTTTGATGCGTTCGATGGTGTGTGTACCATCAATTGCATTGTCGAGCTGTTTTTGTTCGAGCTGCGAAGCGAACTGTAAGGCACACATAGCCAAAACGTCTTGTTTGTCACGCACGGCATAGTTTTCCTCGAACTGCTTAATCATTGCTTCAATCTTCTTGCAGGCACTTCGAAGGCCTTCTTCCTGCGACATTTCTACCGTTAACGGGTAAATCCTGTCGGCGATTGATAGTTTGATTTTAAGCTTTTCTTCCATGCGATGCTAGTCAGCCAACTGTGCTATACAATAATCAATTTCGCGGATTAATGAATTTATTTTGAGCTTTGTCTCTCTTTTATTTTCGTCACTGCCAAGCAACGAACTCGTGATTTTTAATGTGTCATACTGGCTTTTCAATGCCTCAATCTCTTTGGATTGGTTTTGTATCACCGATGCAGCTTTATTTAACTCTTGTTGCAATGCCTTGGATGTTTGCTCTAATGCGTCTGTTTTCTGCAACAGTTTTTTGAGCCTACCCTCAAGAGTATCAATGATTTCTGCAATTTCACTCATTATAAAATCGGGTTCATTACTTATCCGAACAAAGTTAACATTCCAAATGAATTAAACCAATAAATTGCATAAAAAAACCGTTTTTGTCTAACAGGGCTTCTAACGTTTTGAAAAATAAGCGATTAGGAATGTCTAGTTTTTCTGTAACAAAATCGCGCAGGTTTTTATTACTTTAGCAAAAAAGCTTTTTCTGATGAGACTTCTAATTATCCTCCTGATTTTTTCCACGCCGATTTTTTCTCAAACCAACTATCCAAAAGAAGATTTTTCGGCTCCTTTAGACATTCCTATGCAACTTTCGGGGAACTTCGGCGAACTGCGACCCAACCATTTTCATGCAGGGCTCGACTTTAAAACCCAAAAAAAAGAAGGTTGGGCGGTGTATGCAGTAGGCGAGGGTTACATTTCACGCATCCGGATTTCACCATTTGGGTACGGCAAAGCCATTTACATTGACCATCCCAACGGATACACTACGGTTTACGGCCATCTGCAAAAAGGATACGGCAAGGTTGAAGCCTACATCAAAGCCGAACAATACCGACAAAAATCCTTTGAAATCGACGTTTTCCCGAAACCCGGCGAATTGGTTGTAAGCCGTTGCGATACCATCGGGATTTCAGGGAATACCGGAGGCTCAGAAGGCCCGCACCTGCATTTTGAGGTGCGCGATACCAAATCAGAAAAGGTCATCAATCCGCTTTATTTTGGTTATGATGTGGCTTTAAAAGACACGAGAAGGCCCAATGTTTCTTCGCTTTTCGTTTATCCCGTCGATGCCTCGAGTGTGGTCAATAAATCGCGCCGGCCGGTGACCGTGAACCTTTCGTTGCAGCCCGACGGCACTTATATTTCTGAGAAAGTCGAGGCATCGGGAAGGATTGGTTTTGGCATCATCGCCAATGACTTTGACGATGTGTCTTACAACGGGAACGGTATTTTCAAAGCCGAAGCCTTCCTAAACGGTGCGCCGAGTTTTGGTTACCAGTTCGATACTTTCGCTTTCGATGAAGGCCGTTATGTCAATGCGCTGATCGATTTCAAACGTTACAAATCCACCAAACAGCGCGTACAGAAACTGTTCATGAAAAACCCTTACGGGCTGAGTCTCATCAAGGCCAACGCCACGAACGGATTGATTGACCTGGCGCCCAATATATCGCAATCCTATCGTATAGAAGTGTCGGATTTTGCCCAAAACAAAACCACCTTGCTCGTCCCGATCGATTACGCACAATCAGGCGTCACCATTCCCGAAGAACCAGTTACCACGCCTTACCTGGTCAAAGCCAACACCGATAACAGTTTTGAAAAAGGAAACATGTCGGTGTTTTTTCCGGCGCATACTTTCTATGAGGACTTTTACCTCAATTTTGAAGTCAAAGACAGCGTGATAACGGTACACGACGATTCTGTACCCGTGCACACCAATTTTTTGGTGACCATTAAGGACAGCTTAACTTCGGACCCGGCCAAAACCTTTATAGCATCGGTCGACGGAAAAAGGTTGAGCTACAACAACACTAAATTCAAAGATGGTACGTTTACCACTTACACCAAAAATCTTGGGCAGTTCAAACTCGCGATAGATCGGACGCCGCCAAAAATTACCATCGCCAAACCGGTAGAAGGCAAGTGGCTGACCAAGCAAACGTCATTATCGGTACGTATCAGCGATGATTTGTCGGGGATTAAATCCTACAGTGGCTACCTGAACGGGAGATGGGTGTTGTTTGAATATGATTACAAAGCAAAAACGATAACGCACTATTTTGACGCCGCTTTCCTGGTGGAGGGCAAAAATGATTTAAAAATTGAAGTTTCTGATAATCTCGGGAATTCTGCTATCTTTGAAACATCATTTTTCAGAAGTCAAAAGAACTAAAACATACGCTCTTGAGAACCAAAAAACCAATCCTCACCCTTCTTTTATTTTTTATTGCTATCACAGGATTCGCCCAAAC
>JAKQJQ010000288.1 GCA_029561105.1 Bacteroidota bacterium
CTGGCAGGGGTAAATCGTATTAAATCAGCCTTGGAAAACTCATCCATGGCAGTGACAGTTTCAAATGAACATAATGCATTGATTTACATGAATAAAGCAGCAAAGACGTTATTCAGTAAAATGAGTCGTGGTATTGCAGTTCGGCACCCTGGCTTTACCGTTGAAAAAATGATGGGTACTACGATTGGCCAATATCTTGAAAATGAGACTGACCGTGAAAACTTTGCGCAACCGCTTTCAGGCAGTAAACAAATCAGCACAGTCAATGCTGGGCTGCATTTAGACATGCTACTCAACCCCGTTTATGATGAAGAAACCGGTAACTATTTAGGTCGCATGACGCAATGGATTGATCGCACGGCAGAAGTATTTGCGCAGCAAAAAGTAGCTGAATTGATTGACCAAACTGTAGCAGGGGACTTAACCAAGCGTATTGATGCGACAACGTTGCCAGAGGGTTTTGTGCGAGATATTAGCAAGGGCATTAATCAGTTGCTTGAAGCCGTGATTAATCCGCTCAATATGGCAGCAGATTATGTGCATAATTTATCAAAAGGTGTCATTCCAGCTGAGATTAACCGGGAGTACCAAGGTGACTTTAATATCATTAAAAACAACTTGAACGCTTGTGGTCAAGCAATTAAAGCGTTAGTTGCGGATGGTAATTTACTGGCGGAAGCCGCTGAAGCTGGTGTGTTAACAACTCGTGCAGATGCTACACAACATTTGGGTGAATATCGCAAAGTAGTAGAAGGCTTGAATGCAACGCTGGATGCAATTGTGACGCCACTCAATATGGCGGCTGAGAACTTAGCCAGCATTGCCCGTGGAGAAATTCCAGCGCAGATTAATGCCCATTATCAAGGTGACTTCAATAACATCAAAGATAATTTGAATACTTGTATAGCGTCCATTAATGCATTGGTGGGCGACGTGAGAATGTTAGCCACGGCTGCGCATGAAGGCCGTGTTTCTACACGAGCTGATGCGAATGCACACCAAGGTGATTTCCGTAAAATTGTGGAAGGCGTCAACGAAACCCTCGAAATGATCGTCGGCCCCATCGGCACCGTCAAAGTCGCGGTAGAAACCATCAACACGGCCGCCAAAGAAATCTCGCAAGGCAACGCAGACCTAAGCCGTCGCACCGAAGAACAAGCGGCCTCTCTTGAG
>JAKQJQ010000292.1 GCA_029561105.1 Bacteroidota bacterium
TTTTCCGCCAGCCCGGTGGTCATCAACGAAATTATGGCCTCCAACGAAAGTACGGCCAGCGATGAAAACGGCGACTTCGACGACTGGATCGAATTGTACAACACCAGCGCAGCGGCTGTCGATATGAGCGGCTTCTACCTCACCGACAACCCGGCCAACCTGACCAAATGGGCATTCCCCGCCGGAACCACCATTGCTGCCAATGGTTTTCTGATCGTGTGGGCCGATGAAGACCAGGAACAGGGACCGCTGCATGCCAACTTCAAACTGTCCGGCTCGGGCGAACCGCTTTATTTGCTCGATGCTGCCGTTCAATACGTCGACACGCTGAGTTTCCCGGCCCAAACCACCGACCAGGGTTATGCGCGTGTGCCCAATGGTACCGGGCCTTTCGTGATCCAATCGCCTACTTTCAATGCACCCAACAACGTAACCGGCACTTCATCACCGCAGGGTGAAAGGGCAAGCCTGTTCGTATCGCCCAATCCTGCCGGCGAAAAAGTAATCATCCGGGTTACGAATGCCACCAAAGGCGCCCGCCTGTTCGTACGGGATATCAACGGGAAAGTGATGCTGGAAACGGATGCAGCCGATCTTACGGAAGTAAATATTGCAGACTGGCCTGCCGGTTTTTACCTCGTACATACAGGGATATCGTTCACCAAACTGATCGTAGCCCGGCCTGGCAAATAGATGAGGTATTTGGTTTTTGGTGTTTAGCGTTTGGTGCTTAGAAGTGATTGATAGTCAAACATTTTTTAAGATTTAAATGCAAAAAACCAAATAAGACCCTTTCTCTTTTACTATCAAATCCGATACTCTAGCCTCCGTTTCGCTCCGAAACGGGGGCTTTTTTATTTGTTTTACAGCATTCAAAGCAGTAATCAGGGTTTTTCAGGATAAAATATTTGTTTCCTATCCGGAAAAACCCTGAGTAATTTTACAAGCCCGCCAAAAATAATGAAAACCAAAAATCATTACCCCTCGTAGATAGAGAGGCTTTAATCCGCATTGAACGTGATTTCACAGTCGACAAATCTTATAACCAACCTTTTTCATGTACAAACTTTTACTCACCGCCTTTTTAACCTTTTCAGGTGTTTCATTTCTGGCTGCTCATAACGGCTCTATCAACGGTCAACTGACCGAAAATGAAAGCGGCCTGGAATTGGTCGGAGCAACGGTACGCCTCGACCCGGGGGCCTTGTACACGACGACGAATACGCTTGGCTTTTTTACCTTCAACAATCTCGCCGCAGGCACTTACACC
>JAKQJQ010000300.1 GCA_029561105.1 Bacteroidota bacterium
TCGGGGAAAAATTCGTGCGTGCTGCATTACATTGAAAACAATCAACCTTGCCAAGCGGGAGACATTTTATTGTTGGACGTAGCCGCCGAGTATGCCAACTACAACGCTGATTTGACGCGTTCCATCCCCGTCAGCGGACGATTTACGCCACGACAACGGGAGGTCTACGATGCCGTTTTGCGCGTTATGAAATTCGCCGGTGCTATGTTGGTACCCGGAAATGTATTGGATGAATACCAAACCGAAGTGGCCAAAGTGATGGAAAGTGAGTTGTTGGGGTTGGGTTTGTTGACCAAACAGGATATTGAAAAACAAGACCCGGATTGGCCGGCCTACAAAAAATATTTCATGCACGGCACCTCGCACCACATGGGACTCGATACGCATGACTACGGATTGTTGCACGAACCAATGAAAGCCAATATGGTTTTTACCGTCGAGCCGGGAATTTATATTCCTGCCGAAGGCTTTGGCATCCGTTTGGAAGACAACGTCGTGGTTCAGCAAACCGGCGAACCTTTTAATTTGATGCGGAATATCCCGATTGAGGTGGAGGAGATTGAGTCTTTGATGAACAATTGATAATTTAAAATCAAAAAACGGCTTGCAGATTTGCAGGCCGTTTTTGTTTCAGTTTGGGTGGGAATCGATTATTTTTGTGGTAAATCTTTTGCCTTGAAAACTACCATTTACAAAAATACTACCGTGGCTTATTCTGATTACGGCAAGGGAAGTTGCATCGTCTTGCTGCATGGCTACCTTGAAAACCAACACATGTGGGAGGCCTTTGTTCCCGCATTCAGCAAAAGCCACCGCGTCATTACCATTGATTTACTCGGCCACGGAAAAACCGAATGCCTGGGTTACATCCACACAATGGAAGACCAGGCCGATATGGTACACGAGGTTTTGCACGAACTCCGCATCCGCAAGGCCATTTTCATCGGACACTCGATGGGTGGTTATGTAGCTTTGGCATTTGCCGAATTGTATCCTGAAAGTGTAAAAGGTCTGGTGTTGCTCAATTCTACTTCGCGTGCCGACAGCGAAGAGCGCAAAACCAACCGCGATCGCGCCATCAAAGCGGTAAAGAAAGACTACACGGCTTTTATCAGGCTTTCTATTGGCAATTTGTTTAGCGAAGACAATCGAGGGAAGCTAACGACCGAAATTGAGCAAGTAAAAGCAGAAGCGCTGCAAACGCCGCTGCAAGGTGTCATTGCTGCGCTAGAAGGCATGAAGGTACGTAAGGATCGAGAGGTGTTGTTGCATTTTGGCCCGTATCCAATATTGCTCGTGCTGGGCAAAAAAGATCCGGTTCTAAACTACGAGGAAAGCCTGGAGCAGATTGAAAACACCAAGGTAAAGCTGGTGACTTTCCCCGATGGTCATATGAGTTACATCGAAAACCGCGACGCAGTTAAGAAAACGTTGATGGATTTTATCAAAAGCGTTTAGTTTTTTTCGGTAAAAGGGATGGCGGGGTCAAAAATTTCGTTGAGCAACAAAACCATTTGTTCAGTGTAATCGGCAATCGTTACCTTATCGATTGTGAAATTATCTTCTTTTCCTGATTTGAAATTAAACGGCAAGAAACCTGATTTCATGTTTTTAAACGAGACGATTCCTGCCTGTATGCCATCTTCTTTGATATCATCGCTTAGCATTGCAGCATAGGCCAAAACCTGGATGATTTTGTCGTTTTTAACCTCGGTTGTCAAGCCCTGCCAGGTTTGTAGTACCATATTGCGTCTTTCGACCTTACCGCTCTTGTAATCGATAATCCTGAGTTTTTTGTTGAAAGTTTCAATCCGGTCAACGGTTCCTGCGATTTTCACTGGAAAAGGCAATTGGGGATGTTTCAGGATGGTTTCGGAAGCTTTCTCGAGATGCAATACAATAATTTCGTTGCCCGCGATAATGCTCTCCAGTTCGGATTTAAGAAAATTGAAGACGTTTCTTTTGGCGACTTCGAAAGCAAGCAAATTTCGGCCTTTCTTGATGTCTCCTTCTTTATACACAGTCTTGAATTGTGCAAGCACTTCGTCGTCTAGCCTTTGGATAGCCGTGTGAATGTCCTCTGGCGTCAAGACCTTTCCGATTAGTGGTTTGTACAAAGCTTCGAGCGTGCCGTGCATGATGGTCCCGAGCGTATTGAGTGCGATATTCTCCTCTACTTCTTCGGTTTCGCGAATGCGAAGAATGCGTTGGAAATAAAAATCGATTGGATTCCTGATGTAGGTAGTTAGCGCAGTGGGCGAGAACCCTTTCTCGGCGATTTCCTTCAACCGATCCATTACCAAGGCCGATTTTGGGATGAGCATGGGGACGTGCGCGGTTTCTGGCAGTTCGGGATTGTATATCTGATGGGTCAATTGATGATTGGGCTGCCGTTCTACTTCGAGTTGCGTGATGAAACGGCTTTTTTCGCCGGCATCGAGCCCTTCGCTTTCTGTATTGTAAATGAGGTAGATGTTTTTGGCGCGTTGCAATAAGTGGTAAAAATGGTAGGTGTAAATCGCATCTTTTTCTTTGTAGGTGGGCAAGCCAAGTTCGCGTTTGACATCGTAGGGAATGAACGAATTTACTGATTTACCAGCCGGGAATTTTCCTTCGTTCATTGCAGTTACGATAACCGTTTCAAAATCCAGCACACGGCTCTCAAGCACACCCATGATTTGTAAGCCGTTGAGAGGCTCACCTTCAAAAGATACTTCGGCCAGCTCAATTACCTGCTTGTAAATTGCCTGTAAAGTTCTAATATCGTTAATGTGCGGGTGTAAAAGGCAATAGTTGGTGAGTTTGTTAATTACTTTGAAAACGGCATACACAAACGCTTTTGCGATTTTCTCTGCTTCACTTTCGACACTTAGGTTTGACTTGATTTGTTCTAAAAGTGCCGTTATGCGCTCTAGCGCTTCGAGAGCTCCTTGGTCCCATTTCTCAAACAAAAGACCAAACAATGCCTTGGGAATTGCATGCAACTCCATCAATTTTTTATGTGTAATAAAAGTATAATTATTGCGTTTTATGATACCTACAAGTGCACCGGCATTGACATAAGGCTCGATTAATGGATGCGTTAACAAGTCAAGTACATCTTTATAATAGAATAAATAACCTTGGTTATTCCGCGAAGCGACATTGGCATGCATCTTTATTAGTTTGGCTACTAACACCTGCACCGGACTATTTTTGGCGCCGTATCCCATCGTAATATTGAGTGCCCCAACTGATGCAGGCAACCCGTGCAACAGTGGTGAAAGCAAGGTTTCTTCGCCCAAAACCACTGCAACCTGATTCAACGATGTCTCTGTTCGAATAAGCGACTCAATAATAGCGCCTGTTAATTTGGCTTGACCGGCTGCCTTTGGAGTACCAATGACGTGAATATTCTTTTGTTTTGAAAAATCATCTACCACCCATTGAAATGGGTTGGATTTATACTGCTGCCAACGTTCCTTATACTTACGCAAAAACAAACCGGCATCGTGATAAGGGTCTGACAAAAATGTTTGGTCTGCGTCCCAGTAGATCCTAGCGTCTGCTGTAGCAACCATATGTTGTATGATTTTCTCCTCAGCAGCATTCAATGCATTAAAACCTGCGAACAAATACGCAGTTTGTGCGGTGGCAGTTGAAAAATGTTCAATATTCTGTACCGCTTCCCGATAAATTAAACCCTGATAGCCTACACCCTTTTTAAGCAAGTACCTGTATAGCGAATCATAATAGGTTGGTAAAAGCTTCCAGAAATCTATATAATTCTCGAGTAGTTTGGTTTTTTGTGCTACTTCTATGCCCCAGCGCTTGATATCTTCAATATCCTTGAGATATGACAATACATGCATTGGGTCAAGCAAGTATCTATCGATTTCATTAAAATCCTGTAACAACGTCTTTGCCCAATTGGCAAAGGAATCAAAGGATTGTTGGGTTTCTTTTGGTGTAAGTCCTAAATAGACCTCGTAGAATTCAAACAACAACTCGATTGGATCAATAGCACGGATACCAGCCATGTCCTGTACAAACTCTTCGATACTCACAATCTTGGGAGACAAAACGTTTTGCTGAACCTGCCCTTTAATAGCGTCTAAGAGAAATATTTTTGCACGCTTGTTAGGCAACACCACTACGGTACTTGACAGTCTTTCGGAGTAATCTTCCAGAAGTACTTGCGCTATCTTATCGAGAAATTTAAAGTTTGCCATTGGATAAAAATAAAAAAACGCCCCGATAAATCGAGGCGTTTTCTTAACTATTTAGAATGGAAATTATTTTACCAATTTCACTTCTACACGTCTGTTATTAGCTTTACCTTTTTTGGTTTTGTTAGAGTCAATTGGTCTAGTCTCTCCGAAACCAGCTGAAGTTAATCGGTCAGATGAAATACCGTTTTCAATCAAGTAGTTCTTAACTGCAGCCGCTCTTTCTTCAGATAATTTTTGGTTCATTGCATCCTTACCATCGCTATCTGTGTGTCCTTCGATACTGAATTTAGATGAAGGATACTCTTTCAAGATTGCAACGATTGACTGCAATACTGGGTAAGTTTGTTGTTGGAATGTCGCTTTACCAGAATTGAACAAAATCGTTTTAGCGTAAGCGTTCAACTTCATGATTTGCTCCTCAGAAATTTCTGGACAACCATTGTTTGCAACGGTACCTTTAACATCTGGACATCTGTCATCTTTGTCTAGCACACCGTCACCATCTGTATCTGGCCATGGGCAGCCTCCGTTTTCTTTTGGCCCTTTAACTTGTGGACATTTATCATCTTTATCAGCGACTCCGTCACCGTCAGCATCTGGACATCCGTTCAATGCTTTTGGACCTGCAACTTCAGGACAAGCATCGTCTTTGTCAGCGATTCCGTCACCGTCTGTATCAGGACATCCTTGGAATTCAGCTAGACCAGCAACATCTGGACAAGAGTCATTTCCATCGATGATTCCGTCACCGTCTGTATCAGGACATCCTTTGAATTGCTTCAAACCAGCAACGGTAGGACAAGCATCGTCTTTATCGTAGATTCCGTCACCGTCTGTATCTTTACCTCCGAATTTGAAAGTTAGACCTGCAAAGTGCTGCATGTGGTTTGGCACATTGTTAGCCATGCCTCTTTCCAAACGCTCGTCGAAAGATTGCTTGTAAGTTGATTGCAATGACAAACCAACCATTTCAGTAAACCAGAAAGTGATTCCTAAACCACCTTCAGCGATTCCTGAATTGGCATCTTCCAACCATACATAACCTCCACCAACGTGGATAGACGGATCAATAACTTTCCATCCAAAAGCAGTACCAAGGCTATATTTGATTTGCCCGTCCGCTGCATAGTAGCTAAGATCACCAGGATTAACCACAGTGTAATCCCCAGGCACCGTAAGGCGTGGGTTAACAAATCTTTTAATTTTGTTGATAGATCCTGTTACTCCAAACGAGAAACCACCACCAACGTGTCTTGAAACATTAAGGTAAGAAACTGACGGAAGAATATTCCAGTTGTCTTCTACATTAAAATACTGGGAAATCTGATCTTCGAATTTTGTAGCGGCACTTACTCTTGTGTCTACAGCATTCGTACCAAAGGTAATAGCCCATGGGTTGTTGCTATCTTGCGCTTGTGCACTTAGTCCGATGAACATAATTGCTGCAGCAAATAATTTGTTAAGATGTTTCATACTTAAATTTTGTTAGATTACAATATTGAGACAAAAATAGAAAGTAATTTTTTAACTACAAAACTAAATGTTAAAAAAAACGTGTGTTTATGGGAATTATATAACATTTAAAGCTTTACCTACAAGCCTAAATGCCTCGATGGCTTGGTCAAGATTTTCTTTGGAATGTGCCGCTGATAACTGTACGCGAATTCTCGCTTTTTCTTTAGGCACTACAGGGAAAAAAAATCCTATGACGTAAATGCCTTTTTTTAACAATTCATCGGCCATTGTTTGTGCCAACTTTGCATCGTAGAGCATTACCGGAACGATTGCCGAATCGCCGTCGATAATATCGAAACCCGCTTCTTTCATGCCTGCTTTAAAATAGTTGGTATTCCACTCGAGTTTATCGCGTAGCGCGGTATCTTGCCCGAGTAGTTCAAAAACTTTAATCGATGCGCCAACTATGCTAGGCGCCAGCGAATTTGAAAACAAATAGGGTCTTGACCGTTGACGCAACAATTCAATGATTTCTTTTTTTCCGGTAGTGTATCCTCCCATCGCACCTCCCAATGCTTTTCCCAGAGTTCCTGTGATAATGTCTACGCGTCCCATAACGCCTTTGGCTTCTAGCGTGCCTTTTCCTGTGGCTCCGATAAATCCGGCGGCGTGACATTCATCTACCATTACCATCGCGTCGTATTTATCGGCGAGATCACAAATTTTATCCAACGGAGCAACGAGGCCGTCCATAGAAAAAACACCATCAGTAACAATGAGTTTGAAACGGCTACCCGCATTTACGGCATCTATCAGTTGTTGTTCCAGATCCTGCATATTGCTATTTTCATAGCGGTAGCGCGATGCCTTGCAAAGTCTTACGCCATCAATAATAGAGGCGTGGTTTAGGCTGTCAGAAATAATAGCGTCTTTTTCATTGAGCAACGGCTCAAACACACCGCCGTTGGCATCAAATGCCGCTGCATACAAAATTGTGTCTTCGGTACCATAAAATTCTGCTATTTTTCGCTCAAGATTTTTGTGGATATCCTGGGTTCCGCAGATGAATCGAACCGACGACATTCCAAAGCCATGCGTGTCTAAAGCGTCTTTTGCCGCCTGTATTACTTCAGGATGCGAAGAAAGTCCCAAATAATTGTTTGCGCAAAAATTCAATACCTTCTCTCCTGTAGATATGGTAATTTCTGGGCCTTGGGGAGAAATAATGATTCGCTCTTTCTTAAAAAGCCCATTGTCTTCTATGGCCTGTAACTCAGACTGCAGGTATTCTTTGATTTTCCCGTACATAATCTCGTTTTATAGATGTGTTAATGCTTACAAATTTACTATATTGATTGTCTCTCCAATATACACCAAAGCCTTTTTTGTCACCCGATAACCCATTTTTTCGATAGCCGCCTGATACTCTTCCAGTTGCTGTTGGTATTTGGGTTGGTGTAGCCCCGTTTTATAGTCAAGCAGTAACATTTCATTTTGTGCGGTCAATACCATTCGGTCGGGCTTCACGGTCCTGCCCTCTTTTTGGATAATGGTTTGTTCGTTAAAAATTATATTTTGCTCCGAAAAATAATCGAGCAGCGCTTCGTGCCCAATTATATCACTTATGGTTTTTGCAACAGCTTCTTGTTGCGTCACAGTGATGAGCCCATCTTCGACTGCCATAGCAATGACCGAACATATATCCGCTTTTGTTTTCACAAACGAAAGTATTTCATGGATGACATTTCCATATGATATGGCTTCTTGTTGATACGTACCCCACATTAGCGCCTCTCTTTGCGCAATCTTGATGTTTCTTGGGTCTAGCCTCTGGGCAACGAGTGGAATTATCTTGCCGCTTTCTCCAGGTTGAGAACGCTCGGAAAGTCTTATCGGAGAACCAAACTCATAAGAAAGAGTATTCGTTTCAAACAGCCCTTGGTAATCCAAAAAGTCAATAAAAAACGAGGCCATATTGCTCTCTTTTGTAGCGCCATTTTTATCGAGGGTCATGGCCGAAATCACATATAACTGTTCTACAGCGCGTGTAAGGGCAACATACAATACATTAATATTGTCCAGTAATTCCTCTTGCTTTTTCTGTAAGTATACGTTGGCTGCCGATAGCCCGAGTCCTTCCACAAATTTACTGTTGTCAACGAGTGCCTTAGGCATCCCGATAGCATCGCCTGTTGCGTCGAGCCACAATTTATCTTTGGGGTTGCGGTTGTAATCTTCTTCGGCGAAAGGCATAATAACAACAGGAAATTCAAGCCCTTTTGATTTGTGAATGGTAAGAATCCTCACTGCATTATTGCCCTCGGGCGAAGGGATGCTAAATTTTTCTGAATTTTTATCCCAGTACTCCAAAAAATCGGCGATTCCGGCCTGGTTGCGCAAATCCCGTTCGAGCACAATGTCGAGAAAATATTGCAGGTAGGCATTACTGGTCTCGGGGTGAATGAAATTTGAAATAATCATCTCTACAGCGTCATACAATGCCCTTTTCCTGATTTCGGCAAAGGAGAAATCCAAATCGTGACTTAACAACCAACTTTCAAAATCATGCTCCGGGACTTGCGCCATTCCTTGCGAAATAAAATCATGTATCGGTATTTGTGGCTGCGCTTTGGCTAGATAGTACAGGATTTGCGCCTTCGATTCTAAATCCAAACTACTTCTTAGGTACTTGAGCACATGGATGATAAAACTAACCTCGGTTGCATTTCGAATCATCAGGGTCTCTGATGACAGCAACGGTATCTTTTGCTCTGTGAGGTAAGTTGCCACTGCGATCCCTTGCCCTCTTTTTCTAGTCAGGATGGCAATGTCTCGATATTCAAAGCCTTGCGACAGTGCTTTATGGATGGCTTGTACGGTCGCTTTTACATACAAAGTCTCCTTTTCTGGTGCTTCATCTTCATCCTCAGAGAAATCCTGCGGCAAGAACGACAGGTTCACATAACCGCCCACTCGATCATTGTGCAATTGATGACTTTTGTTTTCGTAAAGATCTCTATAATCTTCGTTCTTGAACACACCCGATAGGAATTTAAAAAACCGATTATTGAAATCGATAATTTGCGAATAGCTACGGTAATTCCGATCGAGATGCACAAGCAGTTTCTCAGGGTTGTTGAACGGATTTTGCTCTTTAGACAACGCGATGAATTGCTCGGCTTTCCCTCCGCGCCAACGATAAATGGATTGTTTTGGATCGCCGACAATCATAAGTGTCCCTTTCTCGCCGCCTATTTCACTCGACGTTGCATTGTCGATAAGCGGAATCAAATTGAGCCATTGCATCTCAGAAGTATCCTGAAACTCATCGATAAAGAAGTGCCGGTATCGCTCGCCCAAACGCTCATAAATAAAAGGCGCCGGCTGGTTCTGGATTTCACGGTGGATGATGGCATTGAACGCTGCAATAGAAAGTATATTCTGCTCTTCCTGTATCGTTGCCAATTCACTACTTAAGGTATTGAGCAGCGAAAGCGGCGTGATATTCTTAAGGAAAGCCTTATAAAAATCTCGCTTTTCAAAATTTTTATAGATTGTCGCCAGAATTTGGAGCCATTCGGGAATCAGGCTTTCAATAATTGTCTTGTCGGTGGCTGTTTTATTGATGGCTACATCTTCAAACTCATGGAATCGCTTATGAGTACTTTTAAGTTCCCCGCGCTGGATATAACCAAAATGATTCGGAAAGGTCTCCCTCGAAAAAGATTTGCGGTCGATGCCGTTGCTTTCCATCAAATGCATGGCACGATCGGCCAGGGCAATATTTTCAAGCTCGAGGACTTTGGCCGCCTCCGATAACTTGCTTTTGACGGCAAGGAATTCAGAGATGGTTTTGTCTTTGAACTGCCCTATTTCCTCGCGGCTGTTTTCATTGAGGATCAGTCGGCCGGTTTCGAGAATCTCACGCGAAATGTCCCAGCTTTTGTCGTCATCGGTTTTTTCCATGGTAAAGTCGATGAGGAGCTTGGTGAGTGTTTCGTCTTCGCCTGCCCTGGATATGAGTGCATCGACTGCTTCAGTAAGCAGATTTTCTGTGTCGAGAGAAACCTCGAATGTTATTGGAAGGTTTAAATCATGAGCAAAAGCGCGGATAATCTTATGTGTAAACTTGTCAATAGTCAGTATATCGAAAGCCGCATAATTGTGGATGATATGCTTGATGATTTGTTGTGATTTGCGCTTAATATCGGTCAAGGATAGCTGCGTTTCTGCCGATATGTGCTGCATAAGTCCGAGTGCTTTGGGATTGGTGTCGGCCTTAGCGAATTCCGACAAACTGTCAACAATCCGGGTTTTCATTTCGTGGACTGCCTTATTGGTAAATGTAATCGCGAGAATGTTGCGATAGGCATCGTTGCTTTTTGCCGTCAGGATAATTTTGAGGTATTCTTTAACCAACGCATAGGTTTTGCCCGAACCGGCCGATGCGTCATAAATGGAAAAAGAAGGTCTTAGCATATTGGTGAAACTTGATTTGTGTTTGCGTCCCTAGCCCCGATAGTAGTGGAAATCCTTTTTGTTTTTTGTTTAAAAACAAAAAGATTGCAACGGATAGCGGGATTAGCTTCTAAAAACTACCATCAGTTGGGGCAATGAAATTATAAGGAGATAGTATTTCCGATTCCAAAGTTAAATGTTTAAATTTGAATAAAATATTTTCTAACCATTTAAACCTATATATCATGGCTTTTGAATTACCGAAATTACCGTATGCCTACGATGCGCTCGAACCACATATTGACGCGCGCACCATGGAGATACACCATACCAAACACCACAACGCCTATACCACCAATCTGAATGCTGCCATTGCCGGCACCGACATGGAAGGCAAAACCATCGAAAACATCCTTATCAACCTCGATAAATCGAACGCGGCCGTAAGAAACAACGGAGGCGGTTATTACAACCACAATTTGTTCTGGACGGTGATGTCGCCCAATGGTGGCGGAAAACCAACAGGAGAGCTTGCAGAAGCTATTGAACGCGATTTTGGAAGCTTTGATGAATTCAAGGCGAAGTTTGCCAAAGCCGGCGCAACACAATTTGGTTCGGGCTGGGCATGGCTTTGTGTGCACAAGGGCGGAAAGCTCGACGTTTGCGGAACACCAAACCAAGACAATCCACTCATGCCAGAAGTAGGTTGCGGCGGAACTCCAATTTTGGGAATGGACGTTTGGGAGCACGCTTATTATTTGAATTACCAAAACCGTCGTCCGGATTATATAGAGGCTTTCTTTAATGTGATCAACTGGACTGAAGTTTCAAGAAGATTCGCGACAGAAAAATAAATTCGATATTATTCGATTGAAAACCCCGGTTATCGCTAACCGGGGTTTTTTATGGATTGTCGTTAAATTAAATAAGCGGAATGTTACTTCCGCTTATTTGCCCCAAATCTACCATAAACTTAAATCCTACTAAATATATGGTAGAATAAAATTAGCCAGTTACAGATAAGTTGGTGCCTGGAATGTTAAAATATATTGGGATATACCGCAAATAAGTGTAGAATTACCTTGTTTGCGATTTTCCTGAAAGTACAAAGGGTGGTATTTGGAGAAGATTTGGCGCGAAACGGAACATAAGTAAAATAAAAAAGGAGAAGTAAACTTCTCCCTTTTTGCCCCAAATCTACCATAAACTTAACCTACTAATGCTATGGTTCTCCAAATGTATACTGGTACTTCGTTCTGGCAAAATAAATTAGATGAAATACACCAAAACTCGATAAAATACCTAAAATGTTAATTTTCAATACGCTCTTGCGTCATTTCCCTCGTAAAAATTGATGTACGCTTTGTTAACAACCCGGTTGCCTCCAGGTGTTGGGTAATCGCCCGTAAAATACCAATCCCCTAAATTTTTGGGGCAGGCCAGGTGTAGGTTATCAACAGTCTGGAAGATGATTTTTATCTCGGCTTTGATTGAATCAGAGCTAAGCATCTCTGCTATTTTGTCGGATATTTGCTGCGGTTCAAACGGCGCGTAAATGGCAGTAACATGATTGACCATCTCAATGTCTTTATGGTTTTCCTGTGCCTTACATTTATGGTAAACCGCTTCGATTACCCGCTCCAATCCGTTTTCCTTAAGCAATGCCATGGCGGCACGGAACGCAACAAGTGATTCGAGTTTGGCCATATCGATGCCGTAACAATCCGGATAACGGATTTGCGGTGCCGACGACACCACCACGATACTCTTGGGCTTGAGCCTATCCATCATCTTCAGGATGCTTTTCTGGAGCGTGGTTCCCCGCACAATACTATCGTCAATAATCACAAGGTTGTCGGTAGGTTTGATTACGCCGTAAGTCACATCATATACGTGGGCAACCAAATCATCGCGGCTGCTGTCCTCAGTGATGAAGGTGCGTAGTTTGGCGTCTTTGATCGCGATTTTCTCGGTGCGGATCTTAACCGAAAGGATTTCCTCGAGTTTTTCTTTAGTCAGCGTTTTGCGATTGTCAAGAATGTACTGGTTTTTCCTTTGATTGAGAAAATCCTGCGCGGCCTCGACCATACCATAGAACGAAGTTTCGGCCGTATTCGGGATGTAGGAGAAAACGGTATTGTCTGTATCGTTTCCAATAGCTTGTAAGACATCTGGCAATAATAGTTTACCGAGTTCCTTGCGTTCCTGGTAAATCTCGGCATCACTACCACGTGAGAAATAGATTCTTTCAAACGAACAGGCCTTTTTGATTGTTGACGGAATGATTTCGTGCTCGGTCAACTGTCCGTCTTTTTTGACCACAATTGCAGTTCCGGGTTGCAGTTCTTTTACCTGGCCAAAATCAACATTGAAAACCGTTTGGATAACCGGCCTTTCTGAAGCCACAACCACAATCTCATCATCCTCATAAAAATACGCAGGACGGATTCCTGCCGGATCGCGAAACACAAACGCATCACCATGTCCAAACAAACCGGCCATCGCATAGCCGCCATCCCATCCTTTAGACGCGCGTTTAAGAATTTTGGCTACATCGAGCTTGGCAGCAATTACCGGCGAGGCTTCGCGTTTAGACAGCCCATTGTTTTTGCATTCGAGGTATAAATCGGTGACTTCATCATCCAGGAAATGTCCAATTTTTTCCATGACGGTCACCGTGTCGGCCATTTCTTTAGGATGCTGGCCAAGCTCTACCAAACTGTTGAACAATTCGGTTACGTTGGTCATGTTGAAATTTCCGGCAACAATGAGGTTTCGGTGCATCCAATTGTTCTGGCGCAAAAACGGATGGACACTTTCTATGCTATTTTTTCCGAAAGTGCCGTAACGCACGTGACCCAGGAACAACTCTCCTATATAAGGTAGGTTTGCCTTTTGCCAATCGACATCGTCTATGCGCTCTGGGTGCGCGGTAAGTTCCTCATTAATCCGCGCGTTGATTTGTGAGAAAACATCCTGTATGGCCTGGGCGTCATTAGACCGCACACGGCTGATATAACGTTCGCCGGGCGCAACATCGAGCTTGATCGAGGCAAAACCGGCGCCGTCCTGCCCGCGATTGTGCTGCTTTTCCATGAGCAAGTACATTTTCTGTATGCCGTAAAAAGCAGTACCGTATTTCTCCTTGTAATAGGAAAGCGGTTTTTTTAATCTTAATAGTGCAATTCCACATTCGTGTTTGATGGCGTCGCTCATAGTTGTAGTTTAGTCGAAAGTCAAAAGCCAAAAGTCAAAAGGCTGGCACCAATAAATTTAATAGGCTCTTGACTTTCATTGTGTTGATGAATTAGTCTGTTATTCTTGATGTCGTCTGCTTAGGTCGTTTCTCTATTGACTTTCAACTTTCGACTATTTTAAAATAAAAACGCCCCGTTTCCGAGGCGCAGTTGTTCTTTATAGTGTGATGTCGAATTGGGTAAGCGACTTGAACTGTTTGAGTCTTTGGGTGACTTCGGCTTTGTCTAGTGCTACCATTCTTTCGGTGCCGAACTTCTCTACGCAGAACGAAGCGAGATTCGATCCGTAAATGATGGCGTTTTTCATATTTTCGAACGATACGTTTTCGCTTTGAGCGATATAACCAGCAAAACCTCCCGCAAAAGTATCTCCGGCTCCGGTTGGGTCGAAAACCTCTTCTAGTGGCAAAGCTGGGGCAAAAAATACTTGCTGGTCGTGGAAAAGCAATGCGCCGTGTTCTCCTTTTTTGATTACGATGTATTTTGGTCCCATCGTGTGGATTTTAGCCGCGGCTTTCACGAGTGAATATTCGCCCGACAATTGTCTTGCTTCTTCATCGTTGATGGTAATGACATCGATGCGTTTCATGACATCGAGCAATTCGGGTAGCGCGCAATCCATCCAAAAGTTCATCGTGTCTAAAACTACGAGTTTGGGTTTGTGCGACATTTGGTCGAGTACGCTGCTTTGTACTAATGGATGCAGGTTTCCGAGCATCACTACATCGGCATCCTTGAAGTTCTCGGGTACTTTAGGCTGGAAATCGGCCAAGGTATTGAGTTCTGTTACTAAGGTATCGCGCGAATTCAAATCGTTGTGATATTTGCCGCTCCAAAAGAAAGTCTTTCCGCCTTTTACGATTTCGAGACCCGAAACATCTATGTTTCTCGCCGTTAGCAAATCAATGTATTCTTGTGGAAAATCATCACCTACAACCGAAACTATGGCCGATTGCAAATTGAAGAAAGAAGCCGAAAGCCCGATATACGTTCCGGCGCCACCTAATATTTTATCTGTTTTTCCAAAGGGAGTTTCGATTGCGTCGAAAGCGACGGTTCCTACAATCAGTAATTTGTTCATCTGTAGCGTTTGAAATTAAGGCGCAAAGATAGGTCATAACTTTGAAAGTTGCAAAGCGCCATTATTGTAAAGTTTTACCAAATTACATTTCTTTAAAATATTCGCTTACAGCAACTTTGCTTCTTCTTTTTCGTAAAAAGCATCGATAGAAAGATTCTTTTGCATTGATGCCATCACCGCCAGCTCGTCGCAGCGCTCATTTTGCGGATGGTTGTTGTGTCCTTTGATCCATTTGAAATCAACTTTGTGTTGACGGTAAATTTTAAGGAACCGCTGCCATAAATCGGGATTTTTTTTACCTGCGTATCCCTTTTTTTCCCAGCCGAAAACCCAGCCCTTTGTAATAGAATTGATCACATACTGAGAATCCGAAACTACCAACACCTTCATATTCGGCTTTTTTAACTTCTCAAGCCCTACGATAACGGCAAGTAACTCCATCCTGTTGTTGGTGGTCAATCTAAAACCTTCGTAAAACTCTTTCCGATGGGGTGTACCCACGAGTTCCATCACCACACCATAGCCACCGTTTCCGGGATTTCCTTTGGCAGCACCATCTGTGTAAATATGTACTTCGTGGCTCATTGCTTCGCGTTAGTAAGCAGATTTTCAATAACTTTTGGAAAGTGCTCTTGCTCGATTTCGTGGATTTTTTGCGCGATGCATTCGCTGTCGGCGCAATGCTCAATCGAAACCTTGTATTGGGCAATTAGCTTGCCTTCATCATAATCTGAATTGACGTGATGGATTGAAATACCGGTCTCCTTTTCACCATTCTCTAAGACCGCACGGTGCACATTCATGCCATACATGCCTTTCCCGCCATATTTAGGAAGCAGCGCCGGATGGATATTGATAATCTGATTGGGATAGGCGTTTATGATGTTGTCGGGAAATTTGAGTAAAAACCCGGCGAGCACAATCAAATCGGGCTTAAATTCATTTACTTTTTGAAGGACTTTTTCTGTTTGCAATTCTTCTTTTGAGAATACAACGGCTGGAACACCATGTTTTTTAGCCCGATGCAAAACCTGCGCTTCGGCATTGTTTGAAAAAACGGCCATGACACTTGCCAAATCGCCCTTTTTGAAATAAGAGATGATGTTCTCGGCATTGCTTCCCGAACCCGACGCGAACACTACGATTTGTTTCATTTCTTACTGGAATTTGATGCCGCAAAAAAAAGAATAAATAACGAGAATTAATGGGTTTTGCAGCGCCTTTATTAAATTAATTTTTTAAATTCGTAATCACATTTATTAACTAAAACGTGGTTTTAAAATAAAGTTTTTTATTTTTGCCAACAAATTAAATTCTAAAATTAAAAATTATGTCAGACATTGCATCAAGAGTTAAAGCGATTATCGTAGACAAATTAGGCGTTGACGAAAACGAAGTTGTAACAGAAGCTAGCTTTACCAATGATTTGGGAGCCGATTCATTAGATACTGTTGAGCTTATCATGGAATTCGAAAAAGAATTCGACATTCAAATTCCAGACGACCAGGCAGAAAACATCGCTACTGTTGGTCAGGCCATTTCTTATATCGAAGAAGCTAAAAAATAATACTTTCAACACCCGTAGATTTATTTTTACGGGTGTTATTATTTTTCGGAATGAAACCATGATTGAATTTCAATCAACAAAATATCACGATACCCATATCTCTTTTATGAATTCAACGCATGAAGATAATGGGTATTGTTATTTAAAACCAATACACAAAAACTAGTAATATGGCATTAAGGCGAGTTGTAGTAACAGGTTTGGGCGCACTTACCCCGATTGGAAACAATATCCAGGAATATTGGGAAGCGCTGATCAACGGCGTTAGCGGTGCTGCACCCATTACCTATTACGATACAGAAAAACACAAGACAAAATTTGCCTGCGAAGTAAAGAACTTCAATATTGAAGACTACATGGACCGTAAAGAGGCCCGTAGGATGGACAAATTTGCACAGTACGCTGTTGCCGCAAGCGACGAAGCCATCAAAGATGCCGGGCTCACTGCAGATAACGTAGACAAATATCGCGTCGGTGTTATTTGGGGCGCGGGAATCGGAGGACTCGAAACCTTTCAGGAAGAAGTAATTTATTACGCTAAAGGCGATGGAACTCCAAAATTCAACCCGTTCTTTATCCCAAAAATGATTGCCGATATTGCTCCGGCGCATATTTCAATGAGAAATGGCTATATGGGTCCCAACTATACCACTGTTTCTGCTTGTGCTTCTTCTGCCAATGCCTTAATTGATGCGTTCAACTATATCCGTTTGGGTATGTGTGATGTCATTATTTCAGGAGGCTCAGAAGCAGCCATAACTATTGCCGGAATGGGCGGATTCAACTCTATGCATGCGTTATCTACCCGAAACGAAAGCCCTGAAACTGCCTCGCGTCCGTTCGACGCAACGCGTGACGGGTTCGTCCTTGGCGAAGGAGCCGGCGCATTGGTCCTTGAAGATTACGAGCACGCCAAAGCAAGAGGCGCTAAAATATATTGCGAGATCGGTGGTGGCGGTATGTCTTCGGACGCGTATCACCTAACGGCACCGCATCCCGAAGGCATTGGTGTCATTGCGGTCATGAACAACACCTTGCGCGACGCTGGCATGCAACCTGAAATGGTAGATCACATCAATACCCACGGGACTTCGACTCCACTTGGCGATGTGGCCGAGCTTAAAGCAATCAGTTCGGTTTTTGGAGACCATGCCAAAAACATCAACATCAATTCGACCAAATCAATGACTGGCCATTTGCTCGGTGCAGCAGGTGCCATAGAGGCAATCGCTTCGATTCTCGCCATCGAGCACGGAATGATTCCGCCAACAATCAACCATACCGTTGTGGACGAAAATATAGACCCTTCCTTGAACCTGACTTTGAACAAAGCGCAGAAAAGAGACGTTAACGTAGCCATGAGCAACACTTTTGGATTTGGCGGGCATAACGCCTGTGTTTTGTTTAAAAAACTAGACGCCTGATAGCCAATGCGTTTTATAAAAAAAATATTGTCAAAACCATCCCGTTCCAATGAGGACGGGATTTTTTTTAACGATATTACAGAAATACTGAGCTTTAAGCCTGACAACCTTGATTTTTACAAAAAAGCGTTTACGCACCGCTCGGCCAATAAGGTCGACGAGAAAGGCAACCCTATCAATTATGAGCGGCTTGAATTTCTCGGTGACGCCATGTTGAGTTCGGTAATCGCCGCTCATCTTTTTAACAAAGCTCCGGCGGGAGATGAAGGTTACCTCACCAAGATGCGTTCAAAAATTGTCAGTCGCGAACACCTTAACGAACTCGGTCGGGATCTAAAACTTATTGGTTTTATAGAAAGCAAGGTTCCCACGACACATTTTGGAGAAAACATCCATGGCAATGTGTTTGAAGCCCTTATTGGTGCCATTTACCTCGACAAAGGATACACGTATTGTGAAAAATTCATTCAGAAGCGCGTCATCATTCCCTACGTAGACATCGCTCGTCTTGAGGGAAAAGTTATCAGTTACAAAAGCTTATTGATTGAGTGGTGCCAAAAAGAAAAAAAGACTTTCCATTACGACGTATTCGAAGATAACAGCATCACCGGAGAGCGTCTTTTTGGCGTAAAACTTAGTATCAATGCAAAAGTGGTGGCCAAATCGAGAGCAGCCTCTAAAAAAAAGGCCGAGGAAATTGCGTCCAAACGCGCCTATTTTGCGTTTCAGGAAAAAATAAACGCTAAATAATTGCAAATTCTCAAAACTATAACGATTTCGTTGCCGAATTAGGGATAACTTCTTGATTTTGCTGTTTAATCTTCGCGCTTTAATGTTTATCTTTACGGCTTATTACAACCCTAAATGGCCGTATTAAAGTTGCATCTTGAGGATTTTGATGAAGTCGATTACCAGTTGATCGCCATCCATTCTACTTTAGAAGACTATCGCCTGGCCTATTTCATCAATAAAAGTTTACCGATTCGCCTGGAAAAAAAACCAGATGAAGTGAGTGTCAAAATAAAAGAAGGCGAAGCTTTTTTTTCGAAGTTTTTTTTCGACGACCTGAGCAATGATATCCAGTGGACGCTGATTCCCAATAAAAATGAAATCACCATCAGACGTAAAAGTACCGGGCAAAACCTATTCCTGGACACCGATGTTGAAATTGCCACCAAAGTCTACTTACTGTCAGAGCTCAAAAAAGTAGATTACTTTCTAAAAATAGAGAACAATATCGACACTTTCGAGATAGACTTGATACTCAAATCGTTAAAAACAATAGAGCGGATTTCAACTGTTTACGCAGTAGAACCCGAAAAAATAAAATCAAAAAACAATTTAATTTTTTAATAATGCCAACAAACAAAAAAACTAAAATTGTAGCCACGCTAGGTCCTGCCTGTAGTCAACGGGAAGTTTTAAAAGCCATGATCGATGCAGGCGTAAGTGTCTTCAGGGTCAACTTTTCGCATGCCGATTACGAAGATGTGAAATCAAAAATAGACATGATCCGAAGCCTTAATGACGAATTCGGATACACCACCGCAATCCTCGGCGATTTGCAAGGTCCAAAATTGCGCGTCGGCGTAATGAAAGAGGACGTCGTAGTTCACGATGGTGATTTGATTACTTTCCAGACTGCCGAAGATGTTCCCGGAACCGCCCAACGCGTTTACATGAACTACAAAGAATTTCCAAAAGATGTGAATCCCGGAGAAAGAATCCTGCTCGACGATGGCAAACTCATTTTTGAAGCGGTAGAAACCAACAAGAAAACCGAAGTAGTGTGCCGTGTAATCCAAGGCGGACCGTTAAAGTCTAAAAAAGGCGTCAACCTGCCCAATACCAAGGTTTCCTTGCCGGCTTTAACCAAAAAAGACATCAAAGACGCCTTGTTTGCCATTGAGCAAAAGGTTGATTGGATTGCACTTTCGTTCGTAAGGACTTCTGAGGATTTGATAGAACTGCAAGACCTGATTGCCAAACACTCCGATCACAAAATTCCGATCATTGCCAAGATAGAAAAACCAGAAGGCGTTGCCAATATCGATAAAATCGTGGCATTCTGTGACGGATTGATGGTAGCACGCGGCGATTTGGGCGTTGAAGTCCCTGCACACGAAGTCCCGCTCATTCAAAAGAAACTCGTGAACCGTGCCAAAACCGCGCGTATTCCGGTTATCATTGCTACGCAGATGATGGAAACTATGATTACCAGTCTTACGCCAACGCGCGCCGAGGTAAACGACGTCGCCAACTCGGTCATGGACGGCGCCGATGCGGTGATGCTTTCGGGTGAAACCTCAGTCGGGAATTATCCGGTCCAGGTGATTGAAAAAATGACACAGATTATTGAAGCGGTAGAAGATTCTCCGTTAATTCAAGTACCTCAAAACACGCCGCAGGTTCGTACCAAACGTTTCATCACCAAATCGATCTGCCACCACGCAGCGATGATGGCCAACGTAATCAAAGCCAAGGCAATTTGTACGCTCACCAACAGTGGGTACACGGCCTTCCAGATTTCGGCTTGGCGTCCGCAGGCGCATATTTTGGTCTTTACTTCAAACAAACGCATCCTCACGCAACTCAATTTGCTTTGGGGTGTAAAATCGTTTTACTACGACAAATTTGTAAGTACCGATGATACCGTAACCGACATCAACCAAATGGCGCGCGATAAAAATTTCGTAGACAAAGGCGATTTCTTAATCAACCTGGCTGCAATGCCTGTAGCCGACAAAGGAATGGTAAATACACTACGGGTTTCGGAAATTGAATAACCAACTTTGTTTTTATCCCGAAAACCGCTATTTTCGAATCAACTTTAAAACGAAATTCCATGGAAGAACACAACATGATGGTCATCGACGCACCCGATTTTGAAAAAGCGGTGTTTTACAGAAAAACATACCTGCACGTGGCTTTGGCCTTACTTGCTTTCATTTTCGTAGAATCTATCCTGCTGATGACAGTGCCAGGCGATGTAATTTTATGGATGATTAGCGGCAAATTCATCTGGTTGTTCCTCATTGGCTTGTTTTGGCTAGGCTCGACTGTTTCAGACAAACTGGCTTTTGACCCTTCACGTGAAAAACAATACCTGGGCTTGGGATTCTACGTCTTGCTTGAAGCCATTATCTTTTTGCCCATGATTGCGATTGCTACCGCCTATTCGGGAGGTGGCGATTTGGTGATGCAAGCAGCGATTATCACCTTGTTTATGTTTACGGGTTTAACCGCAGTGGTGTTCTTTACAAGGACTGACTTTTCATTTCTCCGAACCGTAATTGTGGTAGGAGGCTTAGTGTCTTTAGGAACAATAGTCGCGGGCGCCATTTTTGGGTTCGACCTCGGACTTTGGTTTTCTGTCGGGATGGTGGTGCTCGCTTCGGCAAGTATACTTTATCAAACCGATCGGATTAAATCCCAATACAACACCAATCAATATGTAGGCGCGTCCTTGCAGATTTTCGCATCCGTGATGCTACTGTTCTGGTATATCCTTCGCATTCTGATGAGCAGAAAGTAAAATACAAACCGACCTTAGCGTCGGTTTTTTTATTTCTAAAAATCAAACTTCAATTGCACCACCACCGATTTCTTGACTTCTGTATTGAGATTGCTCAGCGAAATTCCCAACAACCGCACCGAATCCTTAAGCCTATCCTGATACAAGAGCTCTTTTACTGTGTCGTAGAGCAACGCTTTATCTGAAATGAAATATGGCAACGTCTTGCTGCGTGTTTGCAGCGTAAAATCGCTGTATTTGATTTTGAGTGTAACGGTTTTACCGGCGATGTTGTATTTACTAAGGCGTCTTTCGAGTTCGGCCGCGATGCGTTCGAGCTTTTCAAGCATGAAGATTTCTGAAGATAGATTTTCGTTAAAAGTGTGTTCGGCAGCGACCGATTTGGCCACGCGTTCTGATTTGACCTCACTATTGTGGATTCCGCGCACTACATAATAGTAATAGATTCCCGATTTCCCGAAGTGCTTTTCGAGGAATTCGAGCGATTTGATTTTGAGATCAAGCCCTGTGAAAATACCCAGCTGGTACATCTTTTCGGTGGTAACTTTACCCACACCGTAAAATTTCCTGATGGGCAAATCTTCCAAAAATTGAAGTACCTCGTCTGGATTCACTGTTTTCTGTCCGTTGGGTTTGTTATAGTCAGACGCGACTTTGGCGATGAATTTATTGATGGAGATTCCTGCCGACGCTGTAAGTCCCAATTCGTCGAAAATACGCTGCCGAATTTCCCTGGCAATCAAAGTAGCGCTCGGGTTACCCTTTTTGTTTTCGGTGACGTCGAGATAGGCTTCATCGAGTGAAAGCGGCTCGACCTTATCGGTGTAATCGTAAAATATCTTGCGAATCTGGTTGGAGATTTCCTTGTAGCGATCAAACCGCGGCCGAACAAAAATTAATTCTGGACAATTTTTCTTGGCAAGGTATCCGCTAATGGCGCTCCTGACCCCGAATTTCCGCGCTTCATAACTCGCCGCCGAAACCACGCCGCGTGTCTCGCCACCACCTACTGCGATAGGTTTCCCGCGCAGTTCGGGATTATCCAATTGCTCTACCGACGCATAAAACGCGTCCATGTCAACATGGATAATTTTTCGGGTAGGTGCAAGTTCCTGCATCTGGCAAAAATAAATATAATACCTTTGGAAAACTTCCCAATAAAGATAACAAATGTTAGAAATTGAACGCAAATTCCTGGTCACCTCTGATGCTTTCATCGCGCAAGCGTTTGCCAAAAACCAAATTGCACAAGGTTACCTGAACTCACATCCCGAACGAACCGTTCGCGTGAGGATTAAAGGCGAAAGTGGCTTTTTGACCATCAAAGGAAAAGGAGATGCGAGCGGAACGACCCGTTTTGAATGGGAAACCGAAATTTCACTTACAGAAGCCAGACCACTGCTGGCTTTATGCGAAAGAGGCGTCATCCAGAAAACGCGTTACGAAGTGCAATGGGGAAAACACAACTTTGAAGTAGATGTCTTCTCTGGGGAAAACCAAGGGCTGATCATTGCCGAAATTGAACTCTCGGCTGCCGATGAAGTTTTTGAAAAACCCCATTGGTTGGGCAATGAAGTGACCAATGATGCCCGGTATTACAATGCGTATTTGAGCCAGAATCCTTACAATGCCTGGTAGCGTTAATCCATCACCTCAATCTTTACATTCATTGATCCGCTGTTTTTATTGGAGGCGATTTCCATAAATGCTCGGTTGGTGAGGTCTATCTCTCGACCACGGCTAAAAGGACCGCGATCAATAACCTCCACGATTACTGACTTGCCGTTGTCTTCATTGGTAATTCTCAAAACCGTTCCGAAGGGCAGTTTACGATGCGCCGCCGTGTAGCCTTTATTGCTAAACTTTCTACCGCTCGCAGTACGTTTCCCGTTGAATTTATTGTGATAGTAAGAAGCGTGTACATTTTTCTTATACAGCCTGAATTTACCTTTGATGGCAATCACCGAATCATTGAAGATGATTTCTGGCTCTACCACGGCTGTTGCTTTTACCGTGTCCTTTGCAGCAGAAGGCTTGAGTTTATCTGTTAAGGATTTGAGATTCTCCGGAACGGCTGTTTTGGTTTTTTCGACCGCTGTTGTTTTATCTGTAGTGACCTGTTTGGCTGCGCTGCGTTCGGATTCAGACCGAACCGTTTTGTCTTTGCCCTTGGCCTGGCCGTAACCAGCCGCCGAAAAAACCAGCAGGATTAACAATATCGCTCTTCTCATTGTTTGTTTGTTTAGTTGAGCCGGGTTTACATATTCCGTACCCGATAAAAAAAGCCCTTTTCAGGACTTGGGAATTAAAACCAGAGTGACCAGGGAATGCGGCTCAATATCAACAGCAGACCGATGGTATAAAAAACGCCGATGGCTTTGAATTTGGATTTACTGTCTGCAGCTTTTTTGTGCTTTGACCAACCGATGGTAATCAATACAATGGCAATCAGATTAACCAACGGGTGCTCTAGTGAGGTGAGCCGCAGCATTTTGTCGCTCATTTGCCCAAACGCTGCCATACCCAGTGGAGATACGAAATACACCAACAGCCCGAAAACGAGTTGGATATGTGTGGCAATTAAACCGAACAAGGCTATTTTGCGATCTTTTGCAGTGAATTCCCTCCCAGAAGACATGCCCGTTAATGCGTTCACTACGGCTATTACCAATATAAAAAGGGCGAGATACGCCCAGCCAGAGTGGGCTTTTTGAATAAATTCGTACATGGATTTAATTTTTTGAATCTCAAATATAAGAAAAAAAGGATTAAAACCGGGTTAGTTTTTACTTGCTTTTGAGGAACTCAGACAATAAGAAAGTAGTTGAGCTGTCGTGTTTGGCAATTTTACCCGAATGGATTTCGTCTAAGACCGCGCTTGCGAGTTGCTTGCCCAGCTCTACGCCCCATTGGTCATAACTGAAGATATTCCAGATGATTCCTTGCACGAAAATCTTATGCTCGTATAGCGCAATCAAAGAACCCAAAGATTCGGGTGTGAGTTTTTGTATGAGCAAAGTGTTTGTGGGCTTATTCCCGGTGAAAACCTTGAATGGCAATAAATATTCTGCCTGCGCTTTAGGCAAGTCCTGCGCGTCAAATTCTGTTTGGACCTGCACCTCGGTTTTGCCGTTGAGCAACGCCTCGGTTTGGGCAAAGAAGTTCGACATCAATTTATCGTGGTGGTCTTTGTTACCATACAGCGGCTTTACAAAACCAATAAAGTCGGCAGGAATTAACTTGGTTCCCTGATGGATCAATTGAAAAAATGCGTGCTGCGAATTGGTTCCGGGTTCGCCCCAAATAATGGTTCCCGTTTGGTAGTTGACCGGTTTGCCATCTCGTCCGATACTTTTGCCATTGCTTTCCATAATGCCTTGCTGCAAATACGGCGCGAGCTTCTGTAAATACTGGGTGTACGGGATAAGCGCTTCACTTTCGGCACCAAAGAAATTGTTGTACCAAACGCTGAGCAGCGCCAGGATTACCGGAATATTTTTGTCGAACTTTTCGGTTTTGAAATGCTCGTCCATTTGGTTGGCACCTTTGAGCAGGTTGTCGAAATTGTCGAATCCGACCGCTAAGCTTATCGATAAGCCAACGGCGCTCCAAAGCGAAAATCGTCCGCCAACCCAATCCCACATTGGGAAAATGTTTTCGGCGTCTATCCCGAAAGCCGTTACGTTTTTGATGTTGGTAGATACCGCGACAAAATGTTTGGCCACGTCTTCTTGCCCGGCCGATTGCAAAAACCACGTACGAACCGTTTGGGCATTGCTAAGTGTTTCCTGCGTGGTAAAAGTTTTGGAGGCAACTACAAATAAAGTCGTTTCGGGATTGAGTTTTTTGATGATTTCATTGACATGGTCACCATCTATGTTGGATATGAAGTAGACATTGAGGTGGTTTTTATAGTATTGCAACGCTTCTACCACCATTGCAGGGCCCAAATCAGACCCTCCAATCCCGATATTGACCACATCGGTGAACGGTTTCCCGGTATAACCTTTCCTTGCGCCACTTTCAACCTCGGCGGTGAATTGTTGGATTTTGCGCTTGACTTCAAAGATTTCGGGCATGACATTTTTACCGTCTACGGCAATGTTTGCCGTTTCGGGCGCGCGCAAGGCTGTGTGCAAAACCGAGCGGTTTTCTGTCTGGTTGATGGCAGTTCCAGAAAAATATTGTGCGATGGCTTCTTTGAGTTGAACTTCATCGGCGAGCTGTAAAAGCAAATCGAGGGTTTCACCGGTAATGATATTTTTAGAATAATCTACCACGAAATCATTCCATTGGATGTGCAACTTTTGTGTTCTTTCCTGATCGTTTTCAAACAGGGTTTTCATAGACACATTTTGCATCGTCATGAAGTGCAATAAGAGCTTATGCCAGGCTGAAGTGGTAGTGGGATTGATTTGCGATAAAGCCATTTTCTTGGGTTTTGGAAGCCAAATTTACGACTTTGTTTGTAAAGAAAACGCAAAGTTTTAGCCCGGATGGCAGCGAAAACGTTGTAGGAAAGCGGGATTTTATTTTTTAGGCGAAAAGAGCGACCAACCGGAAGCCCCTTTTTGACTTTTAAAATAATTCCTGCTGACAAAACGTTGCAGCGCACAGCCGGACCAGCTTCAAAAAAATTAAAACTTGCCGTTGGCCACGCTGTCAAGCTCGCGTTTGAGCGGTTGCATTTGCTGTAGGAACCTGGGTAGGTTTTTCTTGTCCATGGGCGCAGAATTGGGAAGTTTGAGCCTCAATGCATCTACCTGGACACCGTTTTTCCAGAAGCGGTAGCAAACGTGCGGACCCGTAGCGAGACCTGTGCTTCCCACTTTGCCAATGACATCACCTTGGTTCACACGTTGGCCGCGCCTGACCAATATTTTTGACATGTGCAGGTATTGTGTAGCATAGGTTTTGTCGTGCTTGACTTTGACGAAATTACCGTTCCCTGCAGTATATCCGGTTTGTTCAACTACGCCCGCTGCGGTGGTCATGATGGGGGTTCCTGTGGGCGCGGCGTAATCGGTGCCTTTGTGGGCCTTCCAGATACCTTGCACCGGATGCAGGCGGTTCGCCGCAAATCGCGAGGTGATGTTGACGTATTTGAGCGGTGCTTTGAGGAAGAAATTCTTGAGCGCCTTTCCGTCTTCGTCAAAATAATCGAGTTTTTGGGAATTGGGGTTTTGGGCGAATGGAAAAGCGTATATTTTCTTGCCCTTGTATTCAAAGAATGCGGCCTTGAGACTGTCAACGCCGTCGTAAATGGTGTCGTCTATGTATCTTTCTGTGAACGTGATTCCGAACTTATCGCCTTTCTTGAGTTTGAAGAAATCGATAGACCAGGCATAGACTTTCGTGATTTGAGAAGCCAGTGCGATGTCGACTTTTTCTTTCTGTAGCGCCTCGGACAGGGAACCGTCAAGGCTACCGGCAATCGTGCGTTGGCGCACTAAAATGGGGCGGATTTTCTTATAGACCGAAACCGAGTCGCGCAAATCAATCACGTAGTAACTGCCGCGATCGGGTTGGTAAACAAACGCTTCGAGTTTTTTATAGCGCCCTTTAGAACGGAGGATGGTGTAGGGTTTTCCGATCCTGATTGTCCTTACATCAAAACCGTCTTTGACCTTGTCAACGATGTCATAAACCTGATGTTCCCCTAGGTTTTGGATGTCTAAAATGCTGCCAAAGGTATCGCCGCTGCGAACGGTGTCGTGCACGACATTGTAGTCATTGAATTGGAATCCGAATTGTTCTACGATGGGTTTTGGCTTTGGAGTCTCGACAACCGCCGCGCTTTCTTCTTTTTTACAGGAAGCGACCGCAAACAACAGGATTATGAAAAGGGCTATTTTTTTCAACAGATCACTTTTTGCTATGTTTATTTTTCTTCTCCCCAGTTTTTGAGCTCTTCCTGGCTCCATAATTCGGGGAAAAATATCCTGCGTTGGTATTTGGGATGCATGTATTTTTTCCAGTCGCTGCCGCCTGTGGCTTCGGCTGTACCTTGCCCGCTGTCTATGTATTTGCGCGCGGCGTTGAGATGTCCCATGACCCAATTGATATTGACCGTATGGTCATAGTGGCGCATGGCTTTGACGAGTTCTGGATTTTTCTGGTCGGCTTCTGGTAACAGTTTGAATTTACGCCATAGGTTAACCGTATTGTATTTCTCCATTTCCCGAAGGAACTCGGCCTTGTATTTTTTTTCGAAAGCAGCCAGGAGGTATGATTTTTCTCCCGTAACATGATCTTTCCCTGCGGCTTGCCAATATAAGTGTTCGAGCGCATGTTCGTAGGGTGTGTTGCGATCGATGGTGGCACGGAAACGATAGTCAATAAGGTTAATCAGGTCTGTAGAGGCAAATTCAATAATGCGATACTGTGCGCTCTGGAAACCACTTGCAGGAGTGAGCGTGTTGCGGAACTTCATGTATTGTTCGAGTTCCATGCCATCTCCCATGATATCGAAAGAAGTGGTGAGCATGTCAAAATAGCGGCTGATGCGCATGAGCCTTTCGGTAAAAAAGGCGGTTTCAGGTTTTTCGCAATCGGTAACCTGGTTGATTTCCCACAGGATCATTTTGAAAAGCAATTCATTGACCTGATGGTACATGATAAAAACCATTTCATCGGGTAAAGTGGTTCTTTGGATTTGGAGGTTGAGTAGTGCGTCGGTTTGGATGTAATCCCAGTAAGTAATGGGCTTAGCCCACAACAACCCTTCAAGATGGGTATCGGTTTTTTGGCTAATTGCTTGGAATTTCTGATCTAAATCGTCTAGGATTTGTTTGGTGTTGGTTGTAATCTCCATTATGGTTTTGCTTTTACTCTGAAAGAATATTTGAGTCCTTTAAATCCATCCAGATCGGCCTTGAGTGAACCTACTGCCAAATCGGCCTTAATCCTGATGGGCAATTTGTTGTCGTCATCAGAGATCCAGACGGTGACGCTTTCCTGTTCCTTAAAAACCCGGCCCGATTGTACGTATGGTCTGAAAATCATTGTAGGGACGGTTCCGAATTTTGTACTTATGTCCTGATTGCCCAGGTATTTGAGTTTGAATTTGGTCACTTCGCCGTCAAAAAACATATCTATTGCAATGGATTCGCCCACTTTAAGTTTGTCTATAGTGGGATAGTTCCTTAAATAGTAAAACGTCGACAGGATATCCTGAGTCTTGTCAGGAAAGTTATACAGCATTTCGGACTTGTGCTTGTAGTCTTTTACGAGCACCTTGTTATTGGATTGGTTAAAAAATCCTTCCTGGTTTTTGGTGTATCCGCCTTCGTCTATTCTCCTGACAAATTGGTATGGATCACCTGTCTCTTTGTCAAAATAACTTTCGTAAGTGTCGTCTACTTTGAAGAAGAACCGAGACATCCCGGTGGTGTAACCTTTGCCGATAGCGTGGTAAACTTTTTTGTTGTTTCTGACGGCTTCCTGGACTTCAAGAGTTGCGTAGCCCGCGTTTATAAGCCCGTAATGTATTCTGAACTTAAACCATTCGCCAACGTCAAAAGCCCTTTCTTTCTGTGAGCTGAATCCCAAGCATGCAATGGCAAATAAAAGTATTATCGTTTTTTTCATAGCATTTATAATTGCAAGGCGGGGATTACAATTTCTGTTCCAAAGGTACCAAAACAAAAAAACCCAGTCAAATTAATGACCGGGTTTTTATGCTATTAACCAACCAAAAAACTATAAATTATGAAAAATTTACATAAAAATATCGGGAAACCACTCCTCCTATTTTTGTTGGCACAAAGATATGGTGTTATAATGATATATGTTCAACAAAAAATCAACTTTAACATATTTTATTCAAAAACGATATCACTACAACGTTGTATTTTAGATATATGTTAAAAAAAGAAACTGTTTTTACAAAGTACCTCGTTTCTCCTGTTCTCTTTCAATAGACTCGAACAAGGCTTTAAAATTTCCGGCACCGAATCCCTTAGCGCCCATTCTTTGTATGATCTCGAAGAACAACGTAGGACGATCTTCAACCGGCTTGGTGAATATTTGTAAAAGATATCCTTCTTCATCGGCGTCAATCATGATCCCGAGTTTTTGCAACTCCCTGATATCTTCCTTGAATTTAGACATATGATCTTTCAAGCGCTCGGGAATCGCGTCATAATAGGCTTGTGGCGGCGTTGATAGAAACTCGATGCCGCGCACACGCATCTCGGCAACGGTTTTTAATATGTCGTCGGTCGCAACCGCAATGTGCTGCACGCCTGCGCTTTCGTAAAAATCAAGATATTCTTCAATTTGCGATTTCTTTTTGCCCTCTGCAGGTTCATTGATTGGAAACTTGATACGCCCGTTGCCATTAGACATCACTTTAGACATCAATGCCGAGTATTCGGTAGTTATTTGCTTGTCATCGAATGAGAGGAAATTTACAAATCCCATCACATCTTCATACCATTTAACCCAAACATCCATTTGGTTCCAGCCTACGTTGCCTACCATGTGGTCGATGTATTTAAGACCTACTGGTGTCGGATTGTAATCGGATTTCCACTCTTGATATCCGGGAAGAAAGGTACCGTTATAGTTTTTGCGCTCTACAAACATATGTATGGTTTCGCCATAAGTGTAAATTCCAGAACGCACTACTTCGCCGTGCTCGTCCTTTTCTAAGGTAGGCTCCATAAACGACTTAGCGCCGCGCTTAATGGTTTCTTCATAAGATTTTGTTGCGTCTTCTACCCACAGTGCCACAACCTTAACGCCGTCGCCATGTTTTTTAACGTGTTCGCCAATAATAGAATCACTTTTCAATGCCGTGGTCAGTACCAGACGAATTTTGTCTTGTTTGAGTACATAAGACGCGCGGTCGCGAACGCCTGTTTCCAGGCCGGCGTAAGCCAAAGACTGAAATCCGAATGCGGTTTTGTAAAAATGCGCGGCCTGTTTGGCGTTGCCTACATAGAATTCTACGTAATCGGTGCCCATTAACGGCAGGAAGTCTTGGGCGCCTTCAAATATTTTTTCGAGTCCGTATTCAACGGATTTTATTTCATTGCTCATGTTGTCTGTTTTTGTATGTTGTTTTAAGTTGGATGCCCTAGCCTTGATAGAAGCGATTATCCTTTTTTGCCTTTCTTTAAGGCAGAAAAGATTACCTCATTGGTTAATATTTATTTTTTGTATTCGGTCCGTTCGCTTCGCTAGGGTGAGCGTACAGCAGGAATAGCTCCTAAAAATTACTCTACCCAAGATTTGTAATATTGTCCGTCATCGAGACCCATCGCTTCTTCGGTAACCATTAATGGACGAAAAGTGTCGACCATTACTGCCAATTCCTCGGTAACGGTTTTACCGATGCTGCGCTCCATTGCTCCTGGCGCTGGTCCGTGTGGAATGCCCTTGGGATGCAAGGTAATGTGCCCTTGCTCAATGTTGTTGCGCGACATAAAATCGCCATCTACATAATACAACACCTCATCGCTGTCGATGTTGCTGTGGTTGTACGGCGCAGGGATGGCTTTTGGGTGGTAATCGTACAAACGCGGACAAAAGGAGCACACCACAAAAGTAGCAGTCTCAAAAGTCTGGTGAACTGGTGGCGGTTGGTGTACGCGTCCGGTGATGGGTTCAAAATCGTGAATACTAAATCCGTACGGGAAATTGTAGCCGTCCCAACCGATAACATCAAAAGGATGCGTCGCGTAAACCATTTCATGGATCATGCCTTCTTTCTTGACTTTGATCAGGAAATCGCCTTTTTCGTCGTGGGTTTCTAGCTCTGTGGGCAATTTGAAATCGCGCTCGCAAAATGGTGAATGCTCGAGCAATTGGCCAGAACTGTTCTTGTAGCGTTTGGGTGTGTAGAAGGGCGCAAAAGATTCTACGTAGAACAAGCGGTTTTCTGAGGTCTCGAATTGGATCTGATAGATCATTCCGCGTGGGATAATCAGGTAGTCGCCGTACTCAAAATCGATATTACCCATCATGGTGCGCAGTTTGCCTTTGCCTTTGTGGATGAAAAGCATTTCATCGGCATCTGCATTTTTGTAAAAATAATCGGTGAGCGAGTTTTGAGGAGCGGCAAGCCCGATTGTACAGTCATTATTGACCAACATAGGTTTGCGGCTGTCGAGAAAATCGGCCTCTGGTTTAAGCTCAAATCCTTTAAACAATAGCGATTTGATGTTTTTGCCGATGGCGATTTTAGGCTCGACCGAATACGATTTTAAAATCTCTTTGACTTGTGTTGGCCGATGTACCTGATAAAGCAACGAAGAGTGTCCGTTGAATCCTTCGGTACCGAAGAGCTGCTCATAATACAAGCTGCCATCGGGCTTCTCGAACTGCACGTGTCGTTTGTGTGGAATATTTCCGAGTTTGTGGTATAGTGGCATGTCTTTTCAATTAATAATGAATAAATAATAATTTAAAAATTAATAACTAAAAGCCAGTCATTCAGGATTTCTCTTGATGAGGAATTTGAGATGCGCTAAGAGGTTTTTCCAAGGAGCATTCATATCACAAATATCGAGAAAAAATCAATTTTGCGTTGGTTTCGGGCGAAATATTTACAAAACAAAAGGCATCAAAACCGATAAGCCCGTCTTGATGCCTTTTCTACTAACAGAAAGACCAATTATCTGGCTTTCTTGTAGCTGTAAGCGTATATCATCACGTGGATTGCTGCAAAAATCAATGAAAAATAGTATAAAAAATGGTCATCGATTGCAGGATCCTGATGGTGTACAAAAGCCACGACGATCAATCCCAAAACCATTGCAAATCCAGATGCGGCAACTGTTTTGTAATTTGACAGACTAAAACTTCCTTGATTTTGAACGCTGTTTCTCATTCCGTAGAAAAGGTACAAATCAAAACCAATCATCATCCAGACAATCAAACGGATCCAGGTGTCCAGTGGCAAAAAGACCATCATAAACAAGCATACGAATATGCCCAAAATCGGTACTAATGGGACCAGTGGTGTGCGAAAAGCCCTTGGTGCATCCGGCATTTTTTTACGCATAATCAATACACCGATACACACCAGGATAAACGCGAACAAAGTCCCTATGCTGGTCATCTCTCCCACCACGCGTGCAGGCACAAACGCTGCAAAACAGCTTACCAATATCATAAACAACAGGTTGTTTTTTGCCGGAGTACGAAACTTAGGATGCACTTCTGAGAAAACCTTAGGCATCAACCCGTCTTTACTCATAGAAAAGAAAACGCGACTTTGCCCCATGAGCATCACTAAAATTACCGAAGCATATCCGCCAAGAATAGCTAGCAAAATAGCATTGTTGAGCCACGGATACTCGGGCACTATAACGCCCGCCGCATTGGCCTGCCCCATAGATTCTACCGCAATCGCTACCGGAGCAATCCCGTCTTTTCCTGCAAAAGCCTGATAATTCACAACGCCGGTCATGACATGAGCAAAAAGGATGTACAACAAGGTACAGATTCCCAACGACAACAAAATCCCAATCGGCATATCACGCTTAGGGTTTTTGGCTTCCTGTGCAGCTGTCGATACGGCGTCAAAACCGATATAGGCAAAGAACACGATGGCCGCAGCCCTGATGATTCCCGAAAAACCAAATTCACCAAAATTTCCGGTGTTCTCTGGGATATATGGGGTATAGTTTTCAGGATGAATGTATTTCCAGCCCACAGCGATAAAAATCAACACCACAGAAACCTTAAGCAACACGATGACTCCGTTCACGAATGAAGATTCTTTGGTTCCGCGCATCAAAACAAACGACATCAACATCACAATCAAAACCGCAGGGATGTTAATTATTCCGCCTTCAAAAGGCGAAAGCATATAGGCATCTGGAATGTGAATACCGTAACCTCCTAAAAATTTCCCCAGATACCGCGACCAACTAATAGAAACCGTTGCTGCGCCCACAGCATACTCGAGCACCAAATCCCATCCGATAATCCAGGCGACAAACTCACCCATGGTGGCAAACGAGTACGTGTACGCACTGCCGGCAACGGGAATCATCGACGAAAACTCGGCATAACACAATCCCGCAAAAATACACCCAAAAGCAGCCACAAGAAAAGAAATCGTAATTGCGGGTCCTGCATTGGTGGCAGCCGCGAGTCCCGTGATCGAAAACAGTCCAGCGCCAATAATGGCACCCACACCAAGCGCAACTAATCCGGTGGCAGAAAGCGTCTTCTTTAAACCTTTTTCGGATTCTGTTGCTTCTTCTAATAATAAATGAAGGGGTTTTCTTTTCCAGATAGACATGGTTTCGGGTTTAATTGGTTTAATGGTTCCAAATATATTGAATTTTCAATAACATCAAAGAATTAAATGCCGTTGTCGCGGCATCAGAACCAGAATCCTACACTAAACCAAGCAAAGCCCTTGTTGAGTTCGGGCGAGCACGAATACTTGAATTCTATTGGACCCACGATGGTTTCCAAACCGTAACCGAGTGCATATCCCGAGTATTTGACTTGTGAAAACCAATCGGTGGTTTCGTATAAGTTATCGGCCACATTGGCAAAATTCGCCGCGATATTCAGGTGGTTTTTCTTGAAAATTTCATAGTCCAGTGTAAGCGCAGTTTTGATATAGCTGTCACCCGAAACACTCAAAAAATCATAACCGTAAAAATGTTTGAAGTTATTGATGGTTTGGTAACCGTAACCACCCAACGCAAAATCGAACAGTTGACTGCTTTCACCACCAATAGCAAAACCGGCTTCTGATTGCCACCTTACTGTCAGTTTCTTGTAAAGCGTACGCGCAAAACCAATGTCGCCACGGGCTACAGAAAACTGGTTGAAGTCATTGCTCGATGAATACAGATACGATTGAAAATCGCCCGAGAAATACCAACCGCGTCTGGGGAAATACCGATTGTCAAACGAATCGTACTTGAGGTATCCAAAAATACTGGTGTAGTCGCTGTTCTCAAAAATCGGAGAGGAACTGCCCAGCGTCTTTGACCGAACCTTGAGGTGTTTCTGTTCTACACCGGCACCCAATAAAAACTTCTGTACAAAAATAGTCTGCAGGTACATCTGGTTGGTGAAATCCGAGAAATCGTAGTTGATGGTGCGAATACCCAATTGCTCATACAGCGATCCGTCCTTAAAATCGGTGTCAATATTGCGGTTAAAAGCGTTGAAACGGGATTTGAAACCAAAACTCCAGTAAAAACCGTTGTCTATGTAATAATCCAGATTGTAGCGCAGGTTGTCGCCCAAAATCATATCCACAGAAGTAATGTCATTCTTGAAAAAGGTCTTCTTCTGGGTCAGGTTGACTAAAATACCGCTTTTGTACAGGCCATCGTAATGCAGCGCAAAGCGGAGAAAAGTCGTAGTCGGGTTCTCGTGCAGGGTCATGACCAAATCATCACCGTTTTGGTTCTTTTCAAGCGTATAGCCAATCGAGCTGAAGTTTTGCGTGGCCGTAATATTGTCCATACCCACCTTAATGTCATTGTAGCTCACTTTAGCGCCTTGCTTGAACCGCAGTTTACCTATCACATAAGAACGCGTGTAATTGTCGAGCGGGTTGATGATAATATTCTTGATGTTAAGGCTGTCGACCTTGACCTTGGGGTATTTGTCAAATTTGACCATTGTGCTATCGCCAAGCGGTTTGATTTTATCGTAAACCGCAAACGCCGCCTCTTCGCCCCTTTTTATTATTTCCTGACCTTCGTCAAACGAAATCACACCATAATTGGTAATGTCGGGCTTGATGTAAATATCGGTCATCTTAATTTTCTCTCGCATTTTCTCAATCATGCTCAGGTTGGATATCTGAACCAGGATTCTTGTGGCATCCTTGAGTGACTTGCGGTCCTTAAGATCGTCCTGTACATCTACGCCAATGACAATATCGGCGCCCAGTTTCTTGATTTCCTCTACCGGATAATTGTTGGTCACACCACCGTCTACGAGCAATTTCCCATCGATCTCTACCGGCGAAAACAAGGTGGGGAATGCGCCGCTGGCCAGTATCGCCTGGGCAAGGTAACCCTTGTTGAGTAATACCTCCTCGCCGTTTTCTATGTTGCTGGCCATACACAAAAACGGGATCGGCAACTTGTTGAAATCACGCACGTGGCGCACCTTGTAGGTGAGTTTGTTGAGCAGATTATAATTGTACATACCACGCGACAACGCCGTTGGAATTCCAATCCGCATTTTATTGAATGGCAGCGTAAATGCGTACAATTCGTCGTTGCGTTTCTCGTAAAAATTTTTGGAAGAGCGCGGAATAAAATCACTGAGCAACGCATCGAAATCGGTCTCCTTAAAGATAGAATCGATTTGCGAGGCGTTGTAACCCGAAGCGTACAAACCGCCCACAACAGCGCCCATGCTGGTTCCGCCAATGTAATCGATCTTGACACCTGCCTGTTCCAGCACCTTGAGCACGCCGATATGTGCAAAGCCTTTCGCACCACCGCCACTGAGCACTAGCCCTACCTTTGGCCGTTGTTGGTTTTTTTGCGCATGAGAAAATACAAAGGCTAGCAAAGCGATAAACAGCAAGACGATTTTCTTCATTACGGTTACTCGGGATTAGAAGTTTTGTAAAAGTCGGTAATTTTTTTTGCTTTCGACGCGCCAACAACGGCCGAAATTTCTGTTTCGGTGGCCAATTTCAATCTTTTAACACTTTTGAAATGTTTGATTAACGTTTGCATGGTTTTTTCGCCGATGCCGGGAATAGATTCGATAGACGAATGCAATGCCGATTTGCTGCGTTTGTCACGGTGAAAAGTAATCCCGAAACGATGCGCCTCGTTACGCAAATACTGGATCACCTTGAGGGTCTCGGATTTTTTGTCAAGATACAGCGGAACCGAATCTCCCGGATAATACAGTTCCTCAAGCCGTTTGGCAATACCGATAATGGCAATCTTGCCACGCAATTCGAGTGCGTCGATGCTTTTGAGCGCCGATGACAACTGGCCTTTGCCTCCATCTATGATGATGAGCTGCGGCAACGGTTCGTTTTCGTCGAGCATGCGCTTGTAACGGCGGTAGACGACTTCTTCCATAGAGGCAAAATCATCTGGCCCCACCACGGTTTTGATATTGAAATGGCGGTAATCTTTCTTACTCGGCTTGCCGTCCTTGAAAACCACGCAGGCTGCAACGGGATTGGTTCCCTGTATGTTTGAGTTGTCAAAACATTCGATGTGGCGCGGCTCAACGTTCAATCTCAAATCCTTTTGCATCTGCGCCATGATGCGGTTGGTATGCCTGTCAGGGTCTACAATCTGCAGCTGTTTGAGTTGCTCGATGCGGTAAAACTTGGCGTTGCGTTGTGAAAGGTCGAGCAGTTGTTTCTTGTCGCCGAGTTGCGGAACAGTAACTTTTATCTTCTCTCCCAAATCCATATCAAACGGTGCGATGATTTCACGTGAGAGCAAATTGAAGCGTTCGCGCAGTTCCACCACAGACAATTCGAGTAATTCCTGGTCACTTTCATCAAGCTTCTTCTTGATTTCCATGGTGTGCGAACGGATGATCGAACCGTGCGAAATCTGCAGGAAATTGACAAACGCGGCGCTTTCATCCGATATGATCGAGAACACATCGATATTGGAAATCTTAGGGTTGACAATCGTAGAATGTGATTGGTAATTTTCTAAAACGGCAATCTTTTCCTTGATTTGCTGCGCTTCCTCGAATTGCATGTTGTCGGCGTATTGCTTCATCTTGTTTTTGAAATCGCGTAGGCTTTCTTTGAAATTGCCTTTCAATATTTCGCGGATGGCATTGACCTGGGTTTGGTAATTTTCTAGCGATTCATGTCCTTCGCAAGGGCCTTTACAATTGCCCAGATGGTACTCGAGGCAAACCTTGAACTTGTGTTTCTCAATATTGCTTTGGCTCAGATCGTAATTGCAGGTGCGCAACGGATAGAGTTCCTTGATCAGGTCAAGGATGGTCCAGACGGTCTTGAAATTGGTGTAAGGCCCAAAATATTCAGAACCGTCCTTAATCATGCGGCGCGTAGAAAAGATGCGCGAAAACGGTTCCTTTTTGATGCACAGCCACGGATAACTTTTGTCATCGCGCAACAGCACATTGTAACGCGGTTGGTATTTCTTGATCAGGTTGTTCTCAAGCAACAGCGCATCGCTTTCGCTGGGCACCACAATGTGTTTGATGGTAACGATCTTGCGCACCAGCACATTGGTTTTGGCCGTATCGTGTACTTTATTGAAATAAGACGAAACGCGTTTCTTGAGGTTCTTGGCCTTGCCCACGTATAAAATCTTGCCTTCCTTGTCGTAGTACTGGTACACACCCGGATTGTCGGGAAGTGTTTGTATTTGGAGCTGGAGCGATGGATTGTTCATTTTCTGAGGCGGCGTTTTGCTTTACAAAAATAATACAAATGCTTGTTGTTATTTCGCAAAGAACCGCGAAGATTTATGTTAACGTTTGCAAAAGGCATCGCCCATTTCAAAACACAGATTTCACAGATTTCACAGATTAAAAATCTGTGAAATCTGTGTTTATTATTTATGACTATTTTGCGTTTCTTTGTGTCTGCTTTGCGTGTTTCGCGTAACAAAAAATGCCATGACAAAAAAAGAACTTCGCGTCAAATACAAGCAATTGCGCAGCGCGCTTTCTGAAACTGAGATTGAGGAGCTGAGTTTGGCGATTGCCAACCAACTGCTGTCATTGGACCTCTGGGACAACAATTACTTTCATGTCTTTTTGCCGATTGATGGGAAAAACGAAGTAGACACACAATTCGTCATGCACATCCTTTCTGGCAAAGACAAAGAAATCGTGGTGTCTCGCAGTGATTTTGAATCGGTTCAAATGACGCATTTTTTGTTGACCGATAATACGAAATTCAAAAAAAACGCGTACGGCATTCCAGAACCAGTAGATGGCATTGAAGTTCCTGCGCAAAAAATACAAGTGGTGTTCGTGCCTTTACTCGCATTTGACCAAACCGGAAACCGCGTGGGTTATGGCAAGGGGTTTTACGACACCTTACTTACAGACTGTGCGCTTGAGGTAGTGAAAGTAGGCTTGAGTTTTTTTGAAGCCGAAACCGCAATCGACGATGTGTTTACCGGCGATGTGAGACTGGACTATTGCGTAACTCCCCAAAGGGTCTACACCTTTCCCGTCTAGCCCTGATGGGCGCGGTGTCCTTTTGCTTTTTCCTTTAAAAAGCAAAAGACAGAGCAAACAGCAGGACCGATGCCTGTTCTAAAAAAGGTGTTGTGGCTCCTCGTTATCCGAAATGGTTGGCTTCTTCTCCTGTTTTCTCAAACGGTTTGGTTTCAACGGGTTTCCCGAAGGCTTTTTTATTGAAGACAATCAGGATGCCCACACCCGTAGAAATGGCCATGTCGGCGATGTTGAAGATGGCGTTGAAGAATTTAAAATGCCCGCCGCCAATTACGGGAAACCAGCCGGGCCAATTCCCCTCAAAAATAGGGAAATAGAGCATGTCTACCACTTTGCCGTGGAAAACCGTTCCATAAGGTTTGTCAGAAAATAAGGTGGCCAGATGGCCGTGGCTGTCATCAAAAACGATCCCGTAGAAAACAGAATCGATGATGTTGCCAAAAGCGCCCGCGAATATGAGTGCAATAGCGACAATCAAAAAGTTTGAACTGTGTTTCTTTACCGAATCCCATAGCCAATAGCCAATCGCCGAAACAGCGACGAGCCTGAAAAGCGTGAGGAATAATTTGCCATAAGCACCAGGGATTTCGGTGCCCCAAGCCATCCCTTCATTCTCAATGAAAAGAATCTTAAACCAACTGAAAACGTTGACTTCTTCTCCCAAAACAAAATTGGTCTTGATGTAAATTTTTGAAACCTGATCTACCAGTAAGATGATGAAAATGAGGAGATACGCTTTTCGTAATGACATTTTTTTGTTTTTGATGGCGCAAAAGTAAACCTTTTTCTAAAAAAAACGCTCCTGACGGAGCGTTAATTATATAATAATAAGTTGTTTATCGTTGCAGGTTTTTTGCTTCTATACTCATCGTTGCATGAGGCACAATCATGAGCCTTTCCTTGCTGATCAATTTGCCCGTGACTTTGCACACGCCATAGGTTTTGTTTTCTACCCTGAAAAGCGCGTTTTTCAAATCGCGGATGAATTTCTCCTGACGGATGGCCAGTTGCGAGTTGGCTTCTTTAGACATGGTTTCACTGCCTTCCTCAAAAGCTTTGAAGGTTGGCGAGGTATCGTCTGTTCCGTTGTTAAGGTCATTCATGTAGGCACTTTTAATTAAATCCAGATCAGCCTGTGCCTTACTGATTTTTTTCAGGATAAGCTCTTTGAACTCTGCTAAGTCAGCATCCGAGTATCTTGCAATTTCATCTACCATGTTCGTCTTATTTTGAGATTATAATTTTTGTTTCTATTTGGTCGAACGCTATTTCTGTCCCGTTGGTTACATTGGCTTCAAATATAAGCGATTCGGTTAACGTCTCGGTTTGGATATACTTGAGGTTGGCGTTGACTGCTTGCTCTAATTCGGCGTTGTTTTGCAACACCACTTTAATCTTGTCGGTAACTTCAAATCCCGAATCTTTTCGGAGATTTTGTATCCGGTTGACCAACTCCCGCGCGATTCCCTCTTCTTTCAAGCTTTCAGAAATCGTAATATCGAGCGCGACTGTGATTCCGTTGGCGTTGGCGACGAGCCAGCCCTCAATATCCTGTGACGAAATCTCGACATCGTCTTTTGATAAAGTTATTGTTTTTCCCGAAATAGCAATATCCAGAAAGCCCAATGTATCCAAGAGATTGATTTGTTCGGGCGAAAAGGATTGTATCTGTTTGGAAATCAATCCCATGTCTTTGCCAAAACGCGGTCCCAAAGTCTTAAAATTGGGTTTGATTTGTTTGATCAGAATATCCGACGCATCGTCTAAAAGTTCTATTTCCTTTACGTTAACTTCGGCTTTTATGAGGTCAGAAACGGCTTCGATTTGGGCTTTCTGATTCGCGTCAAGTACCGGAATCATTACCTTTTGCAGCGGTTGTCGTACCTTAATCATTTCTTTCTTGCGCAGCGACAAAACCAATGACGAAATGGTCTGCGCCTTCTCCATTTTGCTCTCTAGGGTTTTATTAACATAATTTTCAACACTTTGGGGAAATTCGGCCAGGTGAACGCTGTCAAAATTTTCCGACTTTGTGGCTTGGGTCAAATCGCGGTAGAGCGCGTCCATAAAGAAAGGAGCGATTGGCGCGCCCAGTTTACTCACGGCGAGCAAACAGGTGTAAAGCGTCTGGTAGGCGGCAATCTTGTCTTGCGCATATTCACCTTTCCAGAACCTGCGGCGGCACAAACGCACGTACCAGTTACTCAGGTTTTCCTGTACGAAATCAGAGATTGCGCGTGCGGCTTTCGTGGGTTCGTAATCGGCATAATAACTGTCGACATTGGCGATGAGCGTGTTGAGTTCGGAGATGATCCATTGGTCGATCTCTGGTCGTTCCTTCACGGGAATTTCGGCCTCAGTGTATTTAAAGTTATCGATGTTGGCATACAACGCAAAGAACGAATACGTATTATATAAGGTGCCGAAGAATTTACGGCGTACTTCTGCTATGCCTTCGATGTCGAATTTGAGGTTGTCCCACGGATTGGCATTCGAGATCATGTACCAACGCGTCGCATCGGGCCCATACTCAGCAATGGTATCAAACGGATCGGTGGCATTGCCCAGACGTTTAGACATTTTCTGTCCGTTCTTATCCAAAACAAGTCCGTTGGAAACGACATTTTTGTAAGCCACTTTATCGAAAACCAAAGTCCCGATCGCGTGCAAGGTATAAAACCATCCGCGCGTCTGGTCTACGCCTTCTGCGATAAAATCGGCGGGGAAATCTTTGTTTTGATCAATTTTGTCTTTATTCTCGAACGGATAATGCCATTGCGCATATGGCATTGCGCCCGAGTCGAACCAAACATCGATCAAATCGGTTTCGCGGTTCATGGGTTTTCCGGATGGAGAAACGAGCGTGATTTTATCGACTACATTTTTGTGCAAATCGACCAAATCGTAATTGGATTCGTCCATGTTCCCGATTTCAAATCCCTTAAACGGATTCTCCTTTTGCAAACCGGCCACAATCGATTTTTCTATTTCGTTGTAGAGCTGTTCTACCGACCCGATGATGATTTCCTCGGTCTTGTCCTCGGTGCGCCAAATTGGCAACGGGATTCCCCAATAGCGCGAGCGCGACAAATTCCAGTCGTTGGCATTCTTGAGCCAGTTCCCAAAACGGCCTTCTCCGGTGGCTTTGGGTTTCCAGTTGATGGTTTCATTGAGGTCGAACATGCGATCCTTGACTTCGGTGACCTTGATGAACCAAGAGTCGAGCGGATAGTACAACAACGGCTCGTCTGTTCGCCAACTGTGCGGATAACTGTGTACGTATTTCTCTACCTTAAAGGCTTTGTTTTCTTCTTTGAGTCGGATGGCGATTTCTACATCTACCGATTTTTCGGGTGCTGTTCCGGCATCGTAATATTCGTTCTTGACATATTTACCCGACAAATCTCCGAGTCCTGCAATGAATTTTCCTTGTAAATCTACGAGCGGAACAAGCGTACCGTTTTCATCCTGCACGAGCATCGGCGGCACTTCGGGTGTGGCTTCTTTGGCTACTTTGGCATCATCAGCACCAAAGGTTGGCGCGGTGTGTACGATTCCGGTTCCGTCTTCTGTGGTGACAAAATCACCCGAAATGACGCGGAAGGCATTTTCTGGATTTTGATACGGCAACACCAATGGCAGCAATTGCTCATAGCGGATACCTACCAAATCCTTCCCTTTGGCTTCGGTTAAGATTTTGAATGGAATCTGCTTGTCGCCGGCTTTATAATTGGTAAAATCGGCATCGTCTTCACTTGCGAAAAATCCTTTGCCGAATTGTTTTGCGACCAGATTTTTGGCCAAGACCACATTTACCGGCTCGAAAGTATATTGGTTAAACGTTTTTACAAGAACGTAATCGATTTTCGGGCCCACGGTCAATGCTGTATTGGATGGCAAAGTCCACGGTGTTGTTGTCCAGGCCAAAATGTGGATGTCGCCAAACCCTTGCAGAAAAGAAGGCAGCGTTTCATTTTTGGCTTTGAACTGGGCTACAATCGTGGTATCGGTCACATCGCGGTAAGCACCGGGTTGGTTGACTTCATGCGAAGACAAACCCGTTCCAGACTTGGGCGAATACGGCTGGATTGTATAGCCTTTGTACATCAAACCTTTATCGTAAATCTGTTTCAACAACCACCAAACCGACTCCATGTATTTGGATTTGTAGGTCACATACGGATCGTTCATATCGACCCAATAGCCCATTTTTTCGGTGAGGTCGTTCCAGACGTCGGTGTAGCGCATCACGGTGCGTTTGCAGGCTTCGTTGTAGGCTTCTATCGAGATGGTTTTACCGATATCCTCTTTGGTGATGCCGAGTTCTTTTTCTGTGCCGAGTTCAACGGGCAAGCCGTGTGTATCCCAACCGGCCTTACGTTTCACCTGATAGCCCTTTTGGGTTTTGTATCGGCAGAAAATATCTTTGATGGCGCGCGCCATTACGTGGTGGATTCCCGGCAAACCGTTGGCCGACGGCGGACCTTCAAAAAACACGAATGGCTGGTTGCCTTCGCGTGTGGTGACGCTCTTTTCGAATATCTGTTGTTTTTTCCAGAAATCAAGGACTTCTGATGCGACTGTGGGTAAGTCGAGCCCTTTGTATTCCTTAAATTGAGTGCTCATTGGAATGGTTTGTAAAATCAATCGGCGAAGGTAATGATTTTTGGAATAGGTGATGCAAATTTGACGGATTTTCGGCAGCGCTTGCCTTTACACATAACGGCTGCAAAGTTGTTGTAAAGTGGCTACGTAGACGGTTGCGTGAGCGATGGGAGCAAGTACCGCGTACTGCGGACAGCGCGACGGCGTTACCAAATGCCCGAGGCAAAAAACGAAAGGCGAAAACGCCGGCACGCCCTAAGAAAAAACCGCTGTTAACACCTCAAGGGACTTGGGTTTCTTAAAACCGTCGAGGTGAAAACTGTAATAATCAATCAAAATCTTGAGCAAAGCCTGACGCTCGCTCACGTGAAAGCTTTTGTAGTCGTTGTCAAATTTGATTGCGATGAGCCTCCGCAGCAATTGGGTTTCTGCTTCTGAGAGTGAACTCAAGGCGTGAAAGTTAGAGAATATGCCTTCGGTCATTTCAAAGTACGGCAGGTCAATTGCCGAAATATCTGGATAAAACCCGAGGTATTTGGTTGCTTCGAGCAAAAGTGTCAAGTGAAAATTGGCGGTGTGTTCATGCGTATCGAGCCAGTTTAAAGCAGTCTCCAGGAACTCAAACAATCCCTCGTTTTTTTCTTCCTCATGGATAGAATGGTGTAGTATTTCTGATAGAAACAGTGCTACGGCGCTTTTCATCACGTCTGAATGGATGCTCCGGAACGGCGTGGCAATTTTGATTTCCTTGAAATGTTCGAGCGTTCCTTTGTTTTTGTGGACGGCTTCTATTTCAAGAATGGTAAGTGGCTGGAAATATGCTATTTTCTGGCTGGTCCTCGCGGGTGAAAACGCATTGCGCACAAAATATGATTTGAGCCCGTCTGATTGCGTGAAGCATTTCACGATCAGGCTTTTCTCCTGGTATTTGAGCGAGGAGATGACGATGGCTTTGGTTTTGATTTGCATGGTGCGGGTTCAAGGTGCAGGATTCAAGGTGCAGCGAAAAAGATTCGGCGATTGGCGCGGCCCGAACCCTGTAACCTGAACCTTGTCCCTAGTTTTATCTAACGATCATCACCTTTTTTACCTTGGTCAAACTGCCGTCTTCTGAGGAAATGAAAACCATATACACACCCGAGGCAACCTTGTATTTCCCAAAAGCGGTGGTGTCCCATTCCAGTGTTCCGCCTTCAGAAATGGCTTCGTAAACCAAACTGCCTTCTATATCGGCAATCTTGACATGGGCTTTATTGGTAAGGCCGCTTACTTTAACTGTCCCGTAATAATTAGGTCTTACCGGATTTGGATAAATAAAGACATTGTTAAGATCGTCTCCGGCTTCAGTGGCGGTAGCCTTAAAAGAAACCATGCCTTTGGTGGTGGCAATGAAAACTTCTCCGGTGGCACCGTTGATGTCTAAGTCGTTTACGGTGTTGCTTGGCAAAGGCGAATTGGCTGTGGTAAAATGGTAAAAGGTGCGTTGGCCGTCGGGTGAAAACATGAAAACGCCAGAATCGGCGGTAGCCACCCATTTGTTGTTTGCGCCATCCACTTCAATATCATTGATGGTTTGCAACAATAACAATTCTTGAGCAACCGGTGCACCGTCTATAATTTCGTTAAAGACAATGTTGGATGTGGTCATCTGTTCTTGTGAATAGAATGCGTCTACACTATTCAACACGCGCAATCCAAAGAGGGTTCCTATCCAGAGCTGATTGTCATTGTCTAGCGCCAGCGCCCTGACGTTACTGGACGGTAGGTTTCCGGTAGTGCCGCCCTCAGAAAAACGCAATGTCTTGAAAACCGTATTGCTCACGGTTTCATTAAAGGCCACGACTCCATCGTTGAGCGTGGCCATCCATTTGGTGCCATTTTTATCCACAACCATGCGGCCCAGCTTGAACAGCCCAAAGGAACTGGGTACGCTTTGGGTGTTGAAGGATTTCCATTGTCCGCCAGCCTGTAATTCTACAAGTGCTTTGTTTTGTAAGCTGCTGTTCATCCAGAGATTCCCCGAACCATCAAATGCAGCGCCGTTGACCCAGATATTTTCTGGTCCTGCGCCACCAATGGGTTTGAGGCCATCTGTTCCGGTGTTGGATTCGTTGTAAAGCGTGGTGGGTACGAAATTATCTACTTTGAGCATACCCGAGAAAAAAGAACTGATGTACACCTGGTTCTCATTGTTGGGATTTGGCGTGATCATCGTAAGTGCTTTGGCGTTGTGTTCTTCGAACGGGATGTGCTTCCAGCCGTTTTTGTTGTAGATACTGATGGGAAATTTGTTGGGTTGAAACCCAAAATAAGTATACGGATTGTAATCTTTATCATAGCCGCCATAGACCATCCAGAGGTTTGATGTGGAAGCGTTCAATCCAAAAATGGCATTGCGGTAAGCGCCCGCTGGGCTTATGTTTTGAAAGTTTGAACTTTGCAGTGGCGTGGTGTAGACCCCGTTTTCTGTGGTGCCGATATACAATTTATCATTAATCACCGTGGCACAGGTAAATTTTACTGTTGCATCGGTAATTTCATTGCTGTTCAGGTTGCGGATCTGCACCAATGCATTGTTGTATACATACACGTGATTGGCGGTAGTCACCAACAGGTAATCGCCATACTTTCTAAGGTCGGTGGACACCTCGGTTAGTCCCACAGGGTTGGAGAAATTGTTCCCGTCCCAGGAAAAAAAGAACCCCGTATTGGAGATGGCAACCATGGTATTGCCAAAAGCTTCTATACCGGTCCAGCCGTTCGCGTCTAAGGTAGTCCACTGGCTAAAATCATTGAGATTGGCATTGGTGAGAGATGCCCTACGTATGCCGTTGACGAAAGTGGCAGCATAGATGTTCCCTTGAAACACGGTAGTTTGCCGCACAGGAATTTGAGAACCTCCGTTTCCTATGAAATAGGTGTCGCCAAAAAGCATCGTAGACAATTTGTACTGCACGATTCCAAAATCGCAGGAAATGTAAACGATTCCCTCGTACTCCATAAAATGGTTGATCCTTTTGATGTTGGGCGGCAGTGCTTTGTTGATAATATCGACTACATTGGTTATGCTCCCGTCACGCTCGTTGATGACAATCATGAGCCCGTTTTCGTAGCCTACCAATGTCTTTTTAAAGGTTGGACTGTAGTATATGGTAGTTATGGTAAGCCCCGATAATCCGTCTATGGTGTTGGTGGTTTTTATGGATCCCGAAAGCAGGTCTTTGGAAAACAAGGCGTTTTCTGAAGCGGCTACGAGTTTGGTTGGCGATTCCGACAAATCCTTTACTTCATTATAGGAAAAGTATCCCTTCCACAATTTGCTGTATTGGGCGGAGGCGAGGGTTGCGGTAAGAAAAAAGAAAAGGAAAAGCGACAGTTTTTTCATTGGTATCGGCAGATTGAAAGACAAATATAATACAAAACGGAATTATTTGAATTTTAATATGGGCTAGAAAAAAAGCCTCCCGATTGCAATCGGAAGGCTTTTTGAAGAGTTAAGAAACATGAGTCCAGATTAACTATCCTGCCTCTTTGTTCTAATTCTATTTTTACTATACCACGCCTTGTCCGAGCATGGCATCGGCTACTTTTACGAATCCGGCGATGTTGGCGCCTTTCACGTAATCAACGTAACCGTTTCCGTCTGCTCCGTATTTCACGCAAGCCGAGTGGATGTTGAGCATGATGTTGTGCAAGCGTTGGTCTACTTCTTCAGATGTCCAGCTCAAGCGCAATGAGTTTTGTGACATTTCGAGACCTGAAGT
>JAKQJQ010000301.1 GCA_029561105.1 Bacteroidota bacterium
TGTGAATTCGGTTTTTGAAACCAAAACAAAAAACATCCTTTAGAATGTTTTTAAAATTTAAAAAATAAAAAATATTCTCGCTTTCTTTAAAGCTAAGGAACGTCAGCAGGTAACAGCGGTCACGAGAAATTGTTGGTTTTGAGTAGCTTCTACTCTATTTTCACGAATAAACTTCTATCTTAGCGGACAGAACTCGGTACGCTGGCTTCACAACTTCACGTGGCCGCGAAACGTTAGCAAACATTTTAGGGCCGATTCAGAAAACTAACGCAACACTTTTAATCCTAATTTAGTGTTGTATGAAAACAAAATATTCCCGTCTAAACATGCAGGAAAGGATCCAGATCGAGAAGCATTTCGATAACGGACTTTCTGCCTCATCGATTGCGATTCTGCTCGGCAGGAACAAGTCCACCGTCAGCCGCGAGCTGAAAAGAACCAGGTACAAATCTTATTCATCTTATCACGCGCATTTGGCAGCGGCCAGGGTCTGCATGGAGAAAAATTACGGACGATCTAAGATCAAGGGCAATAAGCAACTCTATGATTTTGTGGTGGCCCATTTGAGAAAAAAATGGTCGCCCGAACAAATTTCGCTATATTTAAAAAAGAATTTTCCAAACCAAAAAAACATGCAGGTCAGCCACGAAACGATCTATTATTTTGTCTATCTCCACAGCAAGAAATCCTTAAAGGAGGAACTCATCGGCCAGTTGCGCCAGAACCGGAAAACACGTGGACCGAGGCACACCAAATCGGTCCGTGACATCAAGATTGTAGACAGGTTGAGCATCGATGAGCGCCCGCAGGAAGTCAACTCGCGCGAGATTCCGGGACACTGGGAAGGAGACCTGATCGTGGGCAAGGAAAACGGCTCATACATCGGCACGCTGGTGGAAAGATCCTCACGGTTCGTAATATTGGTGCACCTGCCAAACAAAGAGGCACACACCGTCAGAAAGGCATTCGAAGCCGAGTTTGCAAAGCTGCCCAAAATAATGCGAAAATCCCTCACCTACGATAACGGGACCGAAATGGCACAACACAAGATCCTATCCCAAAAAACCAAAATGAAAGTCTATTTTACCCATCCGTACAGCCCTTGGGAGCGGCCAACCAACGAGAACACAAACGGGCTTCTCAGGGATTATTTTCCAAAAGGGACAGACTTGTCGGTACACTCAAAAAAACACCTCAAAAAGGTGCAGAAAGAACTCAACGAAAGGCCCAGGAAAGTCCTTGAGGTAAAAACACCAAAAGAGGTTTTCAATGAATTGATAATCCAAAAAATTGCAGTGTAAATAATTATTGTATTTTAGTTGAAAGTTGCGTTAGCAATTTGAAACCGCC
>JAKQJQ010000318.1 GCA_029561105.1 Bacteroidota bacterium
GGCTGTTTTGCCTATTATGGCCTTTTATATTGTCGCAGCCGAAGAGCAAGGTGTACAACCAGAGCAGCTTTCCGGAACCATACAAAATGATATTCTGAAAGAATTTATGGTGCGCAATACCTACATCTATCCGCCAACACCTTCGATGAAAATCATTGCTGATATCTTTGAATTTACCAGCAAAAAAATGCCAAAATTCAACTCCATTTCCATCTCAGGCTATCATATGCAGGAAGCGGGTGCCACTGCCGACATCGAGTTGGCGTACACCCTCGCCGATGGGTTAGAATACATCCGAACAGGACTGGCTACGGGAATGAAAATCGACGACTTCGCTCCTCGCCTCTCCTTTTTCTGGGCCATTGGAATGAATCACTTTATGGAGATTGCCAAAATGCGCGCGGGACGGATGATTTGGGCAAAACTGGTGAAACAATTCAACCCCAAAGACGATAAATCCCTCGCCTTGAGAACCCATTGCCAGACATCGGGTTGGAGTTTGACCATGCAAGATCCTTTCAACAACGTGGCGCGAACCACTATCGAAGGATTAGCGGCAGCCTTGGGAGGAACCCAATCTTTACACACCAATGCTCTCGATGAAGCCATCGCTTTGCCAACGGATTTCTCCGCCAGAATTGCCAGAAATACCCAAATCTATTTACAAGAAGAAACTAAAATCTGCAAAACAGTCGATCCTTGGGCAGGCAGTTTTTATGTCGAAAGCCTGACTAACGAAATAGCGCAAAACGCTTGGAAACTCATCGAAGAAGTCGAAGAACTCGGTGGAATGACCAAAGCCATCGAATCGGGAATACCAAAACTTAGAATTGAAGAAGCGGCCGCCAGAAAACAAGCAAGAATTGACAGCGGTCAGGACATCATTGTAGGCGTCAACAAATACCGATTGGAAAAAGAAGATCCGCTACAAATTCTCGATGTCGACAACCAGATGGTACGCAGACAGCAAATCGAGCAATTAGAAAAAATCAAAGCATCTCGGGATACCGAAAAGGTACAACTGTCCCTCAAAAAACTAACCCTTTGTGCCCAAACTGGCGAAGGCAATCTACTGGAATTAGCCATCGAAGCAGCGCGAAACCGAGCCACTTTGGGCGAAATCAGCGATGCT
>JAKQJQ010000342.1 GCA_029561105.1 Bacteroidota bacterium
CGAATACAACGCGGAGAACGTTTTCTTTGTACCGCAAGAAGCGCGCTGGAGTTTTCTTTTGTCTAAAGCAAAACAACCCGATATCGGTAAGTTTGTGGATAATGCCATGGATGCCATAGAAAAGGAAAATCCTTCACTAAAAGGTGTTCTACCCAAAGTTTATGCGAGACAAAACCTCGATCCCACCAGTTTGGGAGAATTGATCGACTTGATTGGCAACATTGCCCTTGGCGATACGAAAGCACGCAGTGCCGATGTACTGGGGCATGTGTTTGAGTATTTTCTTGGAGAATTTGCCTTGGCCGAAGGTAAGAAAGGCGGACAATTCTATACACCTCGAAGTGTTGTCGAATTGTTGGTCGAAATGTTGGAACCCTATCACGGGCGTGTGTTTGACCCCTGTTGCGGTTCCGGCGGTATGTTTGTTCAATCGGAGAAATTTGTAACCGAACATCAGGGAAGGGCAAACGACATTTCCATTTACGGACAGGAAAGCAACCAGACTACATGGCGGTTGTGCAAAATGAACCTGGCTATTCGCGGCATTGACAGTTCGCAGGTGAAATGGAACAACGAGGGTTCGTTTCTCAACGATGCACACAAAGACCTGAAAGCCGATTATATTATTGCCAATCCACCATTTAACGTGAGCGATTGGGGCGGAGAATTACTGCGGAACGATGCCCGCTGGCAATATGGTGTACCACCGGTTGGAAACGCCAACTTTGCCTGGTTGCAGCATTTTATCTATCACTTGGCGCCAACCGGACAGGCCGGCGTGGTATTGGCAAAAGGGGCATTGACTTCAAAAACCGGCGGTGAGAGCGAAATACGCAAAGCCTTGATTGAAAACGGTTTGATCGATTGTATTGTAAATCTTCCTGCCAAGCTGTTTTTAAATACACAAATTCCGGCTGCACTTTGGTTTTTGAGTCGAAACCGTAATAATGGCAAATTTCGCGATCGTCATGACGAGATATTGTTTATCGATGCCCGAAATCTGGGGCATATGATAAACCGCCGTACCCGTGAACTTTCTCGCGAGGATATTCAGAAAATTGCAAACACATACTACAATTGGAGGAATCCCGATGGCAATTATGAAGATGTTCCCGGTTTTTGTGCCTCGGTATCCATAGAGAAAGTAAGAGCGCTCGATTATGTGCTTACGCCCGG
>JAKQJQ010000244.1 GCA_029561105.1 Bacteroidota bacterium
CGCGTAGCCTTCAAACAAAACCTCCTTATAATTCGCCGTGTCCTTGTCGGTGGCTTTCTTGATCGCGCGTTCTACATTTTCCTTCGGCATGTTGGCCGCTTTCGCGTTCTGCATTACCGCGCGCAACCTCGAGTTGGCATCGGGATTCGGTCCGCCTTCTTTAACGGCCATTACAATATCTTTCCCGATTCGGGTAAACGCTTTGGCCATTGCCGACCAACGCTTCATTTTTCTTCCTTTCCTAAACTCAAATGCTCTTCCCATTTCTAAGTATCAATTTTATGGTGCAAAAATATATTTTTTTATGAAACACAGATTGCACAAATTCTATAGATTTTTAGTATGTTTTAATCTGTGAAAATCTGTGTAATCCGTGTTAGTTTTTTTTATAAAATGGTAGTTTCACAACTTTAGCCGGTACATCATTCTTGCGGATCCTGATGAAAATTTCGCTATCCAAAGTCGAATGCGCCGTGGTCACATAACCCAGTCCGATTCCTTTATTCATAGAAGGCGACATCGTTCCCGAAGTCACCACACCAATGACATTGCCCAACACATCTACAATCTCATAATCATGCCTCGGCACCGCACGTTCCTGCATTTCAAAAGCCACGAGCTTGCGGAGCACACCGGCTTCTTTTTGTTTCTTAAGATTCTCGGAGTTTACGAAATCCTTGGTGAACTTTGTAATCCAACCCAATCCGGCTTCAAGCGGAGAAGTCGTATCGTTGATGTCGTTCCCGTACAGACAAAAACCCATCTCCAGACGCAACGTATCGCGTGCGGCGAGCCCGATCGGCTTAATGCCAAAAGCGTCACCTGCTTCAAAAACCTTATGCCAGATGGCTTCGGCCTGGTCGTTCTTGCAATAAATTTCAAATCCGCCAGACCCGGTATAACCCGTCGCAGAAATGATGATATCGTCAAATCCGGCAAAATCGCCCACCGCAAAATGGTAATACGGAATCGCAGACAGGTCAAGCGATGACAAGCTTTGCATCGCCTCAACCGCTTTCGGCCCTTGTATCGCGAGCAATGAGTAGTCATCCGAACGGTTCACCATATCCACGCCCAAATCATTGTGGCTTGATATCCACGCCCAATCCTTATCGATATTCGACGCATTCACCACAAGCAGGTACTTTTCCTCAGCCATCCTATACACGATCAAATCATCGACTAGACCGCCGTCGTTGTTAGGCAAACAAGAATACTGCGCTTTTCCCACAGTTAAAACAGAGGCATCGTTCGAGGTTACTTTCTGGATCAAATCCAACGCATTTGGCCCACTCAAAAAGAACTCGCCCATGTGCGAGACGTCAAAAACACCCACAGCGTTGCGAACGGTTTCATGCTCGGCATTCACGCCTTCATAAGTAATCGGCATATTGTAACCGGCAAAAGGCAACATTTTAGCTCC
>JAKQJQ010000245.1 GCA_029561105.1 Bacteroidota bacterium
CGCGTAGCCTTCAAACAAAACCTCCTTATAATTCGCCGTGTCCTTGTCGGTGGCTTTCTTGATCGCGCGTTCTACATTTTCCTTCGGCATGTTGGCCGCTTTCGCGTTCTGCATTACCGCGCGCAACCTCGAGTTGGCATCAGGATTCGGGCCGCCTTCTTTTACGGCCATCACGATGTCTTTCCCAATTCGGGTAAACGCTTTGGCCATCGCCGACCAACGCTTCATTTTTCTTCCTTTCCTAAACTCAAATGCTCTTCCCATTTCTAAGTGTCAATTTTATGGTGCAAAAATATATTTTTTTATGAAACACAGTTAGCACAAATTCGATAGATTTTTAGGCTGTTTTAATCTGTGAAAATCTGTGTAATCGGTGTTAGCCTTTTTTATAAAACGGCAATTTCACAACTTTAGCCGGTACATCATTCTTGCGGATCCTGATAAAAATTTCGCTATCCAAAGCCGAATGCGCCGTGGTCACATAACCCAATCCGATTCCTTTACTCATAGAGGGCGACATCGTTCCCGAAGTCACCACACCGATGACATTGCCCGATGCATCTACAATCTCGTAATCATGCCTCGGTACCGCGCGTTCCTGCATTTCAAAAGCCACAAGCTTGCGTAGCACACCGGCTTCTTTTTGTTTCTTAAGATTCTCGGAGTTTACGAAATCCTTGGTGAACTTTGTAATCCAACCCAATCCGGCTTCAAGCGGAGAAGTGGTATCGTTGATGTCGTTTCCGTACAGACAAAAACCCATCTCCAGACGCAGGGTATCACGCGCCGCGAGCCCGATCGGCTTAATGCCAAAAGCAGCACCTGCTTCAAAAACCTTATGCCAGATGGCTTCGGCCTGGTCGTTCTTGCAATAAATCTCAAATCCGCCAGAACCGGTATAACCCGTCGCAGAAATGATGATATCGTCAAATCCGGCAAAATCGCCCACCGCAAAATGGTAATACGGAATCGCAGCCAAGTCAAGCGATGACAAGCTTTGCATCGCCTCAACCGCCTTTGGCCCTTGTATGGCGAGCAATGAATAGTCATCCGAACGGTTTACCATTTCCACGCCCAAATCATTGTGAGATGAAATCCATGCCCAATCCTTATCAATATTCGACGCATTCACCACAAGCATGTATTTTTCTTCATCCATCTTATAAACGATCAAATCATCCACAAGACCGCCGTCATTGTTTGGCAGGCACGAATACTGCGCTTTCCCAACGGTCAAAACCGATGCGTCATTCGAGGTGACTTTCTGGATCAAATCCAACGCTTTTGGCCCACTCAAAAAGAATTCGCCCATGTGCGAGACGTCAAAAACACCCACAGCGTTGCGAACGGTTTCATGCTCGGCATTCACGCCTTCATAAGTAATCGGCATATTGTAACCGGCAAAAGGCAACATTTTAGCTCCCAATTTTTCGTGGAGGTGCGTGAGCGCTGTATTTTTCATAATGGATGGGTTTTGAATTTGAAGCCGCAATTTAGGAGAAATATTCGCAATTTAAAAGCGGGATTTTTATTATTTGTCAATCCGACGATAATAGTAATATGAAGCTGTTCCGGCTGTACGCTGTATCTTTTGTTTCTTAAAGAAAGAAACAAAAGGATGCCGCTTCCATCCGGGCTAGGGCAACCGTTTCGCAATCAAATTTTCCGTAACTTTCGTAAACTTCAAAATTTGTTGTTCGACATTTTTGAAGGTTGAATTTTGATTAACGAATTTTGAATGTTGAAATGAAGAACATCCGAGTCACCGCAACAGAAGCCTTTAAACGCTACAAACCCGTAAAACCCGACGCGCACAAAGGTACGCAAGGCCACGCGCTGTTAATCGGCGGCAGCTACGGAAAAATGGGCGCGATTTCGCTAACAACCAAGGCCGCGCTCAAATCTGGTTGCGGGCTCGTTACGGCGTTCATTCCCAAATGCGGCTACGGCATCGTGCAGATTGGTGTTCCCGAAGCGATGATTTTCACCGATACGCACAAAAACTACATTTCCAGAATCCATTATGATATAGTACCGCAAGCCATCGGAATCGGTCCGGGAATCGGCAAAGAAAAAGAAACGCAGAAGGCGCTGCATCGTTTGCTCAAAACCAACACAACCCCTTTGGTCATCGATGCCGACTCGCTCAATATATTGTCGCTTAACCCAAGCTGGTGCGCTTTATTGCAGCCTCAAACGATACTCACGCCGCATCCAAAAGAACTCGAAAGGCTTGTTGGACCTTGGTATTCTGAAGCCGAAAAAGTGCAGAAAGCCGTCGACTTTTCTAAACAATACAACAGCATTATCGTTGTGAAAGGCGCACCAACACACATTATAGACGGCGATGCAGTCTACCAAAATACCACGGGAAATGCTGCGCTCGCGACAGCCGGAAGCGGCGACGTACTTACGGGAATCATCACCGGCTTGCTTGCCCAATCCTATGAGCACATCGATGCCGCCATCCTCGGCGTTTACCTGCATGGCCTGACCGCCGATATCGCGCTGCCTGAAACAGGTACCGAATCTTTCATCGCCTCAGACATCATCAATTATTTGGGCAAAGCGTTTTTAACCTTGCAAAGTAAATTGTAAGTTAGCGTCATGAAAAAGATTGCATTGCTCATCTTGTTTTGTTGCGCCGCGAATGGCCACGCACAAAGCATTTACCAAAAGGATTTTCTGTTTTACTGGCAAACCGTAAAGGACAATTTTGCCTATTTTGACCGCCAGAAAACCAATTGGGACGAGGTCAAAACCATTTACAGCTGGAAAGCCGATACCATTAAAACCAAGGACGGCTTTATTCATTTCCTTGAAAAGGTCAACAATGAGCTGCACAACGGCCATGTCTATCTCAATACGAACCGTGACAATTCCAACAGGTTGATTCCTTCGGGTTCAGATATGAAAATCAGCTATAAGGAAAACCAATTTGTGATTACCGAACTGCGCGAAAACTTCAATGCCGCGCAGTGCGGACTGTCGAGGGGAATGGTCGTCATACGTTACAATGATGTCCCCATGACGATGGCCATTCAGGAGTTCCTGCCTATGACCATTCATAAATTCGACCTTGATAGTTATGAGTATGCTGCGAATATGGTGTTGGCTGGCAAACACAATGTCAAACGCAAAATCACCGTACTTGAAAACGGCGTAGAAAAGGATTATTTCCCGGACGCTTTACCCAATAAGACCGAGGAAAACTTCAAGACTTTGCTAGAACAGAAAAAACTGCCGGGAAACATCGGCTACATCAAAATCAACAACTCACTCGGTAACAACGCGCTCATCAAAGCGTTCGACACGGCCCTCGACGGATTTATGGATACGAGCGGCATGATTCTCGACCTGCGCGAAACCGCAGGCGGCGGGAATACGACCGTAGCGCGCGCTATCATGGGGCGCTTTGCCCAGCAGGAACGCGCTTACCAAAAGCACATTTATATTGGCGAGGAAAATGAAACCGGCATACGCCGCAGCACCTTAGAATTGGTCACGCCGCGCAAAAACGGCTACGGCAAACCGCTCGTGATTCTCGTGGGCAACTGGACCGCCAGTATGGGCGAAGGCATTGCGATTGGGTTAGAAGGCATGAGGCGCGGCACAGTAATCGGAACCAAAATGGCCGGTTTGCTCGGGGAGAATTTTACATTTGAAACGCCCGGACTCAAAATCCCGTTTTCATTCCCGGCTGCGCAATTGCAACGCGTAAATGGGCAACCACGCGAGGATTTCATGCCCAGCCCGCTGGTAGAAGACCCAACAACAATCATAAAAGTAGCCGCAGACCAACTCCAAATCAAAGCCAGATAATGATACACACCCAACCTGTATTGCGGACGGTCAATGTGACACGGTATATCACGCCCTTGCGCGAAGGCGGATCGCTTCCGGCGTTGGCCGAAGGCGATGATGATTTCAAATATGTACTCAAGTTTAAAGGTGCCGGACACGGCGTGAAAGCACTGATTGCAGAGCTCATTGGTGGCGAAGTGGCCCGAGCCCTCGAATTGCCGGTTCCTGAAATCGTATTTGCTAACCTCGATGAAGCTTTTGGGCGTACCGAAGGCGATGAAGAAATCCAGGATTTATTGCAAGGAAGCCAGGGATTGAATTTAGCGTTGCATTTCCTGTCGGGTGCTATTAATTTTGATCCCGTCGTAACAGAGGTAAATCCTTTACTGGCGTCAAAGATTGTTTGGCTGGACGCTTTCATCACCAACGTAGATCGAACGTTCCGCAACACCAACATGTTAATCTGGCACAAGGATTTGTGGTTGATCGATCACGGCGCTTGCTTGTACTTTCACCATTCCTGGACCGATTGGCTAGGCCATGCTAAAAGCCCCTTCGCGCTCATCAAAGACCATGTGTTGTTGCCGCAGGCCAGTTTGCTTGACCAGGCTCATGCCGAACTGAAAGCCATACTAACCGACGAAGTTTTAAAATCCATAGTCGATTTGATTCCCGACACTTGGCTTCATTGGGAAGAAACCAACCAAACGCCCGAGCAATTGCGCGAAGTGTATCTTGGTTTTCTCAAAACCCGCCGCGACCATTCTGAAATTTTCTTAAAACAAGCCCAGGATGCAAGAGAAGCAACTGTATGAGTACGCCGTAATCCGCCTCGTACCCAAGGTGGATCGCGAGGAGTTCCTGAATGTCGGGCTAATCTTGTTTTGCAAAAAGGCCAAGCAAATCAAAGTTCGTTTTACGATTGATGCAAGAAGGTTGCAGGCTTTTGCACCCGATTTAGACATCGAACAAATCCAATTGAACCTGGATTCTTTTGCCAAAATCGCTCACGGACTACCAACAGGCGGGCCTATCGCGCAGTTCGAAGTGCCTGAGCGATTTCGCTGGTTGACGGCGGTCAGGAGTTCTGTCATCCAGACTTCACGACCGCATCCGGGTTTGTGCAATGACTTGGATTTGGCTTTTGAGCGGTTGTATGCAGAATTGGTGTTATAGCTTTAGTCTTCTATGAGCGGATTAAAAATGACTTCAAATCAGTATAGGTGCTAATGTTTACGCTTACTTTTTCTTTATTCATAACCGATTGAATCTGTGGCGGAATCGGTAGCTTGATTTGCAATTCGGGTTCAACAACATCCATAAATTTAATAGGATGCGCCGTTTCAAGAAACACACCCACGGCATGCGGATATTTTTGCAGCTCCTGCATCAATCCCAAATAACTCACGGCACCGTGCGGCTCGGCCACATAACCCGATTTTTGATGGGTTTCTTTCATCGCTTTGCGTGTCTCAGCATCAGAGAAAGAGTAGGACGAAAAATCTTTGGCAAAAGCGGCCAAATCATCGCCATACAATTCCCTGATTCTTATAAAATTGCTCGGATTGCCTACATCCATCGCATTAGAAATGGTTGCTTTTGAAGGTTTCGGATCGTAGTCGCCATTTTCAAGAAACCTCGGTACGGTATCGTTGGCATTGGTCGAAGCAACAAAATGCGCGATCGGCAACCCAAGCCGTTTGGCCATAATTCCCGCACAAATATTCCCGAAATTACCGCTTGGGCATGAAAAAACAATCGGTTTTTCTAACTTTTTCAATTCCTTATAGGCAAACAGGCAGTAAAACATTTGCGGCAACCAGCGGGCGATATTGATTGAATTGGCCGATGTCAGATTTTTATAGGCGAGATCGGGATCGAGGAATGCTTTTTTGACCATATCCTGGCAATCGTCAAAAACACCATCGACTTCAAGCGCCGTAACGTTCTGGCCAAGTGTCGTGAGTTGCCTTTCCTGGATGTCGCTTACTTTTCCCGACGGATATAAAATCACTACTTCAACACCTGCCACACCAAGAAAACCGCTCGCTACAGCGCCGCCCGTATCGCCAGAGGTAGCCACAAGAACTGTGTTTTTCTGGTTCGGGTTTTTCCTGTTGAAGTACGCCAGACAACGCGACATGAAACGCGCACCGACATCCTTAAACGCCATTGTCGGGCCATGGAATAGCTCTAGCGCATACACGTTTTCGGTTACCTTGACTACGGGAAAATCAAACGACAAGGTTTCGGCGATGATATTGCGCAGTTCGGTCTCAGGGATTTCGTCGCCAACAAATTGCAGTATAGATTGAAATGCGATTTCTTCGTTCGACAGTTTTTCGATGTTTTCAAAGAAAGAGGCCGGAAGCGGCGTCATGCTTTCGGGAAAATACAAACCTTTATCGGGCGCCAACCCTTGAATGACGGCTTGTTCAAAAGAAACGTTAGGGGAATTGTGGTTTAAGCTGTAGTATTTCATTTTGTTTTTTTTTAAAACACAGATTTCTCAGATTTGCACAGATTTATTTGTTATTCAATCTGTGTGAATCTGTGAAATCTGTGTTATATTATCTTCACGCCTTCTGAATTAATCCCGGAAACATGGATTTCAAACGCAATATCTGTGTCTTCAAAGATGTTTCGCATAGCAGCGGCTACTTTTTGTGCGGTCTCGATGCCTTGGCTCAACGCAAAAACAGACGGTCCCGAACCCGAAATACCGCAACCCAAAGCGCCGTTTTCCATAGCTGATTTTTTAACAGACTCGAAATGAGGGATGAATTTCCCACGCAACGGCTCTACGATTTCGTCGTGCAGCGAACGTCCGATGAGCTGGTAATCACTCGTATACAAACCGGCTACAAGCCCGCCTACATTTCCCCATTGCGCAATCGCGCTTTTGAGCGAAACCATCGGTTGTAAAACCGATCGCATTTCAGAAGTTTTGAGTTCGATTTGCGGATGGATAACCGTTGCGAACAAATCGGCCGGGCTTTCGATCCTGACAATATCCAGCGGATTGTAGGCGCGAACCAAAGTGAATCCGCCCAAAAGGGCAGGAGCGACATTGTCGGCATGGGCACTGCCGCTCGCGAGTACTTCTCCTTGCATGGCAAATTGCACCAGTTCCTTTCTCGTAAATCGGTTTCCTGCCAGTGCATTGATTCCAAATACAGCTCCGGCGGCGCTTGCCGATGAACTGCCGATTCCGCTTCCGGCTTTGATTTTCTTGTAGATTTCAATTTCAAAACCAAAGTCTGCATCGAGCTTTTCAAGCAGTGCCAGTCCAGCAACACCTGCTACATTTTTTTCGGTCTCAAGTGGCAAATCGGCACCAACGATTTTGGTGATGCGTATGCCTTTTTGGTTGGATTTGCGTACAATCATTTCGTCGCCGACAGTATCGAGACAGGTTCCCATGACGTCGAATCCGCAGGAAAGGTTGGCGATGGTGCCGGGACAGAAGAGTTTGATTTCCATTTTTTTTAAGGTATTAAGATGCTGAGATACTGAGGTGCTGAGGTCTTAGTGCCTTAGAACCATAGAGTCTCACTACCTAATTAAACATTTCCAATCCGAATCACATCCGCAAAAATCCCAGAAGCAGTCACCGCCGCACCCGCGCCGGCACCTTTAATCAGCAAAGGTTGGTCAACATAGCGGTCGGTAAAAAACAGTACGATGTTGTCTTTCCCTTCGAGGTTATAAAACGGATGATCTTTGGCGATGAATTGCAGACCGACGCTGGCTTTGCCGTTGTCGAACTGTGCAACGAATTTGATGCGGCTGTCCTTTGCCTTGGCTTCGGCAAGTAATTTTTCAAAGTGGGACGAATGTTTGATGAGCGATTTGAAAAAATCGTCATTATTGGTGGTGTCCATACATTCCTGCGGAAGGAAACATTGGTTTTGGATATCGCCGATCTCCATTTGGTAACCACTTTCGCGAATCAAAATTAAAATCTTGCGCGCGACATCGACTCCGCTTAAATCAATCTTTGGATCAGGTTCTGTAAATCCCTGTACACCTGCTTCCTTTACTACATCATGAAAAGAATTCTTCTCATCGAAATTGTTGAAAATAAAGTTGAGGCTACCCGACAAGACCGCTTGGATTTTATGCACCTTGTCGCCCGATGCAATCAAATGTTTGAGCGTATCGATGATTGGTAATCCTGCACCCACATTGGTTTCAAACAAGAACGGCGCATTGAATTTTCGCGACAATTGTTTGAGGTGGCTGTAATTTTCATAAGCCGACGAACACGCGATTTTATTGCAGGTCACTACAGCTACGTTTTCTTCGAGATATTGATCGTAAGTCTGAGATACGGCCTGGTTGGCGGTAATATCCACAAAAATACTGTTGCGCAAATTGAGTTCCTTTACCTTGGCGATGAACGCTTCTTTGTCTGCGGTTTCGCCGTTGTCCAGCAGTTCCTTCCAATCCTTAAGCGCCATGCCTTCTTCGTCGAAATACATCTTGCGCGAGTTAGAAACCGCAATCACGCGCAGGTTGAGCTTGAGGTTGTCCTTGAGGAATTTCTTTTGCTGGTGTACTTGGTCTATGAATTTTTCACCCACATTACCCACGCCCATCACAAACAGATTGAGTTGTTTGGTGTTGTCTTCAAAGAACCGTTCGTGCAACGTGTTGAGGGCTTTCTTGACATCGCGTTCGTTGATGACCACCGAGATGTTCCTTTCGGATGCACCCTGCGCAATGGCGCGGATGTTCACATTGTTTTTGCCCAGTGTACTAAACATTTTACCACTCAAGCCTTGGTGGTTTTTCATATTTTCTCCCACAAGCGCGACGATACACAAATCTTTCTCCACCAGGCAAGGGTCTATTTTGCCCTGTGCAATCTCGAGTTCAAACGCTTTGTCTATCGCTTTCTGCGCTTTGTCGGCGTCGGTATTGAGGATTCCGATACAGATGGAATGTTCTGATGAGGCCTGTGTAATGAAAATCACGTTGATGTTTTCAAACGACAGCACTTCGAACAATCGTTTGGAAGAACCCGAAACGCCAATCATCCCAGAGCCTTCTAGTGTAAGCAGCGCAATTTTATCAATATGCGAGATTCCTTTTATTGGATTTTCGATGCCGTTGACTTTTGAGGTAATTAAAGTACCTGCCGCTTCGGGTTCAAAGGTATTTTTGATTAGGATGGGAATGTTGCGTTTAAGTACGGGCTGGATCGTTGGCGGATACAAAACTTTTGCGCCGAAATGCGACAGCTCCATTGCCTCCTGGTACGAAATGGTTTCTATGGGTTGCGATTGCTTGACGATTTTTGGATTCGCGGTGAACATGCCGTTGACATCGGTCCAGATTTCAAGTTGCTCAGCATCGAGCGCAGCTGCGAGGATAGCTGCGGTATAGTCAGAGCCGCCGCGCCCTAAAGTGGTCCTATTGCCGTCGGCCGATGAGGCTATGAATCCCGGAAGTACCGTGACACTTGCCGTGTGGGATTTGAAGGATTCGACAATCAAGCGGTTGGTAAGGTCAAAATCGACCACTGCTTTCCCAAAGTTGTTGTTGGTTTTGATGAGTTCGCGGCTGTCTCTGTAGGCGGCGTCTTTCACTTTCTGCTGCAAGGCTTTGGCGATGATTTGAGAGGAGAGTAATTCGCCGAAACCCAATATCGCATCCGAGGTTCGATTAGACAGTTCGCCCAACAGGTAGCAGCCGTCGAGCAACGTTTTGAGTTCATTGATGTCGCTGTTGACATGGTCTATGAGTTCACGTTGTTCGGGCAAGGCAATCAGTTCGTCGATGGCTTCCTTGTGTTTTTGTTCGAGTTCCCCAACGATGGTTTTGTAGTTCTTATCCTTTGCGGCGGCCTGAGCAGCAGCCAGCACCAAGAGGTCGGTAACACCACTGAAAGCAGAGACTACTACAGCGAGCCGATTGTTTTTAGAACTGTTTTCAACGATGGTGAGTACTTTAGATATATTTTGTGCATTGGCGACCGAAGTCCCTCCGAATTTTAATACATTCATTTTTGTTTGTTTTAGGGTAAGCGTATGGTTTATAGCAATTTTGACTTTCTTTCGGAAAGGCAGTAAAGGGATGATATGTAGTTTCGTTTACCCCAAAGGGGTAGTGGTGGTTGATGATGTTGTAGTGCAAGCCTCAACCGCAGTTGCGGTCGTGTAGATGGCTTGGTATGTAACGGTTTGGTACAACATCTGATTTTTTCAAATGTAGCCTTTTTTGTTAAAAATAAAAGCGGCGGTTACATTTTTATGGATTTGTCAATTATAAAAGCCAAACGCTCAAGATTTGGGAAAATCCTGAATTTTAGCGCAATGCCAATGTATAATGTTCAAAAAAAAGCCCTTCCGAAGAAAGGCTGTGCATTTTATATTTTGAGTCCGCCGAGGAATTCTGCGAGTTTCGGGTCGGAGGGTCGCGGCGCATCGGCGTTTAGGATGGTTCCGTCGGGCGAGATGATGATGAATCTTGGGATGCTGTCTATGGCATATTCCTTAACGAATTGAGAGTTCCAATCGTTGTCGGCAAACAACTGGATGCCGCCGAGGTTTTTATCGGTAACCATCTTGGCCCATTTCTCGTGGTCCTTTTGAGTATCGACAGAAATGCTCACAAATTTAATATTCTTTCCCTCGAACTGTTGCTCTACTTTCTGCAGGAATGGGATTTCCTGTCGGCAAGGACCGCACCAAGTGGCCCAAACGTCTACATATACGTAGCTGCCTTTGAGGCTTTCCAGCGAGGTCTTTCCGCCCTTGTGGTTTTCATAGTCAAAAACCGGCGATGGTTTGCCGCTTACCAAACTTTTGGTTTTGTTGTATTTGGCGGTAATGTCGGTTTCAAAAAACGGGTTGGTAGAAATGTCCATGAGTTGGTTGTAGAGATCGGTGCCGTTTGGATTGGCGGGCGTAATCTCGTAAGAGAGCATTTGCGCCAAGGCATTGCGGATACTCTGGCTTTTGCGTTTCTTGATTTCGGGTAAGGCATAATTTCCCATAAATTCATCCTCGTTCGACATCTTGCTTTGAACCGTAGCACTGAACTCTTCGTTCACGATCTGCTTGTACGGGTTTGAAAACAGGAAGGCCTGTTCATCATCGAGATTCATCAACGGGTCGAGTTGAGGAAAATCGGCGGCAGGCTTGTAATCTGGAATTTTAGCGTAATGTGCGTGGTAAGTGGGGTAATTTCGGATGTAAAGTTGCTCGAAAAAATAAATGTTTTTCAGTTCCTGCTTCTTAAAATTGGCGTCCTCAAACTTGGTGGCATTATAGTTTGCCGTCATTTGACTTTTAATGTCTGCGAGTTTGGCCAGGAATTGCTTTTCATCCAAACGGTACATCTCCTCTTGTACAATAGGGATGGTGATGGCAGTTTTCTTGACGATGTAATTGTTCTCGAAACTGCCTTTCCCGGTGTAAACCATCGATTTGTAGAAGTCCTTGTTGTTGGCGGTAAGGTTGAGTTTACTGCCTTTGGTCAGGTAAACAGACAAGCGGTTTTCCTTGGTGGCGATGGTGTATGTCCCGCTGTAGCCTATGGTTAGCGTCTCAGAAAAACTACCGTCGGGCTTAAGGCTGATTTCCTTAAGAAACGATTCGCCGCGAATGGCCAATTTATTGTCTGAAGTATTGGTTACTTTTCCTGAAATGACAACGGTTTCTACTGGGTTGGCAAACATTGGTAAAGCCGCCAGAAGGAATAGGTAAAAGGCAGTTTTCATGCTGGATTGTTTTTTTGTTTCCCAAATGTAGCGATTAATTCCAGCGGCGAATATTATTTTAAATACTATTAACAAAACTTGCTTTTTAGCGTCGGTTTGTAGAATTTTGGCACACCAATCATCAATCCAATGGACAATACACATTACATCTCCTCTGATGTACTTTCTCTCGAAAAATTAGACACCATCATCAGCCACCATATGAAATTGGAGCTGTCTGAAGAAGCAAAGATTAACATCGACAAATGCCGCCAGTACCTCGATACAAAAATGGAGTCGCAGCAAGAACCCATCTACGGCATCAACACTGGTTTCGGCTCTTTGTACAACGTGACGATTTCTAAGGAAAACCTCTCGCAATTACAGGAAAATCTGGTAAAATCGCATGCTTGTGGCACCGGGGAAGAAGTTCCAAAAGCTGTCGTCAAAATGATGCTATTGCTCAAAATCCAATCGTTGGCGTATGGCTATTCGGGCGTGCAATTGCTTACTGTTGAGCGATTGGTCGATTTCTACAACAATGATATTTTACCCGTGGTTTACACCCAGGGTTCCCTGGGCGCTTCGGGCGATTTGGCGCCGTTGGCCCATTTATCGCTACCACTTTTAGGAGCCGGCGAAGCCTATTTTGAGGGACAAAAAGTCGCGGCTTCAGAAATCCTTAAAAAATTCAACTGGCAACCCATCATTTTGCAATCCAAAGAAGGCTTGGCCTTACTCAACGGAACCCAGTTCATGAGTGCATACGGTGCACACGTCTTGATCAAAGCCTGCAAATTCTCCTGGTTGGCCGATCTGATTGGAACCATTTCACTCGAAGGATTCGACGGGCGCAAAGAACCGTTCAACGAACTTATCCATTTCATCCGACCACACAAAGGCCAGATCGTGACCGCCAATCGGATACTCGAATTTCTTGATGGCAGCGAAATCATCGCGCAGAAAAAAGCCCATGTACAAGATCCGTATTCGTTTCGTTGCATGCCGCAAGTTCATGGCGCCTCTAAAGATGCCATCGATTACGTCAAAAAAGTGTTCAAGACCGAAGTCAACTCGGTAACCGACAATCCCAACATCTTTATTGAAAGCGACCAGATCATTTCGGGCGGCAATTTTCATGGGCAACCGCTTGCCTTGGCGCTCGATTTCCTGGCGATTGCACTAGCCGAGCTTGGGAGCATTTCTGAGCGGAGAACCTACCAGCTCATTTCAGGTCTGCGCGGCCTTCCTGCATTTTTGGTAGACAATCCGGGACTCAACTCTGGTTTCATGATTCCGCAGTACACGGCAGCCAGTATCGCAAGCCAGAACAAACAGTTGTGCTCGCCAGCCAGTGTGGACAGCATTGTGTCGAGCAATGGGCAAGAGGACCATGTGAGTATGGGTGCCAATGCAGCTACGAAATGTTACAAAGTGGTGGAGAATACCGAACGGATTTTAGCCATCGAACTGTTTACAGCTGCTCAGGCACTGGACTTCCGTATCCCGTTGCAGACCTCCCCCAAATTGAAAAATATATGTGCTGCCTACCGCAAGGTTGTTCCTTTTATTGAGAACGACTGCGTGATGTACGAATACATGCGGGCAAGTGTCGAGTTTTTACGCAAGGAAAGATATATCGTGTTATGAGGCTATTGATAAAAAATATCAAAGAACTTTTTCAGGTAGAAGAAACTGCCGGAAGCAGATACAAACACCCGGATGTGTCTTTAGGGGAAGATAGTGCAGGCACAAAAGCAGATACAATTACTGATGCAAACGATCAAGCAGTATCACTTGGAGACTTAAAGACAGGCACCATAGAGACGCCCGTTCAAAGTGCATCTTCGGGAGAACCTTGTGCCGGGACAGAACAGTTCCGGGATAAGGTTTGTGGAAAGGATATGGCGAACCTGCCTTCCATAAAGGATGCATTCCTATTGATGGAAGACGGCTGCATCGTAGCTTACGGACCGATGTGCGACCTTTCGGGAACAGATGTTCAGGCAGATGAGGTGATTGATGCAACCGGCAAGTATGTTTTACCTGCTTTTTGCGACTCGCACACCCATCTTGTATATGCGGGAAGCAGGGAACAGGAATTTGTGGATAAGATTAAAGGACTTTCCTACGAAGAGATAGCCAGACGAGGTGGGGGTATTCTCAACTCGGCCCTTCGTTTGCATGAAACCTCCGAGGACGAACTTTACGATCAGGCCTTGGTACGCGCCAATGAAATTATCGGTATGGGAACGGGTGCTGTGGAGATTAAAAGTGGATACGGACTGAATACCGGAGACGAGCTGAAGATGTTGCGGGTGATACGTCGATTGAAGGAAACCACCCCTCTAACCATCCGTGCCACATTTCTGGGTGCCCATGCCGTGCCTGCGGCTTATAAAGGCAGACAACCTGAATATGTGGATCTGATTGTGAACGAAATGATTCCAGCTGTGGGGCAGGAAGGGCTGGCCGAATTTGTGGATTGCTTTTGCGACAAGGGCTTTTTTACCTGTGCAGAGACCGAACGAATACTTGAAGCAGGTGCCCGGTATGGCCTACGTCCAAAGATTCACGCCAATGAACTGGCTCTTTCGGGAGGGATACAGGTAGGAGTGAAGCATAATGCCCTTTCGGTGGATCACCTGGAGTTTACCGAAGATGCAGAGATCGAGGCATTAAAAGGAAGTGTAACTATGCCTACCTTATTGCCCGGTGCGGCATTCTTCTTAGGAATGAAGTATCCACCTGCTCGAAAGATGATAGACAGCGGATTGCCCGTTGCCTTGGCATCCGACTATAATCCGGGATCGTCTCCATCGGGCAACATGAAGTTCATCCTCTCCTTGGCG
>JAKQJQ010000357.1 GCA_029561105.1 Bacteroidota bacterium
GTCAACGATAAACTGGTAAAATTTGGTGGCGAAGGCGGATTAGTTGCCATCGATAAACACGGAAATATCTGTTTACCTTTTAATTCCGAAGGCATGTATCGTGGCTGGAAATCCGCTAATTCTGATACTTTTACGGCGATCTTTTAAGACCGCTATATGACCCAACTCTTTCGGAAACTTCTAATTGGAGTTCCTTTATTGACGGCTGTTTCGCTTTTTGCGCAAAAGGAGCCGGTAAAACCATTTATCCAATCGCTGCCTTACGATTCTGCATCCGTTCCGCGTGAACGCTTCGTTGATTTCCAACATTTGCGCTTGGAAGCTTCCTTTGAACCAACGCAAGGAAAAGTAAACGGTTGGGTAACTCATCGTTTTCAGGCAATCCGCCAAAATGTGGATACACTCTTTTTCGATGGTCCCGATATCCAGATTCAGGAAGTGAATTACCACGATCAAAAACTTACAATCCGTAAGTATGAAACGGGTTTCACCGTAGTTTTTCCGAAAGCACTCAGCTGGAATTCGGCCGATAGCTTAAGCATACGTTATGTTGCTTTTCCTCGTCACGGGCTTTATTTCGTAGGCTGGAACGATCCAACAAATCGTGCTCGTAAACAAATCTGGTCGCAAGGACAAGGAACCGACAATCGTTGCTGGTTGCCGATGTTCGATAACATGAACGATAAGATTACTTCCGAAATGATCATTACGATGGCAAAACCCTTTAAGGTATTGTCGAATGGTGTAAAACTGGGAGTTAAAGATGTTGGAGCAAATCAAATCTGGCACTACCGCATGAATAAGCCGCATGCTCCGTATTTGATTATGTTAGGAATTGGTGATTATGAGATTGATGCACGTAAAACTGGTTCTGGTTTAGCGGTTAACCTTTGGTATTATCCCGATTGGAAAGATCGCGTAGCTGGCACCTATGCAAAGAGTACCGAAATGATAGAATTCTTTGAAAAAGAGATTGGTGTTCCGTTTCCTTGGGAAAACTACAGTCAAATTCCAGTTCAAGAATTTATGTATGGAGCGATGGAAAATACGACTGCAACAGTATTTGGTGATTTCTTCTTCAACGATGCCCGTGGATTACTCGACCGTTCCTATGTAGGTGTGAATGCACATGAGCTTGCACATCAATGGTTTGGTGATATGGTAACAGCTCGATC
>JAKQJQ010000366.1 GCA_029561105.1 Bacteroidota bacterium
ACCAAGATGAACATACCGATGATGTACATGGTTCCACCAATGGCACGCATCCAATACATAGGAATAATTTGCTGAACGGTTTCAAGGAAGTTTCCGTAAGTCAAAGTTCCGTCTGGGTTGAATTGATTCCACATAGAAGCCTGGGTAAATCCGGCCACATACATCGGAAGCGTATAGATAATGATTCCCAAGGTACCAATCCAGAAATGCACGTGCGCCAGTTTGGTAGAAAACAAAGGCCCTTTGGTCATACGGGGAATCAACCAGTAAATCATACCAAACGCCATGAATCCGTTCCAGGCCATTGCGCCAACGTGTACGTGGGCAATAATCCAATCGGTAAAGTGGGCTACGGCGTTGAAACTTTTAAGCGACAACATGGGCCCTTCGAGCGTGGCCATACCGTAACCGGTAATAGCAACGACGAAGAATTTCAATACGGGTTCTGTACGCACTTTATCCCAAACGCCTCTCAAAGTAAGCAATCCGTTGATCATACCACCCCAAGACGGAGCAATCAACATAATAGAAAATACTACGCCGAGGTTTTGCGCCCAGTTTGGCAAAGCCGAATACAAAAGGTGGTGCGGTCCGGCCCAGATATAGATAAAAATCAACGACCAAAAGTGTACGATAGACAAACGGTAAGAATACACGGGGCGGTTGGCTGCCTTAGGCACGAAATAATACATGAGTCCGAGGAACGGCGTGGTAAGGAAAAACGCCACGGCATTGTGCCCATACCACCATTGTACAAGCGCGTCCTGAACCCCAGCATATACCGAGTAGCTTTTGAGCGCCGATACCGGCAATGCCAAACTATTGAAAATATGCAATACCGCAACAGTTACAAATGTAGCAAGGTAAAACCAGATGGCCACATACAAATGACGTTCGCGCCTGCGCAAAATGGTCCCGATCATATTGATTCCGAAAACCACCCAGATTAACGCTATGGCGATGTCAATAGGCCATTCGAGTTCGGCATATTCTTTTGAGGTTGAAAAACCCAAAGGCAGCGTCACTGCCGCAGAAAGGATGATGAGTTGCCAGCCCCAAAAATGCAGGTTGCTTAAAAAATCGCTGAACATACGCGCCTTTAAAAGCCGCTGTAGCGAATAGTAAATTCCCGCAAACATTGCGTTGCCCACAAAAGCAAAAATGACCGCGTTGGTGTGCAACGGCCTTAAGCGCCCGAAACTCAGGAACGAAATACCATCGGTAAGGTTTGGGAATAGAAAAAAGAACGCCAGCAATAGCCCGACGGTCATCCCTATTACACCAAAAACGATCGTGGCGTAAAGGAACTTTTTTACAATTTTGTTGTCATAATAAAACTGTTGCATTTCCATAATTAAATCTGTTTTTTTGCTTGGGTTTGTAATTGTTTATCTGGAGTTTTTGTTAGTTCGTCATCAAAAAGCATGCGTACCGATGGCGTATAATCGTCCTCATACTGGCCAGTCTTAACCGCCCTGATGAAGGCGATGAAGAAACAAATCGCTACAATAATGCTGATGGAGATTAATAGATAAATGACACTCATACCTTAAACAAAATTACTTTGCGAGGTTGGCCTAAACCATGATATTTATCATACTTTACAACATTTGCAGCCTGCTTGATGCGGCGCCCGTACCAATTGCTCATCAGCGTGACAAAACTCACTATGGTGATGGTACTCAGCGGCATGATGATCGCCGCCACGAGTGGCATTAAATTGCCCGTAAGCGCAAAGGTCAATCCCACTACGTTGTAGAGCAGCGACAGCCCGAAACTCCACTTGATGGTAAGCATCGCTTTTTTGGAAAGTGCCAGCAACTCACCCAGCCTGCTGAATTGCGAAGCGTCGAGAATGGCATCACAAGCCGGTGAAAAGACGTTTACATTCTCAGAAATGGCAATCCCCACATCGCTTTGCGCGAGCGCTCCGGCGTCGTTTAACCCATCGCCTACCATCATCACGCGCTTGCCTTCGATTTGCAATAATTTGATATAGTCGAGCTTTTGCTGCGGTTTCTGGTTGAAAACCATAATTGTGTCTTTGGGCAGCAAGGTTTCCAGTACTGCACGCTCGCCTTCGTTGTCTCCAGACAAAACGCGGATGTCGTAACGCGGATGCAGCGCAGCAAACAAGCCCGAAAGCCCTTCGCGGTATTGGTTGTGGAAGATGTATTTGCCCATTACAATACCGTTGATGCTGATGTAAATTACGGTCTGTGTCAATGAAACATCGGCCTTTGCACCAACAAAACCCGCAGACCCGATACGGATGGCATTCCCATCAACGCGGGCATCGATGCCATAACCCGCAATTTCTTCAAACTTATCGACCGTAAGGTTTTTCGCTTCGGGCAGAAAGTCATACAACATGCGGCTCAACGGATGGTTAGACGCGCGCACGATATTCTTAATCCAACCCAATTTATTGTCCGACAAATAACTACCTTCATAAGTGATGGCCGATAGTTTCCCAGAGGTGATGGTTCCCGTCTTATCGAAAACCACCGTATCTACTTTGGCCAGTTGCTCGATCACCGTGGCATTCTTGATGTAGAACTTGGCGCGGCCGTATATGCGTAACATATTGCCGAGCGTAAAAGGCGCCGTCAACGCCAACGCACATGGGCAGGCCACGATGAGTACCGCGGTAAACACGTTAAAGGCGGTGTCTGTATTTCTGAAAATCCAATAGCCAAAACCCGCAAAGGCAAGCGCCAGCAGAACTGGGGTAAAGTAATGGCTTACCTTATCGGTGATAGACTGGAATTGTCTTTTGGCTTTCTTCTCAAACACCTCATTGCTCCACAATTGGGTGAGGTAACTCTGTGACACCGATTGCAGAACGCCCATCTCGATAAGTGCGCCGTTGAGCCTGCCGCCGGCGTAGATGCGATCGCCACATTCTTTCATCACCGGTACCGATTCACCGGTGACAAAACTGTAATCTATGGCAGCGTGTGCCGATACCAGGATACCGTCTGCGGGAATGAGTTCCTGGTTGCGGATGAGTAATTTGTCGCCGGGATTGATCTCGTAGATGGGGATGTTTTCTTCGCCGGCGTCGGTAATCCGCGTGACAGCAATAGGGAAATACGATTTATAATCGCGCTCAAAACTCAAAAAACTATAGGTTTTGATCTGGAACATTTTGCCGAGTAACATAAAAAAGATAAGTCCCGTAAGGCTGTCAAAAAAACCGGGGCCGTAATCAAAAGTGATATCAACGACACTTCTCACGAACATAATGACAATACCTAACGCAATGGGGATTTCTATGTTGAGCATGCGCGACCGGATGCTTTTGTAGGCCGCCACGTAATAACCGCTGGCCGAATAGAAGAAACTCGGCAACGAAAGCCCAAAAATGAGCAGCCTGAAAAAACCGCGGTACTGGTCGAGCCAATATTCCTTCATCTCAAAATATTCGGGGAACGACAACAGCATGATATTGCCGAAACAGAAAAACGCCACGCCCAACTTATAGGTTAGGGTTTTGTCTTCTGATTTTTTCCCGGAGTCGTAATCTTCAAGCGAGATATAAGGCTCGTAACCGATAGCGCCCAAAAGGCAAACCAATTCCTTAAGGCTGATGGTTTGCGAATTGAAAGTGATCCGTACCGTTTTTTCATGGAAGTTGACCTGCGAGGATGAAATCTCTGGCCGGAGTTTCCTGAGGTTTTCAAGAATCCAAATGCACGAACTGCAATGGATGTGCGGGATATTCAATTGTACAATCTGGGTGTTGCCCTCGTCAAATTGCAACAATCGCTTGACGATTTTCTCGTTGTCTAAAAAATCGTACTTGTTGCTGTTGGATAATGGCGTGGCGCCGGGTGATTTTTCTAAATCGTAATACGATTCCAATCCATTCTGGGAGAAGATTTCAAAAACGGTCTTGCAACCGTTGCAACAGAAATTTTTATCGCTAAAAACAATCAACTCGGTGGGTGCGATATCTAATCCACAATGGAAACAATACTTAGTATGATCCATAATCTGCTCATTTTACCTGAAGCAAAATTGCGGCAACATTCATTGATAAAATATGATATATGTCATGTAAAAACGTACATTTGTCGCAGCTAAATTCCTTTTTAATTATGAGTAAATGTGAGCAATGTATGGTACTCGAACTCAGTTCACTAAAAGCGTTAAGCAAAGAAGAGTTGGTCAGGATGGCCAATTGCAAAACCTCGCGGATTGTGCGCAAAGGCGAAACGATTTTTACCGAAGGCGAGAACATCAACGGGGTTTTCTGTGTGAAAGACGGTGTGTGTAAAATGACCAAACTCAGCTCTAACGGCCGCGACCAAATCGTGCATCTGGTCAAGAAAGGCGAACTGTTGGGCCAACGGTCTATGATCAGCGATGAACCGGCCAACCTTAGTGCCATAGCGCTCGAGGACATGCAGGTTTGCTTTATCCCCAAAAGTGAGATGCTCGCTTTTTTCAATGAAAACAATCGTTTCTCAATGAATGTCATGAAAACCATCTGCGGCGATTTGCGCGAAGCCGATAACTTCATGGTAGATATGGCCCAAAAAACCGTCAAGGAAAGGCTGGCCCACACGCTGTTGTACCTCGAGGATGAATTTGGCGCCAACACAGACAAAACCCTAAAGTTACAACTCTCACGTGAAGAGATTGCCAGTATGATTGGTACGGCTACAGAAAGTTGCATTAGGTTGTTGTCTGATTTCAATAAATCGGGGCTCATAGAGCTCAACGGTAAAAAAATCATCATCAAAGACCGTGGCAAGCTCGCCAGGATGAGCGATTAACTCAAGTTATTGCGTTGTATTCCTGATAAATATCATAGTTTTTAGCCGCTGCCAAACCTAGCTTTGTGATTCAAATTATAACCTGTTTGAGTCATGAAAAAAATACTCTTTCCAACCGATTTTTCTGAAAATTCACTCCACGCATTTGGGTACGCTTTGCAACTGGCCAAAAAACTCGGGGCAGAAATTATTACATTACACGTGTATCCAGAAGACGTGATGCCCTATTCAGAATACGCACCTTTCCTGGCCCAAAATTATAACATCGCCGAGTGGGGGGAATTTGAAAATTATAAAAGCGAAGTCCCCAAACTCAAGCAACTCGCAGAAAAACACCTCGCCACCGAAGTCAATCTTTCGCATGTGCTGGAGCGCGGTAATGTGGTCGAGAAAATACTAGAAGTCGAGGCTTCAGAAAATATCGATTGTATCGTAATGGGAACCAAAGGCGCCACCGGACTCAAAGCGGTATTCGTAGGAACCGTGGCCGAGCAAGTCATCAACAGGGCGTCGGGGATGGTTTTGGCGATTCCGGCGTCGGCGAGTTTACCTGCGGTAGTCAACTTGTTGCTGCTCGTAAAATACGAGAAACCTTACCTCAAAATCCTACGACAACTGTTACCTTTTGCCGAAGCGTTGAAAGCCCACATCGATGTACTACAAATCAAAGACGCGCCCGATCGCAGCGAGTCGCGCATCATCAAGGAATGGAGCGAGGAATTTGCCGGCGCCGACATCAGCTTTCATATGTTTGCCACCAATGCCGTAGAAGAAATGGCATTAGACTTTGCAGATTCGCACCACAACAACCTTATCGCATTGGCGGTACATGAAAAGAACTTTTTTGAGAAGCTGTTTTTCTTTAGCCTGTCCCGGCAATTGGCTTTCCATGCCACAGTCCCCGTAATGGCGATCCACGCTAAAAAAATGGGTTGAAGCTTTTCGGCCTCAACCCGTTTTTATTTACCTGTTCTTTTGGGTTCGAAATCGTCGTGGTCCGGGTTTACAAGACCCAGTTCAATGGCGGGTTCTTTATCTGCCTTCTCTTTGGCCAAATCATCGCGGTATCGATTGTCGTTTGAAAGGTCAATCGATAAATCGTGGCTACTGTCGCGGTTTTCATCGCCCAAATAATCATTGTAGCTGTTTTGGCCAACGTTGATGGGATTATGCGATTAGACCCATTCTTCGGCGGGATCGGCTCCATTAATGGTAGGTTCGTGTTCATGTAAGGCATTGGTTTTTGCCTCGCTTTCACTTTTGTGAACGCTGGGATTTTGGTTGGGATCTTGATTGGTTTGCATCGCCTTTAGAATTAATTGTTTAGGGTAAATTTACCATCTACATCGGTTTTACGCCTTATACAATTTCAGGTAAAGTTTCTGAAATAATCCTTGACTTTTGGGTACAAAAAAAGAGGCGTGTTATCGCCTCTTCGATATGGGACAACTCTTGCGGCAGGTTTAATTTTTTTCAAAAACCAGATGGTCGGTCCCGCCATTACCGCCGCTGATGTCGATAAGTTCGATGCGCGTCGCGGTGTAACTTACAATATCCCAGTCATCGGTAAGATCCTGAAAGTTTGCCGGACTTGAGAAAGCGATATTGAAATCGAGGTCGCTTTGCGGATTGTCGTCATTGCTGTTGCTGTTGGTGACCAGCCAAGTGCCCGTGTAAGTATTGGTGCCATTGCTCGCGGTAAGCACATTGCCCGAACCAAATGTAAAAGTGTAATTGGTGTAGCGTGAGGTCTCATCGCTGTCGGTATCAAAATAATAAGTAATGCGCCACGCACCCTGCTGTACCGATTGGTTTACATTGTTGATGGCCTGTAAGTTTTGCGGAAAAGTCGGCGAGTTGTTGCTGTCATCTGATTGGCAAGAAGCCGAAAGCAAAAACAAAGCAGCGAGGACAGGTAAGATTTTGAAGGTTTTCATAGTTAAGTTATTAAAGATTTATATTAAATAATTTCGAATCGCTTGTCGATAAGCCACACCAGCACCACAATAAACAACCAAATAACCGCCTGCAGGCAATAGTACTTTGGCGTGCGCGTATTGTTGGATTTCCAGATCATCATGCTATAATTTTTAAGACGTTTTAAACGCTTTGAAAAGAGTGCTTGGTTAAACTTTGCTGATAGGACAAAGTTTTTATCATCTACCCTACCCAGAAAATTAACTTTTTAGTAATTTCACCAACAGATAAAACAGAACAACTCATGGAAGAGCCTGAAAAACAAGGCATTTGCACCGAAATTGTTTTTACGCAGTTTTTTAAAAAAAATTTCTATTCGCTGCGCAATTACCTGTACTTTAAATTTGGGAGCGACAATCTCGCAGATGATATCGCGCAGGATGCCTTTATCAAACTCTGGCAACATTGTGCCGAAGTGCGGTTCCCCAAATCATTTCTCTACCGCGTGGCCAACAACGCCAGCCTCAACGAGCTGGCCTACCAAAAAGTCGAATTGAAATACCGCGACAGCAAACCCAACGACACCACCGATTACGCCAGCCCCGAATACCTTATGGAAGAAACCGAGTTTCGCGATAAATTCGACAAAGCCATCGCCAGCCTCACCCAGGCGCAACGCACCGCTTTGTTACTCAACCGCATCGAAGGCAAGAAATACCGCGAGATTGCCGAAATGCTTGGCATTAGCCAAAAAGCAGTAGAAAAGCGTATCCACGGTGCCTTGCTATCGATGCGCGAACAAATAGACCACTTTAGGTAGGGTAAATACAAATCATTTTGTCCTTTAAGAAATCAACGATCCCCATGGATAATTATAAAGACGATACGTTTTTGGCCCGCTGGCTCGACCAAAGCCTGAGTGCGGCCGAACTGCAGCAACTCGAGCGCAGTCCCGAATACCCAACGTTGCTGCGAATGAAACAAAACTTTGAAAAACTGCAGTCGCCTCGCACCGCCGATGATGCTATACTGGCGCACGTTATCGCCCACGAAAAAATCGCGCCGGTCAAAGTCATCCCGTTCTACCGCAAAACATGGATTGCTGCTGCCGCAATGATTGTAGTATTGCTTGGGATCGGCTTTTATCTTTTACAGCCCACCAGGCATGCCGCCGGCAATGGAGAAATGTATGCCTTCTCGTTACCCGACCAATCGCAGGTCTTGCTCAATGCCGGTTCGCAGGCAAGTTTCAAATCCTGGGACTGGAGTAGCAACCGCGAGGTTTCACTTCAAGGTGAAGCCTATTTCAAGGTAGCCAAAGGGCAAAAATTCACGGTCGAAACCAACCTGGGCTCGGTCACGGTGCTGGGCACCCAATTCAACGTCAAGGCCAGGGACAACCGTTTTGAAGTAACCTGTTACGAAGGCAAAGTCAGCGTAGCCTCAGCAACGACGCAACAAATAATTCTTCCTGGACAACGCATCGTCATTAACGAATCCGACAGGATTTTAGCTACTACAAAAGCCATCGCACCCGAATGGACGCGCTACGAACTGCTTTTTGAAAACGCCTCTTTTACCGCCGTCCTCGCCGAATTGGAGAGGCAATATGACGTTTCTATTGACAGTGCGTTGCAAACCCAACAATTGTTTTCTGGCTCGATTCCGGGCAATGACCTGGATGCGGCGCTCAAAATTATTGCGGTCACCTACCACCTCGATTTGAAACAATCGGGAAATACCATTAGCCTTAATCCGTTGCCATAAGGGTGCGCTATTTTCTGTACATATTGCTGCTTTTTTCTCTGTTGTGCCAGGCGCAGCAAACCCAGCCGTTAAAAAGTATCCTAGGCGGGATGGCGCAGCAGCATGGCGTGCGCTTTAGCTA
>JAKQJQ010000377.1 GCA_029561105.1 Bacteroidota bacterium
TGCATTACAGCATCAATTTTGAAAACACCGGAACCGCAGCCGCCGAAAGGATTGTCGTAAAAGATGTGATTGATACGACAAAATTCGAGATGGCTTCGTTGCAACTCGTTTACACATCGCATGCGGCAAGCGTTAAGATTACCGGAAACAGGGTGGAGTTCGTGTTTGAAAACATCGACCTTGACGCCGGCGAGCACGGTAATGTGACATTCAAAATCAAGACAAAAAGCAATTTGGTTGCAGGGAATTCGGTTTCAAACCAAGCAGATATTTATTTCGATTACAATTTTCCAATCGAGACCAATACAGCAACATCGGTATTTTCGGTCTTAGGTCGTGAAGATTTTAAGCCAGACAATTCGATTGCAATCATGCCAAATCCCGCAACCGATTTTGTAACAGTAAAAGCCAACTCCAAAATCCAATCGATGACTTTATTCGATGTACAGGGAAGAAATCTCAGCACGAAATTAACCGAAGCGATGCAAGCAACCTTAGACATTGCGCATTATCCGAAAGGCATTTATTTCCTTAAGGTTACAACCGATAAAGGAAGCAGGGTTGAAAAGCTTATCCGAAAATAACCCAGTTCAATTATAATGAAAGTCCGATGAGTCGATTGATTTTTCGGGCTTTTTGCGTTTGGTATGACAGCCAAAAGTGTAAACCTTTTCATTTTCTCGGTCAAAAGCCACATTTCCTCATTGGGATATTTTTGGGAATACAGAAATGCTACATTTGTTTCGAGCAATAAGCCAGCAAATGAAAAAGCATTTCCTATCCTATTTTTTTGTGTTCCTGTGCATGGCGGGACAATCGCAAAATAAAGCGATTGACAGCCTTGACGGGATTTTGCGGACGGCCAAAAACGACATCGATAAGACGCAGGCACTCAACGCCATGGCCAATGCCTACAAAACGGTCGACCCAAAGAAAATGCAAGATTACGCACTCCAGGCGCTGCAGTTGTCACAAAGAATCCAATACCGCATAGCAGAGGGCGAGGCTAGGCTCAATCTCGGGAACGTTGCTATTATTCAGGGGGATTATGGTAAGGCGTTGCAACATTTTGCCGCAGCGCAAACTGTCTTTGAAAATGAGTTGCAGTCTGATGCCAAAAACAAACAGCGCACCCAAAAAGGTTTGGCCAAAGCCTACGGCAGCATCGGGATCGTGTTTGCCGAGCAGAGTAATTATGCCAAAGCGCTGCAGTACCACCTCAAGTCAGTGAAGATTTATGAGGCGGTTGGCGACCTTAAGAAATGCGCGCAGGTGTACAACAATATTGGTGTGGTGTACAAATCGCGCTCAGAAGATTTCAAGGCGCTCGACTATTTTCTCAAAGCGCAAAAAATACAAACCAAGGTCAACGACCCAGAGATTGGCATTACGCTCACCAACATCGCCAATAGTTACCTCAAACAAAACAACCTCGCCAATGCCGCCGATTACTACGCCAAGGCAAAAATGGCGATAGACCAAACCGGTGATGCACGCGCATTGGGTGAGTGGTACAACAATATGGGATTGTGCTACAAAGCCGAGCGTCGGCCGATTAAGGCGATAGAAAGCTGGAATGCAGCAGTGGCGGCGTTCAATAGTATCGGAGACAAATTCGGGATTGCCGACACGTATTTGTACCTCGGGCAACTCTATCTGGAGCAAGGCGATACGGCGAATGCTTTGGCTTCGGCACAAATGGTGCTGAAGTTTGCCAAGGAACTGCAGATCCTCGAACAAACCGTTGAAGCCCAAAAACTGCTCAGTTCCATTTACGACCGCCAGCAAAATAAAGTACTCGCGCTAGAGCACCACCGTTTGTACAGTATCGCCAAAGACAGCCTCAACAATGCCGAGAACATCCGCAAAGGCGTTGAGCTCGAGATGAATTTTGAGTTCGAGAAACGCGAGTTGTTGCAGAAAAAGGAAATGGAGCAGAAAGAACTGCTGCTCCATGAACAAACCAAACAAGAACGGCTCAAATTGATTTTCACGGGATTGGTATTGCTGCTATTGGCGATTCTGGGCTTCCTTTTCTATAGCCGACTACAGCTCAAGAAGACGCTGACCTTGCAAAAGGAATTGGCCGAATACGAGCAGAAGGCGCTGCACCTGCAAATGAATCCGCATTTTGTTTTCAATTGTTTGGGATCGATTTCTAGTTTCATTGTGAAGAACGGTACCGATTCGGCCATCAAATACCTCGCGAAATTCTCTAAACTCATGCGACTCACGCTCGAATATTCTAAGCTGTCGCTGATACCGATCGACAAGGAAATCCAAAGCTTGCAGAATTACCTCGAACTCGAACAGCTGCGTTTCAATCACAAATTCAATTTTGAGATCATCAAGGACAAGGCAATTGAAGACGATTTGGCCTTGCCGCCGTTGCTTTTACAGCCTTTTGTGGAGAACGCGATCATCCACGGTGTGATTCCGAGCAAGGAAATGGGCACGATCAGCATCCAGTTCAAACTGCAGGACGACCAGTTGGTTTGTGTGATTGCAGACAACGGCATCGGTTATGAGACTTCGCGCACGATCAAGGAAAATTCGGTTTCGGTGCACCAGTCGATGGCGCTCGACATCACCCGCAAACGGCTCGAGATGATATCGGCCTCGACCGCCAAAAACGCCAATGTGAAAATAGAAGAACTACGCGACGGTGACCAAACCATCGGTACCCGGGTTACTTTGCTGTTGCCCGTACAATATGCATTAAAAAACAACAAGATATGATTACAGCGGTATTGATCGACGATGATGAGAACCTCAGGGACGGCATGAAAGGGTTGCTTGCGTTGTACGCGCCCGAAATTAAAATCATTGGGGAAGCCGAAGATGTACAGACCGGCACGGCCATTATTGAAAAATTGCGCCCGCAAGTAGTGTTCCTTGATATCCTGCTTCACGATGGGACAGGTTTTGACATCCTCGAACAATTGGCCAAACGCAACGGGAAAACCACCTCGCACATTGTGTTCATTACGGCGCATGAGGAGTATGCCATCAAGGCGTTCCGGTTTAGCGCGCTCGATTTCCTGCTCAAACCCGTGGATCCCGACGAATTAGAAAAGGTCATCGCAAAGATTAAGGAAGTCCTGGAAAAGAATGAGAGCTACGCGCACATCGACCTGCTCATTGAAAACATCCGCAAGAAAGTAGACAATTACAAGCGGATTGCGCTTTCTACCGCCGACGGCATCCATGTTTTTGAGGTGAGCGACATCATCCGCTGTGAAGGCGAGGACAATTACACGACGTTTTACATCAAGAACAATAAGCCAGTTATTATCTCGCGTACGCTTAAGGAATATGAGGATTTGCTGGGTGAATATGGGTTTGAACGCATTCACCAGTCGCATTTGATTAACCTCGCGTATCTCAAGTCGTACATCAAGAAAGACGGCGGTTATGTGGTGATGGCCGACAACGCGAATTTGCCGATTTCGCAGCGCAAAAAAGAACGGCTGCAGGAACTCATCAAAGCTTTTTAAACCAGAACAAAATACTAACCTTTATACCCAATTATGATGAAAAAATTACTCACCCTTTTGTTAGTCCTGTCTGCGGCGGTATCGCAGGCGCAGGTCATTAATTTCCCCGATCCGAATTTAAAAACGGCTTTGTTGAATTCGCCTTTTGTGATGGATTTGAATGACAATTTTTTAACCAGCCCGGATCTTGATTTTAGTGGAGACATTGAAATAGACGAAGCCTTGCAGATTGGGACTATAATCGTAGAGAACGCCAACATTTCTGATCTTTCGGGAATGGAGTTTTTTGCCAACCTGAAGCAGTTTTCTTGCGCCGACAACCAAATCACCACGCTGGCGCCGCTCCAGAATATGGTATCGCTGCAACAGCTGTATACAGCAAACAACCAGTTGGTTTCGGTCGATCTGTCGGCTGGATTTACCCAATTGACCGATTTTGATTTTGTGGGCAATACTTTGGATTATTTGAATTTGGAGGGTTGCAGCGCCCTGACTTACATCAACCCTATGGCCACCGCTAACCTTGTTTATTTCAACATCCGCAATTGCTCGAGCCTTACGACCTTCAATGTGACCTCGCCAGCCTTGGTATTCATTGATTTCACCGGCTGTACGGCCTTGAACAACCTGACGATTTGGGACTCGCACCTTATTACCATGGATTTTACCAACGTGAGTTGCCAGACGATCAATCTACAAGGAAACCTCGGGGTTATTTCAATGACCTTTGGCAACAACCCAAATCTGTCGAACCTCAATATATTCGGGAGCAGCATGGAGACGCTCGATGTTTCTGGCCTGCCTGTGTTGAGCTCATTCTGGTGTGCCAACAATCCGAACCTAAAAACCATTTACGCAAAGAATGGTGCGAATGAGTCGTTTGTTTTGGGTAATAATCCCAACCTGGAGTTTGTTTGTGTAGACGATTCGCAAGTGGATGCCGTGCGTACCTACCTAGATGGGAATAGTTTGGCAAACGTGGCCTGCAGTTCGTATTGCTCTTTCACACCGGGCGGCAATTACAACACGATTACCGGGATTGCCCGATTTGATGGCAACTCTAATGGTTGTGATGCGACTGATTTGACGCCCAACAACATCAGGTTCAACATTTCAGACGGTACCAATACCGGTGCGTCGTTCACGAACAATACCGGCAATTATACCTTTTATACACAAACGGGCAATTTCACGGTGACGCCATCGGTAGAACACCCTACGTTTTTTAATTTTTCACCGGCCTCGGCTACGATTCCTTTTGCCAACAACAATAATAATATTGCCACACAGAATTTTTGCATCACGGCCAATGGCGTACATTCGGATGTAGAAATGACCATTTCGCCTGTCACTCCTGCGCGTCCCGGTTTTGACGCGGTCTATCAGTTGTCTTACAAAAACAACGGCAACAAGACCGAGACCGTTTTCCTCAATTTTGGTTACGATGAAAGCCGCATGGATTTCGTATCGGCCTCTGTCGCGCCAACCGGATCAGGTCCGGGCGCTTTGGGATTCACGATTTTCAACCTGCGTCCTTTTGAGAACGGCAGTGTTTTGGTGACGTTAAACATTAACGCGCCAACCGATACGCCTGCTGTGAACGTCGGAGATGTTTTACCATTTACGTCATTCATTGATGTAAGCGTCGATGAAAATTGGGCAGACAATAGTTTCCCTTACAGCCAAACCGTTGTGGGTTCATTTGATCCCAATGACATTACGTGTCTTGAAGGCAATGTGGCACCGGTCAGCTCGATTGGCAACTACCTGCATTACGCGATTAATTTTGAGAATACCGGTACTGACTTTGCCGAGAATATCGTGGTGAAAATGGTGGTCGATCCGGCGCAGTTCAATCTTGGTTCGTTGCAATTGATCAACGCCTCGCATGCAGCCGACGTGAAAATTTCTGGGAATGTAGTGGAGTTTGTCTTCAAACAAATCTACCTCAATATCGGTGGGCACGGACACATCCTGCTCAAATTGAAAACAAATGCGGGTCTCACTGTGGGCTCGATGGTTTCCAGAAGGGCAGATATTTATTTTGATTACAACCTACCCGTGGATACAGGTTTGGCCAATACGACTTTCCAATTATTGGCTAAGGACCAGTTTGCAATCGATCAATCGGTGGTTGTGTCGCCCAACCCGACCAGTGGCGTGTTTAATGTTAGAGCCAGTTCAATGATACAATCGGTAGCGGTGTACGATTTACAAGGCAGGATTGTGGCAACTCATTTATTAGGTGAGACAGCAGCTGCGATAAACATTTCGGCTTATGCCAATGGGGTTTATTTTGTAAAAGTAAAAACCGCAAATGGCAGTCAAGTCCAGAAATTGGTAAAAAAATAAAATGAAATTAGTTGGTTAAAATGAAGCGCACCGGTCAAAATGGGGCGCTTCTTTTTTTGCGGTAAGATGTATATCAATCTTGCAACTTTTATATAATTATTAACGATTTCGCTGCACTATTCTTTTTTTAATTCATTCTAAATTCCATAGATTTGTTAAATTATTATTTTACTCGATAAATATCCATTTAACATGTCAAAAAC
>JAKQJQ010000383.1 GCA_029561105.1 Bacteroidota bacterium
TCATCGGTAGAGGCATTGTCGGCTACGTAAATATCTGCTCCCACAGAAAACGCAACAACCGATGGCAGGAATTGCTCCAATAAATTTTTCCCGTTCCAGTTGAGTATGACGACTGCTAGTTTCATAGGTTCAGGGTTCAAGGTTCAGGGTTCAAGGCTTTGTAACCCGGGAGATCGCGTAGGAAATTGTATTTTTCGTTTATGAAATCCATTTGGCAAAAGTAATGATTAAGGCCGTTGGTCACCATGAGATATTGCGCTTTCATTGTGAGATTGTAACGCGCAATCTGGTCGAAGGTGGCTTGCGAGACCTTGACTTCTGGGGCCTTGCATTCTACCAAAATAAAAATACTGCCGTCTGTATTAAAAACCACGACGTCGTACCGTTTGGTAATCCCGTTTATTTTGAGCAATTTTTCGACGTTGATCAGTGATTTTGGATAATTTTTCTGCTTCAAAAAATACTGCACCACGTGCTGGCGAACCCATTCCTCGGGTGTGAGGATAATGAATTTGCGACGGATTTCATCAAAGATGCTCACTTTTCCGTGGGTTTCCCGAAAGCGAAAGTCATACGTATTGAACTCGAGTGGCTGCATGGGGCAAAGAAACAAAATTTAAATCGGATTGTTCCATGGATTGGTCGTGTGAAGAAATGTTTCGGGATGGTGAATAACTCATAGCCGTAATCGTGCGGTGTCTTTTGAATTAATGCTATTTTTGGAATCCAGAATTCAAACCTTTTCACTGTGGATGAAGTAGTCAAAATCGTAAACGACATCAAAGCCCAAAACATCAAACCCATTTATTTTTTGATGGGAGAGGAGCCTTACTATATAGATCGACTCTCCGATTATATTGAACAGAATGTCTTGTCCGAAGATGAAAAAGGCTTCAACCAAACCGTGTTGTACGGCCGCGATGTGAGCATGGACGACATCGTTTCGTCGGCCAAACGCTACCCGATGATGGCAGAACGGCAGGTGATCATCGTCAAGGAAGCGCAGGATCTCTCCAAAAGCATCGACAAACTCGAAAGCTACGCCGAAAACCCGATGCCCACCACAGTGCTAGTATTTTGTTACAAATATAAAACGCTCGACAAACGAAAGAAAGTCACCAAGCAGCTAGAGAAGAACGGTCTGGTTTACGAAAGCAAGAAATTGTATGAGAATCAGGTAGGCGATTGGATCAAGCGCGTGCTGCAAGGCAAAGGCTACAGCATTGAGCCCAAGGCGTCGGCGATGCTCGTAGAATTTTTGGGAACCGATTTGAGTAAAATCAACAATGAGCTCGAGAAATTGCAGATTATTTTACCCCAAGGGACTGCGATTTCGGCCAAACACATCGAGGAAAACATCGGTTTCAGCAAAGATTACAACGTATTTGAACTGCGCAAGGCCATTGGTGAACGCAATGAACTCAAGGCCTACAAAATCATACAATATTTCGCCGACAATCCAAAAGACAACCCCATCGTGCTCATCACGGGGCAAGTGTTCAGCTTCTTCTCGAACCTGTTGTTGTATCATGGACTCAAGGACAAAAATCCTAAGAATGTGGCCACCGTGCTTAAGGTGAATCCGTTTTTTATAAAAGACTACGACGTAGCGCTGCGCAATTATCCGATGAAAAAGGTAAGTAACATTGTGGCCAATTTGCGCCAGATCGATGTGAAAAGTAAAGGTGTTGGAGCCAATGCTCTGCCCGTTAGCGATTTGATGAAAGAAATGCTTATCGGGATTTTTAAGTAAAAATGGTGTTGCGACTGTTAAAAAACACCAATCTGCTCCGGCTGTTGTTCCTGATGTATTTCGTGGTCATTTACTTAATTAGGATCAATATGCTGTTTGTGTATGCCACTGTTTTTTATTTTTCGTTTGAGTGGCTCAATGCCAATAAGCGGTTCCTGGCGCTACAATACAAAACCCTGTACAACATCGTCATCGTTTCCTTTTCGGCGTACATTCTTTTGGTTCGGTCACAGGTTTTGTCTGCCTCGGAATCGGTGATTTTTCACCTCAATACGCTCGAGCACGTTTTGTTTGCCCTGGTGATTTGCCTGCACTTGTCTATATACGTTCGTGTTTTTGTGAATCGTGAGCCCAATGCATTGCCGCAATTGTTACTCGTGGTTGTTGCGTTTAACGGCATTGGGATTGTCAATGAGTTCTTCCAGAATTATTTCAACGGAGCCCCACCGCTGCCACTCACCCCGAACAGCCTTAAGGATCTCACCGCGAATTTGCTCGGCACATTTATTTACGCGGCACTGGCAGTCTTTCATAAAGATACCCGGTCCTTCTTTTTGGTCAGCGGATAACACCATCATTTTTACGCAAGATTTTCGTCGATCGGATGCCGGTAAAAACTTAAAAATTGCCGATATTTGCTTCCTCAAAAAAATACCACACTATGGGAATGAACAAAAATACCGTATTGGGCTGGGCCACCTTAATCATGATCATCATGGGATTGCTGCTCATCGGTCTGGGCGCTTTCAGATACAATGAAACTGCCGGCTGGGGATTTGGCGCTGTTGGCGTTGGATTTTTGGCTAACGCCTGGGTTTTCAGCTCGCTCAAGGGAAGGGTATAATCTAAAATCTAAAATCTCAATTCTAAAATTTATACACAATGTCAGACGATAAAAAAGTCATATTCTCGATGCAAAAGGTTTCAAAAACCTACTCGAGCAGCGACAAGCAAGTGCTAAAAAACATTTATCTGAGCTTCTTCTACGGAGCCAAAATCGGGATTCTGGGTCTCAACGGATCGGGAAAATCTTCGCTGTTGCGCATTATTGCCGGTGTGGATAAAAACTATCAGGGCGATGTAGTGTTCCAACCCGGTTATACCGTTGGTTACCTCGAGCAGGAGCCGCAGCTCGACGAAAACAAGACCGTCATTGAAGTGGTGCGTGAAGGTGTAGCCGAAACGATGGCTGTCCTTGACGAATTCAACAAAATCAACGATCAGTTCGGATTGCCCGAAGTCTATGAGAATCCTGATAAAATGCAGCAACTCATGGATCGCCAAGCTGATTTGCAGGATAAGATTGATGCTATGGGTGCTTGGGAAATTGACACGAAACTAGAAATCGCAATGGATGCCTTGCGCACACCCGATCCCGAAACGCCTATCAAGGTCTTGTCGGGTGGAGAAAAACGCCGCGTGGCGCTCTGTCGTTTGCTTTTAAAACAACCCGATGTGTTGCTTTTAGATGAGCCCACCAACCACCTCGATGCAGAAAGCGTTTTGTGGCTAGAGCAGCATTTGGCGCAATACGCAGGAACCGTAATCGCCGTCACGCACGACCGTTACTTCCTTGACAATGTAGCCGGATGGATCCTCGAACTCGACCGTGGCGAAGGCATTCCGTGGAAAGGCAACTATTCGTCATGGCTCGACCAAAAATCCAAGCGCATGGAGCAGGAAGAGAAAGTCGCTTCAAAAAGACGCAAGACCTTAGAACGCGAGCTCGATTGGGTTAGGCAAGGAGCCAAAGGCCGCCAGACCAAACAGAAAGCGCGTCTGCAGAATTACGACAAACTTTTGAATGAAGACCAGAAACAACTCGACGAAAAACTAGAGATTTACATCCCCAATGGGCCACGTCTGGGAACCAATGTCATAGAGGCCAAAAAAGTAGCCAAAGCTTTTGGTGAAAAATTGCTTTATGATGATTTGAATTTCACCTTGCCTCAAGCGGGGATTGTGGGGATTATCGGGCCAAACGGCGCCGGTAAATCGACCATCTTTAGGATGATCATGGGCGAGGAGCAACCGGATGCCGGCGAGTTCACCATCGGCGAGACTGTAAAAATCGCCTATGTCGACCAGTCGCACGCCAATATCGACGTGAACAAAACCATCTGGGAAAACTTCTGCGACGGCCAGGAACTCATCATGATGGGCGGACGCCAGGTCAATTCGCGGGCGTACCTTTCGCGCTTCAACTTCAGCGGTAGCGACCAGAACAAAAAAGTGTCGATGCTTTCGGGCGGCGAACGCAACCGTTTGCACCTAGCCATGACTTTGAAAGAAGAAGGAAACGTCTTGCTGCTGGATGAGCCTACCAACGACCTTGACATCAACACGCTGCGCGCACTCGAGGAAGGTTTGGAGAATTTTGCGGGTTGCGCGGTAGTGATTTCGCACGACCGCTGGTTCCTCGACAGGATTTGCACGCACATCCTCGCTTTTGAGGGCAACTCCGAAGTGTACTATTTTGAAGGCGGTTTTTCTGAGTATGAAGAGAACAAAAAGAAACGCCTCGGAGGTGATTTGACCCCTAAGCGAATTAAATACAGAAAGTTAATCAGAAATTGATACATTTGCCACTATAATCCCAACTTGAACCGTTGGGATTATTTTTGTGTAACCGCTTAATCCGTCGAGTTGAAAAAGTACATTGCGTTATTGTCGTTGTTTTTTTGGATTGCTTCTTTTTCTCAGCCGATGGCATCGGAGAAGAAAAGCATTGAGAATCAAATCAACCAAGCCAGTATCAGTTTTAGCAATGCCGAGTACGAAAGGGCGATAGACCTCTCTAAAAAAGCCTTGGTACGCGCGTTCAAAATCGACGACGACCGATTGATTGCCCATGCTTACAACGCAATTGGCGTGATCTACGACGAGTTCTCAGAGTCAAAACGTGCGGTTGAATTTTACCAAAAGGCGCTATCCTATGCCGAGAAGACCGATGACAACCAACTTAAGAATTGGGTGTACGGCAACTTGGGCAGTGCTTATTATTTCAATGATATAGACGTTCAGAAAGGGATTGACTACTACAAACATTCGCTCGAGTTTGCCCTTAAAACCAGGGATAAGATACAGATTACTTACGCCAAACTCAATATTGCGAGTGCTTATTTCTCGATCGACGATTTCAAATCGGGGATAAAATATGTAAACGAAGTTAGGGTGTATGTGAATTCCAAAGGCCAGGAAGAAGCCAAATTTACGCTCAATTCATTGTCTGGCATCTACAACAGCAATCTGGGCAAGCGCGAATTGGCCGAGGCTTATTTTGCCAAAGCGGTATCGATTGCCCAGGCAAATGAAATGAATAATTACCTGGTGAATGTTTATGACAACCTCGCCGAACACTATCACAAATACCACGATACGGCCTTAGAGAAACAATACCGCGACAAACGCGAAGCCTTGCACAAGATTGTGTATTCTGAAGAGCGCAAAAAGGCACTTGAGAATTCGGCAATCCAAATCGAGCTGGACGAATACAAAATCCAGCTCGAGCGCATTGAGTTAGAAAATGAGATACAACTGCAGAAACTGCACGAATCCAAATTGGTTGCTATCCTATTCATCGTGATTTGTGTGATTTTATTGGTATTGATCTTTACCTTGTACCGCACCAATGTTTATCGTAAAAAAATCAATGGTGAGTTGCTTAAGGCCAATACGGGATTGAAACAGGCGATGGAGAAAGCCGAAGAAGCCTCGAAACTCAAAACACAATTCGTATCGACGATCACCCATGAATTGCGAACGCCTTTGTATGGCGTGGTTGGGATCACAAACATGATTTCTGACGAGCATCCCGAGTTGTCTAACAGCACGCACCTTACTTCGCTTAAGTTTTCGGCTAAATACCTGTTGTCGCTGGTCAATGATATCCTGCAGATGAACAAAATCGAGGAAAAACGCATCGTACTCGAGAATGAGCCTTTTGATGTACGCGAAGCCATAACTACGATTACCAATTCGGTTCAATATATTGCCAAGAACAACAACAATGAGCTCATAATCAACATCGACGAGAAAATCCCAAGGTTGCTTATTGGCGATAAATTGCGATTGTCTCAAATTATGATGAACCTCACCAGCAACGCGCTCAAGTTTACCAAAAACGGGACGGTTCGTGTAGATTTGACCCACATCAAAACCATCAAGGATTTTCAC
>JAKQJQ010000390.1 GCA_029561105.1 Bacteroidota bacterium
GCAGAGTTGCAAAAACTCATGCCTGCAATGCAATGGGATGCCTATTTTAAAGGACTTGGAATCGCCGACCTCAAAGAAGTCATCGTGAGTCAGCCCAAATACATGACAGCCTTGAACACCTTGCTCACAGAAAATAAAATCGACGATTGGAAAGCTTACATGAGATGGTCACTACTCAGCCGCAGCGCGTCGCAGTTGTCTAAAACCATCGGTGACACCAACTTTGAGTTCTACGGAAAAGCCTTGGGAGGCGTTTCTAAAAGAAGACCGCTTGACGAACGCGCGTTGTTTGCCGTAAATGGCAGTATCGGTGAAGCTTTGGGTAAATTGTATGTGGATAAGAAGTTTCCGGCCGAGGCCAAAGCCAAAGCCGAGAAAATGATCCGCAACATCATTTTGGCCTACGAGATCCGCATCAATAACCTAACTTGGATGTCGGCGCCCACCAAACAAAAAGCTATCGAAAAGCTTAAGAAAATGACCATCAAGATTGGCTATCCCGATAAGTGGAAAGATTATTCCACGGTTGTCGTAAAAAGCCCGCAGGAAGGCGGAACCTACTTTGATAACATGAACAATGTATCGGTCTGGAATTTCAGGAAAGACATAGACAAGCTCACCAAACCCGTAGACAAGACCGAATGGTTGATGGCACCTCAGGAAGTGAATGCCTATTACAATCCGGCGTACAACGAAATCGTGTTTCCGGCGGCCATTTTACAGCCACCGTTTTACAATTACCTTGCCGATGAAGCGGTCAATTACGGAGGTATCGGAGCAGTAATCGGCCACGAAATCTCACACGGATTCGACGATTCGGGTGCGCAGTACGATGCCGACGGCAATCTCCAGGACTGGTGGACTGCCGAAGATCTCAAGCAATTCACCGCTTTGGGAGACCAACTGGCTACGCAATACAGCGCCATCGAACCGATTCCCGATGCCAAGATCGACGGAAAATTCACGCTCGGTGAAAACATAGGCGATTTGGGTGGTGTCAATGCCGCTTACGATGGGTTGCAAATGGCCTTAAAAGCCAACGGAAATCCAGGTCTGATCGACGGTTACACGCCAGAACAGCGTTTCTTTATTTCATGGGCAACGGTCTGGCGCGGCAAAATACGCGACGAGGCGTTGCGCAACCAACTCAAGACCGATCCACACTCACCCGACAACGTACGTGGGTATGCACCCTTGCAGAATGTAGATGCCTTCTACAAGGCTTTCAACATCAAAGCCGGAGACGGCATGTACCTCGCACCAGAAAAGCGAGTTAAGATCTGGTAACGAAACCCAAAAAAACAAAACCCCATCTCAATCGGATGGGGTTTTTTGTTGCGACAGGATATTAGTTAAGCAAATACTCCTGCATGAATTTGATCACGGCCAATCGCTGGTAATCTACATTGGGTTTCTTGCGGAATCCATGCCCTTCGTCTTTGGCCTCAAGGTACCAAACTACATTGCCGTTGGCTTTGAGTTTGTCGCGCATCTGTGTGGCTTCGGTTACGGGAACCCTTGGATCATTGGTACCTTGTATAATAAACAGTGGTTTTTTGATTTTGTCGATGTTGTTTAGTGGCGCAATCTTTTCAAAGAAAACCGCCATTTTTGGGTCGCGCTCATCACCGTACTCTACGCGTCTGAGATCACGTCGGTACTCTTCTGTATTTTTAAGGAACGTATTGAAATTAGAAATCCCCACGATGTCTACCGAGCAACGGATGCGGTCGGCGTAATGGAAAGCCATAGCCAATGTCATGTAGCCGCCGTAACTGCCACCCATGATCATCACACGGTCTTTGTCGAGGTCGGGCTGTTGGGCAATCCAGTCGAGCAAGGCACCGATGTCCTTTACCGAGTCTTCGCGCAGGTAACCGTTGTCCTTCGCGATAAAAGTCTTGCCAAATCCAGACGAGCCGCGCACATTGGGGAAAATCATCGCCACACCCATTTCATTGGTATAGTAATTTCCTGAGCCCGAAAACGAAGCCATCGATTGGCCTTCGGGCCCACCGTGGATGTTGATGATGACGGGTCTTTTGCCTGTGAATTTGGCTGCCGCCGGATAATAAAAGCCGGTGATTTTCATACCGTCGAAACTTTTCCACTCGATGGGTTTTGGCAACGAGATATCCGATTCCTGTATTTGCCCGAGTTCGCTTTTGGTCCAGGGTACGATCTGTCCCGAGGCGATTTCCAATCGGTACACATCCGACGAAGTCTTGGCTGTCGATTGCGTAAAGAAAACGTACTTGCCGTCTTTGGTAAATGCCGTACCGCCAATGAGTCCAACCGGAAGGTTTTTGATTTCGGCATAGGTCTTATCGACAGTATTCATCAAATACATTTTGTTGAGGCCAGCCTCGTTGGTGGTAAAAACCAGCTGTTTTTTGTCGTCAGAAAGTCTATAGCGTTCTACGTTCCATGGAATTTTTGAAGTGTAATAGGTAGTTTTTTTGGTTCTGAGGTTAAAAGTGGCCAGTCGTTCAAATTCATTGTCTTTGTCTGTGACGTACCAGATTTCATCGGCATTGTTAGAGAAATTGGCGCCTCCCTGAATGATGCCTTTGGCTTTGCGGTCGGTGACTTCGGTTAATTTCCCGCTTTCTATATCCAGTGCCCAAAGGTGCGATTCGTTGGCCGAAATCGATTCGCCAATCAACAACGTTTTGTTGTCTAGCGACAAATCTTCAATGCCCCAGCCGCCGCCTTTAACCTCCAAAATCAGTTTCACCGAGTTTGGGTCGTTGGGATCCATATAGTAAATGTCGCGGTCGCCGCCGTTGCGTTTGGTAGAGGTGAAGAAGAATCCTTTGCCATCTCGGCGCCATTCGATACCGCCATTTTGTGAGCGTCCGCCGTCGGTGAGCAATTTGGATTCTAGGGTTTTGAGGTCGAGCTTATACAATTGGCCAAACTCGTTTCCGCCTGCATCGCGCGAATACACGAGGTAGCTGCCTTGGGTGGGTTCGTAAGTCGCACCGGCGACGGGCTCGTCAAAAAACGTCAGCTGTTCGCGCATTCCCAAAGGCATGACTACGCGATGCAATTGTGACGTGGATCCAAAACGCGTGTTGATGATGATTTCATTGCCGCTGGGGTGGATGGCGCTCAATCCGGCACCACGGGCTTCAGCATATTTCTTGACGGCGTTAGACAATTCTTTTGAAATGTCGGGGATGCCTTGCGCAATCAGGTTTTCATTGGGCACCACCAGGTTGTTTTTTTGTTGGCCAAATGCTGTCGCTGCAGAGAGGCTCCAAAGCAGCAGCAAAGCAGATTTGCTACTCAGGCCGAGAAGATTGGGGTTGTTGGGATTGTTGCTTTTTAGTTTCATAAAAGGATTGTTGTTTTTTAAAGATAAGGATAGGTCACCAAAATCCCGTGGCCGTTACAGTTGGGGAACTTCAAAGTCGTAGCCTAGCGTTTCTATTATTTTGTCGCTCGAAATGATTTTTCCTGTGGCGTTTTGCTGTGCGGCAAATTCGGGTAGCGGCAAACCAAAGGAAAGTGCCATTTTGGTGTAATACGTTTTCCGGGTTGGATGCGAGGGCGCTACAGCATTGAAGATTTCACCATAGATTCCCTTTTCGATGAGAGTCAATAAGATACCAATGCAATCCTTTTGGTGGATGAGGTTCACCGGCGAATCGGGCTGCTCCACATTTTTCCTGCCCGATAAAAACCTTACCGGATGCCGATCTTCGCCGATGAGTCCGCCAAAACGAACCACGGTGGTTTTAAAGTTGGG
>JAKQJQ010000253.1 GCA_029561105.1 Bacteroidota bacterium
ATATTAAAAATATCCAAATGCGCAAACGGCTCATCAATAAACACAAAGCCGCCCGGACGCGAATCTTCCATCATCAGTGCCACCAGCAAAATGAGTGATTTCATCACTTGCTGCCCACCCGAAGCATCGCCATCATTCATGCCCGCAAAGCCTTTGTCATCAAAACCAAAACGCACCACCAACCCCGCTTGCGAAAGACTCACATCATCGGCAGAGAGCATCACGGCTTCATGATCTACCGCAATGCCTGCCATGTCACCTAACACTTTTAGATTTTTGGTATAACGCCCCACCGTGTGGCGCAATACTTTAATATATTGCTCACGCGCAGCATCTGTTTGGTGACGTGCGGTGTCATTATCACGACGACGGGTTTCTAAATCTTTAGATTGCGTTTCAAAATCGGCTTTAATTTTATTGCGTAACAAAATGACTGATTCATCTGTTTCTAAAGTTCCTTCTTTAAACTTAGCTTCAATATCATGAATTCTGCGGTCAATATTAGTACCATCACGCCACTCATCCTGTAGCTTGCGATTTTCCGCCACATCTTGCCATTTAATAGGCAAAATTTGCTTGTCATGTGCTAGGCGTTCTAGTCGTTTAACTTGTTCTGCCCAGCCATCTTTATTTTCTTTTTCGGCAATTTCTTTAGCCAACATCTCTAAAGTTTGCGCTAGACGACTTTCATTTGTTCTTTCCTCTAGCAATTTTTTTCTAAAGCTAGCTTTGTTTTCATTGCCTCGTGAGATTTTTCGCCCAAAGCACGACGCGCTGGTAATAAAGTATCGTACTGTGTTTTCGCCTCAGCAAACTCTGCGGCGCGGGCAGCTAATTGAGTAGTAGCATCTACGCCAGCAAGTAAGTCTTTTATTTGCTGAATGTCGCTCCCTATTGTTCTCATCTGTGTTTGCAACGGTTCAATGTTACGCTTTATTTTTTCAAGCTCATCTCGTAATGCCTCTAACCGAGCACGTCCAAAACGCGGCTGGTCTGGCGCAGCAAAGCGACCACCACGCCGTTCGCGCAAATAACCTTGCCTTGTCACCCAATCCTCATTGCGTGGCAAACTCGCACCCGCCTTTGCATCTTCTACCCGCGTAATGCCTGCCAATACACGAAAAACCCACTCTGGTACATCGCGTGAAAATTTCACAATTTCCAACAATGAGCCTTTAGGTGCAAGGGGCGGTGGCGCATGTTCAGGCACAATGTAATGGCGATATTTAAGTTGCTCGCCCAAGCTTAAGGCACGCGCTTCATCTTTTTTATCCGCCAACAACACAATATGCGCAGACGAAGCCAGCACTGCTTCTACCGCCGACTGCCAGCTGGTATCAGTAATTTCAACTAAATCAGTCAATAAGTCATGTGCAATGCCTGCTTTATCTAGCGCTTGCCTAAAGTTTGCCACATCAAACGGGTCTGCACGTTTGCCGTTGGCCAAGTTTTCTAAGGTTTCTTGAAGTTGCTTTTCCTGCTGCAACAAACCATAAAGCGTACTTTTTACTTCAGCCTGTTGTTGCTCTAATTTTTGCAAATTGTCTGCAACACCCACCTTAGCACCAGAATTAACCGACTGTTTTTTAAGGGATTCATATTGCTCTAGCAATAGTTCTAAGCGCCCCTCTGCCTTACGCATAACTTGCAACTGGTCATTGATTTCTTTTTCACTTATCTCTGTTGCTTGTTTTTGTATTGTCAAATTTTCTATTGCAGTAAGCATGCGTTGCTGTTCAGTTTGCTTTGCGCTACGCTCCTCTATTTTAAGTTGCCGCTCACGTTGCCCAGCTTCAAGCGCACGTCCAGCGCGTTCAGTTTCATCACTCAATAAATAAAAATCTAAACGCGGCTTAGTTTCAGACATTAAGGTGTTGCGTTCTTGATTTAATCTTTGCCATTCCAAAAACCGATTCACCCGCGTTTCATAGGATTGCAAATGGTTTTCTTGCGCCTTTAAGTTATTTTCTGTGTCTTGCAGCTCGCGCGTGGTTTGCTCTTGGTGATGCCGCGCTTCTTGGTAGCGCATCAGTACCTCCTCATCGCCAAACACTTCAAAGACCAGCTTGAGTAATTCGCGCTCTGACAGCTCACAAAGCTTATCAGTCTGACCCTGCTCAAGTGACAACACTTTAGCAATGGCGGGCGACAAACCTGCGGCGTGTAAC
>JAKQJQ010000254.1 GCA_029561105.1 Bacteroidota bacterium
AAGCGCATCCATATTGAGCGCATATACTAAGAATTTGGTAGGATTGGAATCTCGGTGCAGTTTTTCTGAAGCTACCTGTTCGGGTTTGATTTTTTGCCAAATCGGCTGTTGGGCAAACGCGCCCAACGTCATTAAAAAGGCAACAAGTAAGAGTAACAATTTTTTCATAGTCAATAGGAGATTGGTTATTAGGACAGTAAAGTTAATAAAAAAAGCGTCCCGAAAAGAGACGCTTTAAATATTTGTGAATTGTAAACTATTGGATTACAATTCGCTTGACAATTTTTTTGGCTCCGTCTGTAACCGATACCAAATATACTCCTGCCTGCGCATTGCCCAATTGGATATCTTCTGCAAACAATCCCGAGTTGGCATACGATCTGTCAAAAATTCGTCTGCCGCTCATGTCGTGCACCGCAACGTTTACTTTACCCGAAGCATGCGAATTGAATTGAACTTTAAAAGTACCGTTGCTTGGGTTTGGGTACAAGGCAAATCCTTCGAAACCAAAATCTTGTGTGCTTAAAATTGTAGTCTGAGAACAAACTTCAAGGGAGATAGAGTTGACAGTTCCCGCATCGGCACCCGCAACTGTGTCCTTGAATCCAAATTGCCAGTTCCCTACTGGGTTGAAACCGTTGAATGCGGTATTCATGTTGGTCACTGTTGGAGGTGCGTAAGTTCCGGCGGTTGGGCTTGCACACGTGAAAGTGCCTCCTTGTTGGTCAAAAGTTACATTCATGTCGGCGTTTCCGGCACATTGTTGCGCGAACAATGGTTGTAGCGTTCCTCCATTTGGCCTAATCACAGCAATAGTAAGGTTTTGAAGGTTTGGATGTGTGGCATTCACTGTGATATTAACGTCACTGATAATACCTCCCGTTGGAACATTAATGCTTTTTACCGTATAACTATTAGAACCGTTAGGAATAGCGAATGGCGTGTTGAATGTGTACGTGTTGCAATTGGTCACTATTGTATAACCGATGTAAAACGGCGCAGCGTTCACCGCATAAAAGACATTCCCGGTTGGTTCAATCAAAAGTCTGCAGGTTAATGATGGTGATACTTCGGGAACAGTAATAACTTCGCTACCGTCGTTTGGCGTATCGGCAGCCAGGATGTATGGGAAAGTCAAACCGCCATCGGTCGACAATTTAATATTAACGTTGGCAGAACCTGGCAAAGTATTGGTATTGTTGACATCCCAAGCGATGGTCTGGGTTTCGCCGACATTCCAAGATGTCGTGGCACTCTGCGAGGTTAAGGCGAACGGTCCGATTGTTCCACTTGTTGTAACCAGTACTTCATCGGTATTGGTTTGCTGTCCGGTAACATTATTGTCCCTCACAGTCAAGGTATATCTTGAAGTTCTTTGAGTAGTGTTAACCGATTCCCAGGTTGTGGTAAGTGTTCCTGCCAAAACCTTAGACAAAGCTGGCATATAACGATTGGGCGTGGTTGTTGGCGAGAAAGACCTATAGTTTGGACCCGTCGTTTTGGTAGCATAACAAATACTGTTTGCTCCCGATTGCGAACCAGGCGCATTGTTGTTTTGCTCCCAGCAATAAGTGAGTGCGTCACCTTGTGCATCAGAAACCACTCCTTTTAAGATAAAAGCGGTGCCTTTAGGGACGGTAAAATCTGCCCCGGCAGAAACAGTTGGCGCCGTATTGTTTACCGTAACGCTCACCGGACATGTTTTGCTTGCCAGATTGGTCTGGATCTGTTGGATGCTTTTGTAAACATAATAAGCGTCTGAGTGCGCTTGTACGTTCAGGTTAGCAGGAACTACAATTCCCGCGTAACCCATAATAGTAGACCCGCTGCCTGGCTCTACATTTGAGCTGGACGACTCCGTTTCATTCGAAAAGGTGTGCGTCGCGCCCAATTGGTGCCCCATTTCATGTACTACGTAGTCGATATCATAATTGTCTCCCGCAGGAATTGCATCGGCCGGAGATGTAAATGCGCTTCCTTTTCCGAGCGGTACTTGAGCAGTTGGGCTGACGCAAACGCAACCGATGCAACCAGCGTTTCCACCACCTCCGCCGGCTCCAAATAAGTGTCCAATGTCATAATTGGCTTCACCAATCACTGAAGTGATGGTGCTTTGTACCTCAGCATTCCAGGCACCGCCTGATCCCGGTCCCGCGGCTGAGTATGGGTCGGTATTTGGATTGGTATACACCAAAAGGTCATTGTTTGGAATCATATTAAGGTGTAAGGCCACATCTTTTTCAAGTACGCCATTCACCCTGGTCATAGAAGCATTCATTCCGGCCATGGCACCCGCAACGGTCCCACCGAAATATTGGGTATACTCGCCCACAACAGATAGTGCTAAACGCATGGTTTTGTAGGTTTGGTCGTTAGAACGATTCAGGACGTTACCATCTGTTGCGATGTCTTGTACCAATCTTTGATCAACAGTAGCACACTTGAAAGGCAAACGATTGGCCATCCTGGTTTTCGAATCAAACAATACATAAACCGAACGGTCTTTGGTGTACGACTCGATAAACTCTGAGTTATTGTCAGCCCTTAACACCATCGTTTGTACACCAAGTGGCGACAAACTAAAATTGATGGTTGCGCTTCTGTCTGCAAGGCTGTGCCCAACATACGCCCTGATCTCAGGAAATCTTGCTTGCAATTCTGGCGCAAAATTAGAATTTTCCCAAACCATGAACCGCTCTATTTGGCCTTCGATATTCGGGAATGAAACTTCAACGCCTGCCAATCCCGAAGAGCGATCATTGACATTGGCTAAGGCTTGTCTCAACTGATTGACATTCATCTGGTAAAATTGCTCCCTTTCAGAATAATCAGTAGTCCTGATCTTTGCTGATTGCGGTATTTGAGCCACCGAAGCCCTGCTCCACATGCCGCTTTTTTGAGCAGACAATTGTGCAAAAGAAAGCACAATCGCCAAAAACAGTAATAATTTTTTCATTTTTTATAGTTTTGATAGGGCGCAAAAATACTATTATTTTTCAATTTTTAGCAAATGAGGTGTTGATTTAACAACATTTAGAAAGAATGTCGCCAATTTGATCGGCAAACTTGACAAATCATCAAAAATAAAACCCGATTGCCTAACGACAAAGTCCCAACGCGATGGTTTGAATATCCGTTTGAAATTCTAAATTTGCAAGAGTTAAAAATACTGCTTTGAAGATTTTTCAATCCATTTCTGAGTTCCAGTCCAACAAAAAAACCGTAGTCACGCTTGGCACTTTTGACGGCGTGCACCTGGGCCACCAGAAAATCATCGAAAAACTAACCCAGCACGCCAATACTGGCGATTTAGAAAGCGTGGTTTTGACTTTTTTCCCTCATCCGCGCATGGTGCTGCAGGAGCAATCAGAAATCAGGTTGATCAACACCATCGAGGAACGAACGCTTTTGCTGGCCAAGACTGGATTAGACAACCTTATCATCCACTCGTTTGACAAAGCTTTTTCCAGACTTACTGCCGAGGAATTCGTACAGGAAATTCTCGTAGACCGTCTCAACATCGGCAAGATTGTTATCGGCCACGACCATCGCTTTGGCCGAAATCGTACCGCCGATATCAACGATCTGATTGTCTTTGGCCAACAATACGATTTTGAAGTCGAGCAGATTTCTGCCCAGGAAATCGATGCGGTGTCTATCAGTTCTACTAAAATCCGTACGGCGCTCGAACACGGCAACATCAGCCTGGCCAATGACTATCTGGGTTATGACTATTTCCTGACAGGGACTGTAGTGAAGGGCAAACAGCTGGGCCGCACGATTGGTTTCCCCACAGCCAATATTGAAATCGGTGCCAATTACAAACTGATTCCCAAAAAAGGCATTTATGTTGTAGCATCGACAATCAACGGGAAAAACGTTTATGGCATGATGAGCATCGGTACAAACCCTACCGTCACCGATGACAACAAGCTCTCGATAGAAGTGTATTACCTGGATTTTGAAGGCGACCTTTACGGAAAAAATCTTCAGGTTTCTTTTCTTGCATACATTCGCGATGAGCAAAAATTCGAAGACCTCGACACGCTCAAACGTCAAATCGAATTCGACCGAAATTGGTCTAACAATTTCATTGCTAATAATTTAAAACCGTAAGCGCTTTCTTCTTTCTTGTTTAAGTTGTATTAAATTCTTTCTTATTTATAAGTCGGTCAATCTATTATACCCTAAATTTAGAGTATTATTTCTGCCACAAAACTTCAGGTCGCGATTGTCTAATTTTTATCGCAATGCATTTGTGATAATCCTAAAACTTATTATTATGAAATATTCGAGAGAACTTGCCAACGGATTCATTATCTTTCTTGGAATTGGTATCTATTTCCTGATCCTGCAATATATGGGATTGTCTGACCAATTTATTTTAAGGATATTCAACATCGTATTTGTGATTTACGGTGTAAACAGAACACTGACCCAAAACCACGCCGATGGCATTCGCGGTTACAATACCAACTTCGTTTCGGCAATCCTGACCTCAATGATTGGTGCGGTCTTAAGTATAGCGAGTTTGCTGGCCTTTATTGAATTTAAAGGTGGTGAGTCCTATTTGAAAAATCTTTCAGAAAGTTTTATTTTTGGTGGAGGAGAACTCACCATTCAACAATACTGCATTGGTTTACTGTTTGAATCGGTGGCCGCTTCGCTGGTGGTTTCCTTTAGTTTGATGCAATACTGGAAAAACAAAGTAGAAGTCATCAACAAAGTAGACTAAACACAAAATTCAATTGTAAATCCCGCTTTGTGAATCTTTCCCGCAGCGGGATTTTTTTGTTTTTTACTTCGGTTGAATTTGCTACTTTTGAAGCAAATAAAAGCACGACCATGAGCAGTACCAAACACAACTGGACCAAAGCCGAAATTCTCGAGATATACAACAAACCTATGATGGACCTGCTTTTTGAAGCGGCCACCATTCACCGCCAACACCACGATCCCAATGTGGTACAGGTGTCTACGTTACTTTCCATCAAAACCGGAGGCTGCCCGGAAGATTGCGGCTATTGCCCGCAAGCAGCACGTTACCATACCGTTATTACCGGTAACGATTTGATGTCGGTACAACAAGTCAAAGCACAGGCTTTGCGCGCCAAATCTAGCGGTTCTTCACGCGTTTGCATGGGCGCTGCCTGGCGAAATGTAAAAGACGGTCCTGAGTTTGATCAGGTTTTGGAAATGGTACGTACCATTAACAAACTCGATATGGAAGTTTGCTGTACCTTGGGAATGATCACCGAAAACCAAGCGCAACGCCTTGCCGAAGCCGGGCTCTACGCCTACAACCACAATTTAGATACTTCAGAAGAATATTATAAGGAAGTGATTTCTACGCGCGGGTTTGAAGACCGCATCCAAACCATTGAGAACGTACGCAAAACCAACGTCACGGTTTGCAGCGGCGGTATCATTGGCATGGGCGAATCGATTGAAGACCGTGCCGGAATGCTCGTGGCGTTGGCAACTCTAGACCCACAACCCGAATCGGTGCCGATCAACGCACTTGTAGCCGTAGAAGGCACACCGATGGAAGACGAAAAACCTGTAGAAATCTGGGAAATGATCCGCATGGTCGCTACGACAAGGATTGTAATGCCCGAAACCCAAGTTCGCCTTTCTGCCGGACGGATGAATATGAGCCGCGAAGGCCAGGCCATGTGTTTCTTTGCCGGAGCCAACTCGATTTTTGCAGGTGACAAACTCCTCACTACACCCAACCCGGATGTGAACGACGACATGAAGATGTTTGAAATGCTTGGGCTCGTACCGCAGAAACCGTTCATCAAACTCATGCAACCACAAACCGTTGAAGCCGCAGATTCTCAATTTGCTGCCTTGGGTGAAAAACCAAAATGGTCTCGACCGGGCCACCAGATTGAACGAAACCTCGAGGCTTCGGGCAAAATCAAAGCTTAAAACTTTAAAAGTGATACAAAACAGCGCTTTTCTCGATTGGGGAAAGCGCTGTTTTTTTTTGCCTACATTTACGTTTCCATTTAAACAACACCTTGATGTTTTCTAGCAATCGTCCCAATAGCCTTGTATCGTACTGTTTGTCGCTGTGTTTTTTTGTTGTACTTATGGCTCAGGCGGCGCCAACCGATCGTTGCGACCAACTCATTCGCGAGGGCATCGATGCGATGAATCGCAATGAAAATATCAAATCGCTCGAATTACTGACCCAGGCACGCGTCATCGCCGAAAAGAACCGTTGGTATACCCAGCAATTCCTGGCCATCAATAATATCGGCGCCAATTACTACGGGTTGCTCGAATATGGCGAGGCGCTCAACCATTACCTCGAAGCCTATACGATTGCGCTTCGGGAACTCGACCCGAAATACGAGATGACGGTACTCAACAACATCGCCATCTTGTACTCAAAAGAAAAAAACTACGAGAAGGCCAACGAGTATTTTGGCAAAGCCTACGCGATTGCCAAGGCCAATAAAGACCCTATCAAACTCGGTTTGTACGCGATGAACCTAGGGAATGTGGCCAGCGAAACCGGCAATTACAAACTCGCGCGCAGGTATTTCGAAGAATCGATTCCGCTGATGCCGAGCCAACCACAATTCATTGTATTGGCAAAAATCGGCTTGGCCGACTGCGACCTCAATACCGGGAAGTCCCAACAGGCAAGGGAAAACGCTTCGGTTTTGCTCAAAACCACCAAAGATCTGGATTTCAATGATACCGGAATTTCATTGCTCACCATCATCGCCAAATCGTATCTCAAGCAAAACAACCTCGCACAGGCCGAATCTTTCGCACAGCAAACGTTCACGCGCCAACCCGATCTCGAAACCAAAATCACCATTTTTGAACTGCTCTCCGAAATCAACGCCAAGCAACAGGATTTTGACGCGGCGCTGCGGTTCAAAGACTCGGTATTGAAAGCCAATATCGCCATCCACAAAATCAAGGACGGGAAACTCTTCGAGAACAGCAAGGTAAAGTTCGAAATTCAGAACTACAGGAACGAAATCAAACTCAATGAGGCCAAAATGGCGAGTGAACGTAAAATCTTCTATTCAATCATCGCCATTATTATTATAGTTGTGTTATTTGTGGTTTGGACTTTACGCAACATCTCAATCAAGCACAAGCAAAAGAAAATTATCGCCGAGCGCAACGAACGAATCCTCAAACTCGAACTCGACAAGAAACAAAGCGACAACTTATTGCTCGAACAACAATTCAACGAGAAGCAAGCCATCGCGCTACTAGAACAGGAGCGGCTTAAGAATGAACTTGAATCGCGCAACCGCAAACTGTCGGCCAAGGCACTTTACCTTTCTGGACGAAACGAAATGATTGAGCAGGTACTTACCGAACTAAGCCAAACGCCACAACTGGCCAAGGACGCCACACTCGTCAATCACATCCACGCGCTTAAGGGACATCTCAAGTCGGATGGCGAATGGGACAGTTTCATCACGCATTTCGAGGAAGTGAATCAAGGGTTTTTGAATACTTTAAAACACAAACATCCAAATCTTACGGCCAATGACATCCGGTTCCTCTCCTACATCTACATGAATTTGAGCACCAAGGAAATCGCATCGATGCTCAACGTCACCGCCGAAGCCTGCCGCAAACGCAAGGAAAGGATTTCTGCCAAAATGGAACTACCAGATAATATCAATCTTTACGATTACCTCGCTTCGTTGTAAAATCACGGTTTGTCACCAGATTGTCACACTTTGTCCAGTTGGATTTTTGGCCAGGCGCGCAATTTTTCTGAAAATTTAGGAAACTAAAAACCACCTAAAAATGAAGAAGATTACACTACTGGCTTTATTGCTTGCATTTGGTTATTCGGGCCAATCACAGGTGAGCTTTGAGGCATCGGCCAATTTTGGCAAACTCGAAGATGTGACTTACGACGCCATGGCTGCAGGCACGTTGTACGCCGCGACGCAAGGCAACCATTTGGTCGTTTCTAAAGACAATGGCGCCACCTGGACTTTATTGTATTCGTATCCGGGCACCGATTTTCTCGACAATTTGCGCCTTTACGGAACGAGCAAGCTTACGTTTTCTACACGCGACCAAATCCATGTGTTCGATATAGAAACGGCTGCGCTTGTCGCCTCTTTTACCGTACCCGAAAACGGTGTGCCCGATGCCGGAGCGAGCTACCTGAGTTCGTATTGGATTTCTGCAAGCGACGCCAATGTCATGCTCGTAGACACCGGGTTTTCTGTAGGATTGAGCAATCAGGGCAAAACCTTCTATACCATCGACGGCGGCGCAACCTGGACAGAAATCTATTATACCGTAGACCACGACAATGTGTTCCTCAACAATGTGGCGATCAGCCCAACGAGCAATGAGACTTTTTTCCTGATGCGCGGCAACGGCGATTCGGATATCGATGGCGGCTTATGGAAATCGACAGATTTGGGCGCTACTTTTACAGAAAGCCTCCCCGGCGTTACCCTCGAGGCGATTGCTTTCAACCCGTCGAATCCTGATGATGTATTATTGGGTTCGAGTATTGGCTTTGGTATCCATCCCGAAAACCTGTTCCGCTCGGCCGACGGCGGCAACACCTGGAACACGGTAGCCATCGGCTGGACCGACGAAACGCTCAACAACATCACCAAAATTGTATTCAGCACCACAGACACCAACAAAATCATCGTACTCGAGGAAAATGAAATCGTACGCACCATAGATGGCGGCGCCACCTGGACCACCATCGTTTATCCGGTAGGCCTTTCGATGGACTATTACTACGGGCTCAATGCTTCGTACAATCCATCGAACACGAATGAAATAGCCATCAGCACCGATTTATTCCCGCAATTCTCTACCGATGGCGGGGCTACAATTACACAAATGAAGGCGCCGTTCTACAACATCATTTCTACGTCTATTGCGCGCGAGAGTGACAACACGCATTTGTATTACGGAAGCAACGGCGGACGTTTGCACAAGAATATTACCAATGGAATCACGTCCGAATATGACATCGAATCGCCAAATTCGTTCAACCCTAAACGCAATTATATCGTAGCCGACAAAACGATTCCCGGACGCGTCTTTACCTATGCGTCGATGGGATTCTTTGGCGGTTGGCTCAATGTAAGCACCGACTACGGCGCGACCACCACCAATATAATGCAGGCTTTCGCCGATGACATCCAGGAACTTACCGTAGACCCCAACAACAGCAATATCATTTTTGTGTCGATGCGCTCTGGCGAAGGTGGATCGGTGTACAAGCTCGATATCACCGACACGAGCAACGTCATCGTGACCGATATCATCACGCCTCAAATCAATGAATTTGGCGAAGGTGTGGTTACGGGCATCGCAATTCTTTCAACCAACTCGAACGTGATTTTTATCGCCAAAGCCACCCGGGTTTTCAAATCGATTGACGGCGGTCAAACCTGGGAAGACCAATCGTTGGGCCTCGAAAACATTATTGCCGGACAGGATTTGATTTGGGATTTGCAGAAAAATCCGCTCAA
>JAKQJQ010000012.1 GCA_029561105.1 Bacteroidota bacterium
CGCCACCTGGACCAACGGCACCTACAGCAACCGCCGCACTTTCACGGTGAACAACCTGCCCGCCGGCCGTGATCTGAAAATCCGGATTCGGGTGCTGGGGACGAAGGCGCGACACAGCGCGTGGTCGGAGTCGGTGGCCGCGGCTGTGGCGTAGTGATGGGTAATAGGTGAAAAGAAAGGGCGCTCTGCCGGGTTGGTGGAGCGCCCGGTTGTTTTCAGATAGCCCCTCGGCCACTGTAAGAAACCTTCGTTACTCCCGGTTTTTACTCAAGTATGATTTTATCGTGGTCCATTGCATGTCCGCATAACGGTTGTTGTCATAGTTGTCAATAACAACGCGGCCCTCCATCATATCGCGCATGTATTGCATACCCTGCCAGGCTGGATACAACTCGTTCCGGCCGGGCGCGAAAAACCGGGCCATTTTAATCAGCATATCGAGCAGGCCGATGCTGCCCGCCCGGATCAATTTAAATGGATGACCGTTCAGGCTGTCCATCACTGCTACCAGTTGTTGTGCGCTTTTCCGGTCGCCCGCAATCCGGAGCCGCCTTGGCGCTTCTTTATCCAGCGCCACATGTGCCGTAAATGCCGCCACATCTTCCGTGCTGGTGAAATCCATGACCAAATCTGGTTTGCCCCAGTACAGGATGCGATGGCGTTTGAACAGAATAAGCGGCATTTCACCGGTCAATAAATCCATAAAAGGACCGTTAAAAATACTGCTGGCCCGGATAGGCGCCCGGTCCAGGTACGTATGAAAGGTTCTGCGGAGGTCCAGGTTCCGGTTCGTGCCCGCTACCAGGTCACTGAAATCGATGGAATAATCGCTTGGGATGAATCTGGCCACCCGGGATTCCACGGCTGCATCCAGAAGTATTTTTTGTGTTCCCAGAATCGTTTCTTCCAAGCCCGCCAGGGCTGAGACAACACAATCGGCGCCAGAACAAACCCGCGCAACCGCCGCCTGGTCTTTCATATCCACTTCAAAAACCTGCGCCCCTTGCTTTTCCAGGGATTGAATGCGCTCCCGTTTCGTACCCGTTCGCACCATCGCCCGCACCACGGCGCCTCGTTTTATTAATGCCTGAACGATTTTTCCGCCTAGGTTTCCGGTGGCGCCTGCTACTATAATGACTTGGTTCATTTTTACTTTTTGCGAAAGGTAGGGGTAAGTGGGGGAATAAGCAGCGGGCGGGGCAGTCGACGCGCTAGGGCATGTGGTTTTATGTTTGGGTTTTGTGGTTATGGAAGGAAGGCCATAGTGCCGGCAGGTTTAGGCCGCCTCCGCGCCAGCGAGGATTGTACTGTATGTTTGCCGGCACAGCCGGCGCGGATAAGCAACACGCGGCCTGAAGCCACGCGCTAGCGCATCTGTTTTTATATTTGGGTTTAGTGGTTCTGGGGCGAAAGAGCCTCGATGCCAGCGAGGGAGCCTTGCCGCAAACGGGGTGCATTGTTCTCTGTATTTCTCTTTTTTTAGAAAAACACCCTATCAGTCTCTTTAATGAAACTGATAGGAATGTTTTTAATCAAGTCCGCAATATTGCAAAATTTATTTGCAGCAATCGCCTTTTTTCAAACGGGTACGAACCACGTCATTTTCAGAATTAGACTTGATAACTGTTGTTTCAAACAGTTTCTTACCTATGGTCATCGGTGTAACCTCGACCTTTGGCTGGGCAACATTTTCAATAACGTTTTGCATGAAATAAAAATTTAAAAATGAAAAAAATAATTAATCCGTATCAATATAGCTAACTATGCGTTTTACTAAATCAATTTCTTGATGTTTTTCTTGTGGACATATCACTTCATTGAATAGTAACGTATTAAGTGGGCATGAACTACCATAACAGTTTAAAACAAAAAAACAACTTTTACAACCTTCTTTTTTGAATGGGGTATTTTTTACCCATACGCCCCAATTACTGTTTTTAACAAGTTCGCCTTCGGGTGAAATGTAGCCCGATGTGTTTGCAGGGTTTTTCAGTGCAACAGTACATTTTTGTACTTTTAGGTTTTTTTTCTCGGAACAAGTTGACACTGGAAACACAACAAGATTATTTTTTTTATCTGCATAGCAAGAGTTAGAGTCTATACCGCTATAATTTACGATACTAAATGGATTAAACCCAAGAGACTTCACTTCTTCTTCATACTCTTTTTCAATTTCACTTGCTATTTGTCTGTCCATATAAAAACCGTTAGTATCTGTTTCATTTTTCCAATTTCCAATCGGATGTGGATGTATTAAAAATCTATTATCTCCACCAAAGTCATTCTTTAAACTTAACAGGAACTGCTCTCTTTTTGATTTCGTTGCTGTAATGTGATTAAAATTAATCCTAATTGTAATGGAAAAGTGCTTTTTTTTATCTAGTTTAGAAATTTCAACTAAATTTTTATAGATTTTGTCAAATGTACCTTTGCCATTAACTAAGGGTCTAAGTACATCATGGTCTTCACGATTTCCGTCTAATGTGACTTGATAATTTGTTATTTTTAAGTCTAAAAACTTTTCAAATAACTCTTTATTTAACAAATATCCATTTGTTGTCATTGAAGATGTAAAACGAATATTATTCTGATTGGCATAGTCTAATATGATACTGTTAAATGACAAAATAAACTCTTTATTTAACAGGGGCTCTCCTCCAAAATAATCAATTCCAATTTCATTAAGACTTAGTTTTTCTATAAATTTGGTTAAAACTTGTTTTTCGTAACTTCCCATTCTATCTTTTTGGCTATGGTCTTCATAGCAATAAACGCAATCAAAATTGCACGCTTCATTAGCAACCATTAAAATTAGTTCTAATTTATTTGGAGTATTAGTTTCAGCATATTTTTCTTCTACAATTTTTCTAATATCGTCTTGACTATTGACAATAAATTTGTTTTCAATTAGATAGTCAAAATCAGAAGAATTTTCATTGAGAAAAAATTTATCAAATTTAGGTTCACTTGCTTCTAAAATTTGATAAAGAGGATGGTTAGTATCTTCAATTTTTATATTTTGTGTATCCAACCAATTATATAGTACCCAAACACCATTATCCTTGTATTTAGATACAAGAAAAGAAATTTCGTATTTTTCCACCAATGAAGTAAAATGGTTCATGTTCTATTTATTTATGATTTTTAATTTTTTATTAAAGAGAACGTGAGCGCTGCTTGCGTGGCCGCGCTTAGCCGGCCATGAAAAGTAGTGCGTAGTTACCTGTGTTTATTTTGATTTATAATTTCTAAAAGTGAATCAGATATCTTTATTTCAAAATTCTCTTCATATTCCAGACCTAAAAGGCGTCGGCTTTTATTTATATAATATCTGCATTGAAGCAATATTAAATCTTTTATACTATATCCTTCCTGCTCAAATATTTGAATTGCATGAGATAGTGATTGTTCAACTTTACCTTTGGAAATCAAGTCCTTTGTTTCCTTGATAATGATATTATTTCCATCTTCTGGAGAATTATTGTTGAATGATTTCCATTCACCACTGTCATAACAGGAAATACTTGCAATACTTGTAAGCTCGCACATTATTTCAACTATTTCTTCTGTGCCTTTTAATCGCCTCTTTCCATTATAATCTTGACATCGTGTTTTTAGGAGTTCGTTTCTCCAATATTTGCTTATAATTTTTAGTATTTCTGTTTGACTCAAGGCAGCGGTATTCCAATTTGGATGAAGGCAAAGCCAATACGCTTCAATGCTTGCATACTTGAAATTAATTTTCTCTACCTTTCCCCTCCAAGAAAGTAATCTAAAAAGATATAATAATTCTTCAGATTTATATGGAACTGATAATTTCTCAGGTGACAATAACGGAAATAGTTCTATAATAATTAATTCTCCATCATTCTTTATTGCCCCCTGAATAGTATGAATGACATTTGATAAATCAATAGGATTTAGTTCGTGTATTACGTTTGCTACAAATATTAAGTCAAATTTATTAGATTTTTCAATTTCAGACAAAATGTTAATTTTATACTTGCCTCGCAGGCTACTTATAGTTTTTTCCAATTCTAGCCTTACATTTTCAAAAGGCTCATACAAATTCCATACTACATTTCTTGCTAATGGTTCCTTTTCGAGCTTTGCAAGGTCAAGTAATATGCGTCCCTTGCCAGCTCCTATTTCCAGCACTTGAATTTCTCTGTCTTTTTCAATTTTTTCAATTAAATGCTTTAGTAATCCATCAACTTGCAGGTCGTTTTTCTTTTTGGGGTTACTTGGTATTACTTCATAATAAAACAACTTAGTAAATATTTCAACAATTTTTTCGTTAAGATCACTTATTGTTGAAGATGAGAGTCGAATAAGTTGGTTGTCGTAATTGTCAAAAAGTTTATAAGTTGAAACTAATTTGTCATAATTTTTTTCCAATTCAATCGCCTTTCTTACTGGAGGTTTTATTAAGTTCTTGTCTATTCTATTTAGTTTTTCAGGAAGATCGTTTTGTGGATTTTCTAATTCTAGATACCAAACACTGTCAACATGGTTTGAAAATATGATGTGAGGGTGATGGGTTGTAATAATAGTTTGAGGAACATTACTTTTAAGGTATTCTAAAAGTATTGAGATAAACTCCGGGTGTAAATGGTTTTCAATTTCATCAAATAGAAATATCTTAGGTTTAGAATATTTGATTATTACCAAGCAAATAAATAATATTTTCTGGCCATCGCTCCAGTTATTGTAATGTGAAATTATATTTTCGCTATAAACAAGATAAATATCAAAGGTGCAACCTTCGTTACTTTTATTATTATTAATATATAAATACCCGCCGGTTGCAGCATAAAAAAAAGAAACTAAATCATCCTTTTCATTTAATTTATATAAAATATTTTTTTCAAAAGAAGAAGCTAGTCCAATTCGATAATTGTCTTCGTCCTCCTCCCATTTATCATTATCAAACTGTTTGTCAAAACAACCACTTATATAGGAGATTGACTCCTTCGCAAAATCGTCAAGGTATATTTTAAATGGAATTTCATTGTTTCCGCCAGTTCGTTGACTAGGATGGCCCCTCTTTTTAAATTTAGTGTTTTTTGAAATTGAAATGGTCGTTGCAATTTTGGAAAGATGGTTTATGTTATTTATAAGAAAAAAATCATTGATCTTTTCGGCTAAATTCACTATTTCTATCGCTATATCATCATCTTGTATCTCTTGACCTGTATATTGGTTGCCAAATTCAATGTTTTTATTGTGTTTGGAAACACACTTATTAATATGGTGTAAAATGTAAGATTTCCCCGTTCTGTTTTTTCCACACAAAATAGTAAGTGTATTTTTATTAATGTCGTTAGGGAAAGAAAATGTAATTTTTCTTTGATTTAATTTGGATTTTCCTAACCCACTAAAAGATACAGATTTGATAAAATTTGACATTGATTTGCTCTTGATTTTTATTTCAGGTAACTATTGCACTCCCGCAACGAACAACTAAGTATAAAATCGCAATGCGGGTTTTACTTAGTCGTTCGTTGCGTTTTGCCTATAGCAGAAAGCACTACAAACCCGCATTATGCCGGATAAGGAGTGCTTTCTGCTATAGGGGGCTTACAGTTTTAATCATTGGATTTTGCTGTGAGCCGAAAGATAGAGGTTTGATTTCGTATCCTGTTTGAAAGGGGGGGGAGATTTTTCAAATCATAATTTGGCATTACTCCGCCAGGCCCGAAAGATCCAAATTGGGCAGTGCCTGCTTAATGGCGGCGACCGGATCTTTTACGAATAGGATTGTATGCTCCGGTGCAGTTTCCAACCATTGGAAAAATGGCTCATTGTTGGCGATGAGTTGGGCCAATACCACTTTGACTTTTTCCGCCTTGGTGGGGTCAGTTGTTGCCAACTGGGCAATGATGGCGTTGTCGTCCACATTCGGCAAGTTTTCAGGGTCTACCGAAAGGAAATTCATGCCAAATGCCGGTTGGTTTTCGTCAAGGCGCATTTGCAATTGCACGGCGCGCATGTTGTTGTGAATATTCATGTCCGGATGTTTAAGCGGTGATGGTGATAAAAGGATCCCAGTAATAATAACCTTTGACGTTGTTGTGCCGATCTACAATCATAAAATAAAAGGCATAGGTGAGGCTTCCTGCTGCCAGTACCGTGCTTTCCCAAAAGTAATTTTGGATGGTTTGTATGCCTGGCACGGTTGGGTTGGCGGGGTTGGGCAAAGGCGTCTGAACAGTTGCCAGTATGGGATTAGGGGGTGAAATAAGGTTGTCGCCTTTCAAGCAAAGGAATTTGTACAACAGGCCGCTATAAGTGCTGTTGCTGGAGGCCGTGTTTTGCCGCCAGCGGAGCACATCTTCCGTTTGGGCCTTTATTTTTAGTTCCTTTGATGCTTGGCCAAAGACTACCGCATCGGTGCGCACGAGCATAAAAATCAGCGGCTGGTCGATGGAAGTCGGGTTGTCGGCCGTACCCGGAGGGTAAGCGGCCAAAATTGTTTCGGCATCGATCACCAAAAGCATATCAATAATTGACTGTTCCATGTGGTTAAGCAGCGATGGTGATAAATGGATCCCACCAGAAGTAGCCCTGTACTATGCCATGTCGGTCTACCACCATAAAACTAAAATGATAGGTGACGTTTCCAGCTTCTTGCACGGTGCATTGCCAGAAATAGTCCTTGATGGCTTGGGTTTTGGGGACGGTTGGGTTGCTGGGGTCGGGCAAGGGCACGTTGACATCTATTTCCAAAGGGGTGGGCGTGCTGACTAGGTTGCCCCCTACCGGTGCTTCAAACTTGTATAGAATACCCGTGTAAGTCGCATCCATGTTGAGGGAGGTTTCCCGCCAGCGGATGACATCCAGCGTTTGGGCTTTGATGTTCAGTTCGTTACCGGCGTTCCCACTGACTACATCCGCTTGTTTGGTGATCATAAAAATGAGCGAGTTGTCGGTGATCTGAACGGGCGCAGTCGCATTGGTATTGGTGCCGAATTTGGAAATAATGGTTTCTGCATCAAAAGCGATGAGCACATCGATAATTTCTTGTTCCATGGTTGAAAGTAAGTTAAATTTTAAAATGTTGTTAGACAAACAAGGGGTCGCCTCCCAATTGCAAGGAAGCGTTCATGCTGGCATAATCGAGTTTAAAAGTGCTGCTGTTGGGCCACTTGATGGGGTTAACGGCATTGAGCAGTAGCAGGTCGATGGAAGGGGAGTCGTCTTTGTTGGCTTTTTCTATCAGGGCGGGCACAATTTGGTCGGCCCCCATGATCAGGCCGATCACGATACCGCCTACGATAAAAGCGGCACCGTCGGTCAGGATGCCCAATATAATCAGCACAACCGCCAAAATGATTTCGATGAGGAGTTGGGTCAGTTGCGAGCCGGGCGATTGTACGATGTTGTGGGTAATGGAAGGCGTCTGGTATTGAGCAAATTTCAAGGTTTGTCCATTGTTGGAGGTGCCCAGGGTAATCGTGTACCAGTGTACGGCGACGCAAGTTGCGGTAATGCCTGTAACGATTTCGGTGGACGTGTTGCTGGTCAAGGTAATGACCTCGCCATTTGACTCGACCGTTAAACCGTTCAGTTTGGGGTAGTAGGTATTTCCATTCTGCGTCACCGGTGGGAGGTCGACGCTGGTGCCGTCCGTCAAATACAACTTGTTTCCGTCCGGATTGATCAGGAAATTGCTGTCCGTTAGTCCTGGATAGAGCTGTTTGATGGCAGGTCGAACGAGGTCATACAGTGTTCGGGCTTGCGAGACCAAAAAACCGGCCTTGCTGGTGCCGGGAATGGCAGAGACGCTGATTTGTTCGGAGAGCGTATCCCCTGTTCGGTCGCCAGTCATACAAAGCACCCCAAAAATGCTCTTGTCGAGGGTGTCCAGGTCTAAATACGCATAGCTGGTGTAATTGGGATTCACAAAACTCCACTGGCCGGTGTCTACCATTCGATTGAGATTAACCACGGTAAATACGTGGTTGAAGTCACCTAGATTTGCCGTGCACCAACTGGTAATGGCTTCCGAAATGAGGGCACTTGAGACAGTGCCCGGAGTAGGGGACAGGCTGATCTCAATCATGGAAACAATGGGTTCGTCTGGAGAATTTGACTGGGTTTTTACCACCAAATCATGAAAAGTGCCACTTTCATCGTCGGCGGTTGGGCCAGTATGGGGAATGTAATGCAGCATCACTTCGATGATGGCTTGGCCAGAGTCGAAATTAAAAGTCTTTCCCGTGGAAGTATACTTCAACACAACGTTGTGCAAGGGCAGCAACATGCGGATGTTCTTGCCGTCGCCGCCTTGCGTGATCTGCCAGTCCCCAAAAAACCCATTTACCTGAAAGGTAGATTCTGAGTGGGAAAAACTTGCTGGGGAAGACTTGTGGTCGACGATGGCTTTGTTGACATCTGGTACGGGGATCGCAAAAGCGGTATCCCACCCATAGGTTGCTACGGCTATGCCGGTGCCGGTATCCATGATAATGCGTATTTAAAAAGAGGCCATTCCGGGTTTTGAGCGATGGTAGGGCTTCAAAACAGGAATGACCCCCTTGTGTTAAGATTATTTAGTTTGCAGCCCTATCTGGAGTGACCCTGCGAGCCAAGCGCTTTTAAGGGTATAACCGTTGACGCCAGGCCAGCTGTAGGGTTCGATGACCTGATTGGCGAAATCGTCAAAACCGGGCACGTTTTCCCATTTGTTGTTGGCGGCGTTTTCGATAATGGCATCTATAGCTTGGTCAAAACCGGCAACTGCCCCGGCTAGCCCCGCCAAGGCACCCACAAATTTCCATTTTGGGGTGTTGAAAGCATTTTTGATGTTGGTAAGCCGGCCTTTGGAGGTATCTGCGGCATTATTGGCGGCGTCCAGGTCGTTTTCCTCTGTTTCTTCCGGGTTTTCAATTTCACTTTCAAGGAAACTTTCCTCATCGATGATGGCACTGCCCCCTTCTTCCGTGACCTCTCCAATTTCGGCACTGGCCGACAAGCCTTCAATGATGGGCCCGAGCACGGCGATCAGGGCCAAGGCACCGGTGACGGCACCTTCCACAATTTCCCGGGTAATGGCAGATTTCGTTTTGGTGGCGGTGACGGTCATGTCTTTCAAAATCTGGTTGTACCAGAAGATGTTCTTGCCGTTTTTTTGCTGGAGGGTCAATTCTACCTGTTCGGTGTAGTTGACGTGGACATCAAAATCCGAGCTGTAAGGATAACTGATGTCGATGAACTCGATTTCTACATAGCTTTCCACCAGGCTCATTTTGAACTGGCCTTTCGGAATGGTCATGATTGTGGCCAAAAACACGTCGATTTTTGTGTTGTCGGTCGTATCTATGTTGAGTATGTATTCATTGCTACCATTGTTTTGGCCTTGTGTCAGCAACCACTGACTGCCTTTGGTGGTGACCTGGACTTTGTAACTGGAATCGATGAAGATGTTCAAATTCTCATTCAAATCTTCAATCAAACCCTGCGGGATAGTACCTGCATCCAAAGAGGCGGGGTAATTGCTGGTTTGCACGGTACCTTGGTTATTGTTATCCATCATAAACTTTCCAAAAACCATGTCGATCGTGTTTTGCACGGAAAGGCCGTCGTTGGAGATCAGGAAACTGGATGGGTCAGCGCCGTTGAAAATGGCACAGGCACCTGGCAACATCATTTGCTGCATGAACATCGTTCCGCTGATGAGGAAACCGGCATTGGCCCCGTTGGCGTCTTTTCCAACTGGAATGGCGTTTGGTGAAACCTGGTGGTTGTCTCCTGGCTGGTTGTTGAGCGCCATGGTCAGTACCCCAAAAATACTAGAGTCCATCGTACCCATGTCTGTCACGGCGTAGCTGGTGGCCGTGGGCTTGATCCATTTGTATTTATCCGACTGCGACAGCGCCGGGCTTAAATCGAGTGCGGCAAACACATAGTTAAAATTGCCAATATTGCTGTTAAACCAATCACTAAAAAGTCCGGGTAACACATCTGCTGGAATCCCGGTGGTTGGATTGTTGGTGATGGTGATGACGTTTACGGCAGGTTCGTTGTTGCCCACTTCCTTACTTAGAATATTCAGGTTGTTTTTCCAGGCGCTTTGGAACTGATAGATGTTGATAAATTCGTTGTTGTCTTTGTCTGTCAGGTAGAAGAGGTAATAATTGTTTTTGCCGTCGACAATCCACCATTCCAAGCCCTGTTTTTGTACCGTAGCGGCGGCGGCGGCGGATAAGGTCACCCCCTTGGCGGTAAAGGCAGCTTTCAGGTTGGCATCAATGGAGTTGTTGTTCAAATCTGCTTTGATGCCATCTACCGCGCTGTCAGCGATGACAAAAGCAAATTGGTCCGGGTTGGGCACCCATTCCATACCGACTTCAATGATGACCCCAACCCCTTTTAGGTCAAAAGATTTGGATCCTGCGTGGTAGGTGCCGCTGGCGAGCGGGCAGGCGAGCCGCACGTTTTTGCCATCACCACCCATGGTGAGTTGCCAGGGGCCAAAAACGCCGTTGAGCTTATAGGACGGATCGTCGGAAGCAGCCTGGGCAATGTTTTTGGCATTACCATTCACGGAAGGCCAATTATTGGCAATAGCGGCATTGGCATTGGTGAAGTTGATTGCAAACGCGCTGTTCCAATTATAGGTATCAGCATGCGGATGGGAGGGGATAACAGGAGGAGTGTCCTCCACGTTGACGGAAGCTAAATTTGACATTTTGGTAGATTGATGTATGAAAGAAAAAGGGTATCAGGATAGGTTGCCGTGCGTGTAGAACGCGCCGTTTAGGCCAGCATCTGTGGCGACATAAGTTTCGCCGCCACTTGACCATTGGATGAGCGTTTTCAGGTTGACTACAGAACCGCCGGAAGCGATTTGTACCTGTTGGTTGACATTTGAAATGCCCACATTTTGCAGTTGATCCGAGAAGTCGTTGACCGAATCAACGATCAAGGAGACCAACGAGGCGATGTTGGTGATGCCCAATGCGACCAGTATAATCCAGTCGTACCAGTGGATGGTTTGGTTGTGCGCCAAAACGGGCTGGGGATCATTGTCAAAAGAGATGAGGCCGTTGTTGTAGCGCAATGGATTGACGGTGGCCACGCTCCAACTATAAGAAGCATTTGGCAGATTGCCCAATCCAAAAAAGAATTTTAAGGGGCCGCCGCCGGAAGTGCTGATACTCAGCCCATTGCCTTGGTTGCTGGTCGTTAGTGCAAAGCTGTTGGCGGTTATGCTGCCTTTTGCTGTGCCCACATTGAAATCGCCGTTGTTGCTGATTTTACAAACCTCATTGGACACGCTGTTGGCAAAACTGCCGCTTGGGAATGCCTTTTTTACGGCGGGCAATACCACATTGTCAAAAAACATCTCTTGTGAGATCAAAATCACGGAATTGGTATTTGCGCTCAAGGCCGTCGAATCGAAAGCCGGCTGCATGGGGAACGGCTTGTTGCTCAACAGGCACAAAAAACACAGCACATCGGTACCCACGTTGGTTTGGGTGTAAAAATAGTCCCATTGGAGGGGTTTTAGCCAAGAGGACACGTTTGGTGGAGCGGGATTCACATTGCTAAAAATAAATTGCAGTTTGTCCTTGTTGTCATAAAAAGCGGCGGCTATGAAGCTTTTCAATATGCCGGTGGCGATGGTGTCCAGGTTTTTGTCGGGGTCAAACAAATTGATGGCTGCCACATAACCGGGGGTATCAGGGTCGCTGCCATTGGTGGGCGAAAAAACGAGGGTCGTCTGGTTGCCGCTGCCATGGACGCTTTGTGGGGACCCGGGCCCCATCCAACCGAGGTTCATCTGTACTTCCACGGTGACATTCGAGAGGTCGTAGCTGCCCGTAATGGCACCTCCTTCGAGCGACAGAAAACCCTGTGCAATCGGCACGTTAAAGTTGATTAGTTTGTTGCTGCCCCCTTTCACAATTTGCCAAGGTGACAGTTTGCCCGTAATCTTAATTGTCGAGCCAGAATCCGGATCAACCGTGGAATACGCGATTTCCAAGTCCATTCCCGCCATTTCGGCCGTCAGAATTTTATTGACTTCTGCAATAGATAAAGCATAGCAGTAATCGTATCCGTAGGTTTTCATAATCCTTTTGTAATGATTGTAAAGTGGTGAATTTGATACAACAAAGGTGCGGACAGCCCATGTGCATCGACAAGAGTAAAAATGCTTGTTATTAAAATCAGGTATTTTCACCTGTGAGCCCCGTATATTTTGGGAGTTTGAAAGGGTACACATTGTCCGGTTAAGATTGCGAGGCACTCGTCAAAGAGAACGCCGATCTTAAAGCAAAGACGAAGAGCTTGGAAGACAAATGGGCATACGCGCCTTTTTCAAGGGAGTCGGCAGAAACCGGTATGTAAATTATTGTGCTAAGGCAACTCAAACCTGGGCAAAAACATCTAGATATAACATAAAAATTATCTTCCTATGCGCATCAAGTTTCTACTGCCCGTGCTTTTGCTGCTTCCCCTTACCATTCTTGCTCAGGGAAAATCCAGTCATGCCTGGGGGGATCGATTGCTGCTGGGCGTCCATTACGGGTTTGAAGAAGATTTTGTTGGCGACCGCGACAACCAATATGAGGTGGCGCATTTTGCCGGGGCCAGGGCTGGGGTCTCCATCACCAAACAGCTATACGCGGGGATTCAAGCGCGATTGATCAAGGCGCGCAACTTTGAAACACCCACCCAAAACTTTTATATGGCGGGCATATGGGCAAGGTATTATGCGTTACACCCGGTGCAAAAAGCATCGTCCAACCGATTTGGCCTTTTTTTGGAGTCTGGGTTTATGCTCGGCAACTACGCTTTTGAAAACCGCAATACCGTGGAGTATGCTTTTCCGCGATCGGGCAGCTGGTATATTCCGGCCGTTTTGGGGGCTGAACTCAGGATTTGGAGCGGCTTAACCCTGGAGGGAGGCATCAATTTGTTCTACAACAACGGCGGGAGCTGGGACGATCAAGGCTTCGCCTATCCGAGTTTGGGTTTAAATTGGCACTGGTAATTAGGGTTAAGGCAATAATGCAGGCTGTGAAAGAAGTGATTACGTTGGTTGCCCGAGACGTGAGCATGGGCTACGTGGCCGCGTTTAAGAGCCATGTCACGCCATGCAGAGTCCGATGATGCTTTATACGCTTTTCTAAGAACGAGCGGGTCACCGATAGTCCAACTTCAACTGGGCAAAAGTTGCCCAGTTTTTTAACAATTGCCGCTCTTGTTTCGTGGGTTGCCTATTGTATGGGCCGCAAGCCTGCACAATAGTTTTGCGATGGTTTACTTGAATGGTCATCAGGCGTTCCGAGCCGGAAGGGATTTGTTTGGAAAGCGACCAAATGGAGTGTTTCGCCTCGATGCAGCCATCAATATAGCCGGCGACACAATGGCGCATTACCCGACCTTCTTCGATTAAATCGTATTGTGTATTGATTTCTTTAATGAAGTATGCTTCTTGTTCGTTGATTGCTTGATAAAATGGCTGAATACCGCACGAGAGCCAGGAATTTGCTTTGAATTTTAGTTCTTTCAAACGGCCAAGTTCCTCGTGCCAGGCTTCCATTCGGCGCAGTATCGCGGCGAGGGAACGGCCTTTTAGACTAAAATCCCGACGGTTGCGCCGCTCGTTTTCCATGTAATCAATCAAATGGGAAAGCCTTGCGCCGCGTAATTCGGCTTGGTTTCGTTCGAAAAAAAGCATCAGTTCCCGTATAAAAGGGTCGTTATAATTACCCATCCCCGCATTGTCGTAATACCGCGCCACCACGTCTGCTGTGTGGTCGTCTGGCCAAACCGCCAGGCACACCGCCCGGTAAAGGTCCCTTTGATAATCGCCGCAGGAATCCATTTGCCCCAGAATATGGGCCGCTCGCGGCGAAATGCGCACCCTTTTAGGGCTGTTTGCCCGCTGAAAGGAGGGCAAATCACGCAAAGTACCGCCCAAGCAGACATGGGCTGCATCTTCATACCAGCAATTATCTGTGCCAAAATTATGCAACAATAGGAGCGGTAGTCGTTTAAGCGGCATCCGGGCGTTCACGCGTGCAACACTCATTATGCCTTTTAATGGTTGAAACATGAATTTGACGGACCTTGCTACCTCAGGTGCATTACGCATAAACCAGTAATTGAGCAAGCCCTGACAAGGATGGCAAAGGATTTCCACAGCCTTATCCAAACCGAAGCGTTCGTGCAAAACTGGCAGGGCATAATCCAGGAACCGCGCAGTTTCACGCACCAGTGCCTCTTGCTCGGAAACTGTAAGATAGGAAGCATCCGTACCCCAACCATTCGGGTATTCAATTCCACTGGAATTCATGCTACACCAACATTCCAATTTTGCATCAAGTATGGTGTACATCAGCACATTACGCAAAGGATGGGCGGGAGTATATTGGACCAAATCTGCCAGCAATATGCCTCTGAGCTGTTGATCGTTTTTATATTCAGGATTTAATAAATTTCTATAAGCCCCCCATTGCCGCCACTTCTGAATCTTTCTTTCTTTGTGAAATTGCACAGCCACTTCATGCCCTAAGATAACATCCAAAAAACGGGCGTTATCTACCATTTGTTTCAAGGAATTGCCATCTGTGTTTTTGCTCCAAGTTGCCCACAGGTAAGGCAATTGATTCCAAGTCTCCGTGTCGATTTCCATTTTTTGCGTCAATATCCAATGCAAAGGCAACTCAATAGCCTTTTTTTCCTGCGGACGGGCGAGAGGGTCATTGGGCCACATACAGGCTACCTGCTCTTGCAGCGACGATACCGTGTCGCTCCCCAATGCCCAAAGCCCTGTCAGGCGTGGGTCTTGCCGGATATGTTCGCGCTCACGCAGGTAATGGTATTTATTTTTTTGCGGGGACATTTTTTGAACTTGAGTTGAAAGACTCTTTATTTTATGGATAATAAAAAACGGACCTGGTTGAGTTATGCGTCTTGAATAAGGTACCTGAATAGGTGGCTTTTATCCAATTTCCATGTTTTCACGGGTCAAATGGCCATAGTCATCATATTCGTAGGTTGTAATCGTCGTTTTTCCATATTTCGCTTTTCGCGCTCGTGTTATCCGTCCTTGCGGATCGAAATATAAGGAATCACGGTTTTCAACCACTAACCACGCTCTTACTGAACAAACCTGGTTTTCCCATCCACTTTGACCACCAACAGGGCAGGCCAAATGCGTTTGACCCAAGCATCAGGCACGGTGAAGGAGGAAACGCCGGCAGGCAGGTCTTTTTTGTAAAATTTTTGCCTCCAAAGCCAAAACCAAAGCACGACACGGACATGGTATGCCTCCACCCGCCCCGGCTTTTCCAAAACGATTACAAATTTATCGGATTCCAAAGGGCTGAATTGGGTGCGCACCGTTTCATCTTTTTTATTCAACAATGCTGCCTGGACGGCTTCCTTGGCCAAACCGGGGTGATTACTGTGAATAGACACCTGTACAACGTCTTTTTTGCCCGCCAGCGCAAAGTTCATGGCGACAAGGCCATGGACGGTTCCTGCCGGCTTGGGGCCAATGAGAATTACCTCAAATTTGGAAATATCGTCGCCCCCAAAAAGCGCACTTGCGTTGGTCATCGCGCGCACATCATCCACCGAATCGGCCACATAGGACATATAACCGGCAGACCTGAAGGCAAGCGACATACGAATGCGCCACCAGGGGTTGCGGTCAACGAGGAGTATGTATTTTGTGGGCATAGCAGTTTTTTTGGAAATATGGCTTGAATGGGGCCAATAACGCAGTGTAGGGGGGGGGGAGTTCCGTTAAGATTTGCAAGCAAGCACAAAACGCTGCGGCTTTTCTCGGTCTAAAAATGGCGGTAATTGGTTTGATCGAGGAGGCTGAACCTCAACGATAGGGTACAGTCGGTATAGCGAGGCGCGAGCATTTTTGAAAATTCGTGCAACACGGCGCGAGCAGGTAGTTTTTTAGAATTTTATGATGCAATAGGGTAGTAGTTTTTCGATTTTTTTTTGTTCTGGTTCCGTGATTCGGTTGCCCATTAAATAAAGGTAGTGCAAATTTTCCAATTCTCTGATTTCGTCTGGCAAACTGCTCAATTGATTAGAACTCAAATCCAGCGTCGTCAAATTTTTCAACCCTCCGATTTCGGCTGGCAAACTGCTCAATTTATTTGTACTCACATCCAGCATCGTCAAATTTTTCAACCCTCCGATTTCGGCTGGTAAACTGCTCAATTTATTTGTACTCACATTCAGCGTCGTCAAATTTTTCAATTCCCCGATTTCGGCTGGTAAACTGCTCAATCGATTGTGCCGCAAATCCAGCGTCGTCAAATTTTCCAACCCTCCGATTTCGGCTGGCAAACTGCTCAATAATGGATTCCCACTCAAATCCAACGTCATCAAATTTTTCAATTCCCAGATTTCGGCTGGTAAACTGCTCAATTGATTAGAACTCAAATCCAGCGTCGTCAAATTTTTCAACCCTCCGATTTCGGCTGGTAGATTAGTGAGTTTGTTATAATGTAAAATCAAAACCTTCAATGCTGTATGTTTAAAAACCTTTGCAGGAATTTTGGTCAGTTCTTTCTCAGACAAATCTAATGCAATGATTCCTTCTCCAAGCAAGGCGGCATCATAAACCACCGGATATGTTTCCTCCAAAGTGCCCAGCAAGTATTCTACCCCGTCTTTTTTTACCGGCCTCGGTCGCACTACCTTAGAAAGATACTGCCTAGTGCCCAGCAAGTATTCTACCCCATCTTTCTTTACTTTGGCAAAGCCAGTTCGCGAATCAAATTGCTCTGCTTTTTCCCATCTGCCCAAGTTTTTAATTTCATCGCCTTCTTTGTTGATGAAATAAAAAACATTGTCCCCCCCCTTTTTTCCAAAAGCCAAAGCAAACTTGTCATCATAAAAATAAAAGGCATTGATGAGTTTGTTGGCGTGAGTAAGTGCGCTGTCGGCTCGGGCGAGGGCAGCAGCAGTTTTTTCCTGTTCTGCCTGCACTTTGATGAATGCACTGTCTGCACGCGCACGGGCAATTTTAGTTTCAGCGAGGGCAGCAGCGGTTTTTTCCTGCTCGCTCCGCACCTGTTCAAGGGCCTGTTTGGTCGCAGCATCCGCCGCCTCCGCTCGCCGCTGTGCAGCCTCCGCCTCATCCTTTTTCTTTTCTATCGCCGCAAAAACCTTATCAATAAATGCATTGACCTCCGCTTTTTTAGTGGCATCATAATTTTCCGCTCCCCTTGCATGGTCGAGCGCAGATTTGTAATTGCCTTCTTGCAGGGCTGTTAGAGCCAATTCCATTTTGCAGGAATAGTAATTGCACTGGGCTTGGGCTTGGCTGCTGCACAATAACAGCAGACAAAAAATGAGTATGTTTTTGATCATTTTTGAGATTTTAAAATTGGGCAAGTATCGCTGTTTTTCCGAATTACCATGTTCAATTCCTGGATTTTCTTTTTGGTTTCCACGGAGTTGAGTTCATAAACCGCTGATTGCTGTTGCTTGAAAGTCTCGTCCGCTCAAAAATGGCGGCAATTGACTGAGGAGGCGACGCCTTAGCGATAGGGCATACCCGCCATGGCCGGGCGCGAGCATGCTTGCAGCATGGCATGAACAGGTTCAAAAAGGTATAACTTCACAGCCTTTAGGCAGAAATTTTTTTGCGTTTTCTATTTCAGAATCAGATATCGGGGTGTTCGTAAGATTCAATTTTTGCAGTTTTTTTAAATTCGCTAGCTGTATAGCAATTTTAGAAATATTGTTTGAACTCAAGTCTAAGTTTTTCAAATTTTTCAGGTTTCCAATCGAATCAAATATTTCTTTATGTTCATCGCTAATACCTAGCTCTTTTAGAAATAAAGTATGGATCATTTGGTTGTTTTCAAAAACTTCAGAAATATCATAACTGCTCCCATTCACATATAATAATTTTAAATTTTTATACTTATTGATAAAATTTGGTGCGTTTTTAGAATTTTCTAAAATGTAGTTTCTTTCAAATGCTTCGTATGAATATCGGTGGTAACCTATATTATCCAATATTAAAATCTCGTTCTCTTGAAAATTCTCATAATCAAATCTATAAATATCTCCTTCCGGGGTTAAAAGAAATGTAATTCCTTTTCCATCAGTAACCTTTGCAAAATTTAATGGTGAAGAAAACCATCCTGTATTTAATGAAGAAAACGGTTCTGCTTGTACCCAAATACCGAGGCTATCAATTAAATTTGCTTGTCTATCAATGTATCGAAAAACGAAAGGGAATGCGTATATATTAAGATATTCTCTTCGGTTTTGTTTCCAAAAATGTTTGTACGCCATACTTTCGGGTTTTTCTGTAAACGGGTTTAGATCATGTATGCCAAATGTAAAGATGTTCTTAACTAATATAGGTGCTACACCATTTGTTGAAAAATAAAAAAGCGAGGTCAATTTTCTTTCTATTTGCAACGCCGAATCAGCCTTGGCTTTTGCCTTTTGAGTTTCTATCAAGGCTGCTTTGGCTTCATTTTTCGCTTTTTCTGCTTTATATAAAGCGCTATCTGCTTTGAGTTTCGCTTTTTCTGTTTCCAACAGTGCGATTTTGGCTTCATTTTTCGCTTTTTCTGTTTCAGTAAGTAAAACTTTCACTTTCCTTTCCCCGTCCTCCGCCTCATTCTTTTTCTTCTCTATCGCCGTAAAAACCTTGTCAATAAATGCATTGACCTCCGCTTTTTTAGTGGCATCATAATTTTCCGCTCCCCTTGCATGGTCGAGCGCAGATTTGTAATTACCTTCTTGCAGGGCTGTTCGAGCCAATTCCATTTTGCAGGAATAGTAATTGCACTGGGCTTGGGCTTGGTTGCTGCACAAAAACAGCAGACAAAAAATGAGTATGTTTTTGATCATTTTTGAGATTTTAAAATTGGGCAAGTATTGCTGTTTTTCCGAATTGCTATGTTCAATTCCTGGATTTTCTTTTTGGTTTCTTCGGAATTGAGTTCAAAAATCGCTGCTTGCAACCGCTCGAAAGTATCATCCGCCAAACAAGAATTTCCCCCGCTTAATTGACCGTAAGCCAACTTGATTTCCTCTTCAAATTCCTTGAATCGTTTATCGGCTTCGGCAGCAAGGCGTTTTTCATTTTCGGTTTTCAGGTTGGAATATGCCACTTCCGTTTCTTTTTGCGCAGAAAATGCCCAAAACATTGCCCCCAAAGCCACGATCAAACCTATACCTATCGCCGTAAGCAAGCCCCGCACCGTCCGCAACCGCTTTTTGGTGGCTTCTAATTCGGTCTGCTCGCGGTGTTTTATCGCGGCTTCGCTTTCTATGATTCGCTGTTGTATGGAAACCGGCATCGCCAAATACCCTTCAAAAGGCCTCAAATAATCCAAATCTTCCCTCGAAAACAACCCAGCCCGCCCCTCATATACCCGATAAACCTCCCGCGCCCGCTCCCGCAACTTCATCTCCTCCGTCAAATTTCCCCCAACGACCCGCGCCAGCACGTCATGGCTGATTTCGTACTGCGTCTGCTCGCCCACTTTCAGGGCGCGGAGGATGCGCCGCTGTTCCAAGTCGCGCAGCAGGGCGGCGAGTGGTTGGGCGAGGGTCACGCCGTTTTTGGCGAGGGCGGCTTCCAGGTCGGCGGGGCCGGCTTGCAGTTTGGTATGGCGTTCGGTGATGAGTGTGGCGAGTAGTTCCAGTGGCAGTTTATCGCCATGTGTCGGGGCGAGTTCGCGCAGTTGTTTTTTCAGGAAAGAGTCGAGGATGCGCTCCAAATCGTCGTCTGCGCGCACAAGGCTGCTTTGTAAAACGGGCTTTTCTCCTGCGGTAGTCTGCTCGGCAGCCCGATGCCACAATTCATCCAAAAACACCTGCACGTGCGCCAACTCAATCTCCCGCTGTTTGTCCGGCAGTTTGGAAAGAATGGCAGCGGCCAGCATTTCGGGCTGCTGTGTTTGGAAATACGGTTGGTATTGCTCCGCCTCCAAAATTTGTTGGATGACCGCCTGCACATTAGAGCGGCTCATTTTCTCCAAGCGAAAGCGGTGCTGAAAAATACTCGGACAAATCGCCTCCCACTCGGAAAGATGTCCGATAAACTCCTCGCGCATCACGAGCAGCACGCGGCAGGGCGTTTTGTACTCGACGAGTGCTTGCAGACGGTTGAAGAAATCGCGTTTTTCGATCTCGGAGCCGAGCAGCAGCAATTCCTCGAACTGGTCGAAGAGCAGATACACGGGCTGGTACCGCTCCCCGAAGAGGCGTTCGACGGTCTCGCCGAAGCCCGTTTCCGGGTCGGTCGGCAGACCGGTCGCGGGTTGGAGGGCGATTTTTTGGCGCAGGCTTTCGTTGATGCGGGCAAAAACCGAGGTCGTCATATTTGCCCCACGCCGTATGGTGAGCGCGTACCAATCGGCATCGGAAAACTGGTTGCGCAGCCCGCACTCGATGAGGCTGGTCTTGCCCGCGCCGGAAGGCCCATAGACGAGCAGGTGCTTCACGCCGCTCAGGGACTGGTAAAGCGCGTTGGTCTCGCGCTCGCGCCCGAAAAAGATGTCGAAATCCTGTTGTTGGTAGGAATCGAGGAATTTGAATGGCGATTTGACGGTGTTCATGCTTGGGATGTTTTGAAGGGTTTGAACACCAGTTCCAATTGCTTGAACAAATCGTTCAACTTCGCCTGTTGGTTATTCTGCTTTTTTACTTGCAAAAACTTGTTCGAGGAAATAATCAATCGCTCCCCGAAAGGCAGTTCATTTCTAAATCTGGCAAACTCATAACAACCCGACCCGCCATTGCACCCGACAAAATAATAAATTTCAGGCGTTTGTTTGGGCGTGTCGGCGAACACCGTTTCATCAATCACAAGCGGCGAAAGGGAAATATAGGTGGTCGGGTCGTCGATTTTATCCAGGCAGTCATCCGTGTTTTTTCCTCGGAAGAGCAAAACGCTTTGGTTGTAGGTGCACTTATCTTCAATTTCCTTGGTGTTATAATCGGCGGCGTTTTTATCGGTAGCAGTGTAGATGCCGTGCAGTTCGCCGTAGCGATGAATGAATTTTTTACCCGTTCCCAGCCGATAGTTCAGGTTGATCTCCTTAATACTGACGAGGCGGTATTTAGCCAAAAAAGCAAGATTACGCAGCCAGAATATCAAGGCCGTCAGGTATTCATCGAGCAGGGCCGTTGTATCGGTTTCGTGCGCTGCTATTTCGTTTTTCAGCAATCGCCGTCTTGTTTTATCCAAAAACAGGGCGGTTTTATAAACATCGCTTTGCGTGTTGCTCAGTTCCTGCACAAAATCCGCGATTTGCGGCATGAAATCCTTATCTGTAGGAATAATTTCCGTGGCGATGATTAGTAAGTTAAGGTAGTCGTATTCGGTGTTTTGTTTTTCCGAAAGCAACAAAAACTCCCGAACGGCTGGGTGCTGCACCTGCATTTTTTCCAATTTGAAAATCTGCGCCACCTGCACATAACATAGGTAGCGCAGGGTGCTTTGGAATGCCTCGGCCATGTACGAAAGCCGCAACAGGGGCGGGCATTTGCTGTCGTCATCCAGGTTGGTCAGCATTTTTTGCAAAAAAACCTCGATAAGCCAGCCATAGTGTTCCATGATAGCGGTTGTCGTGTTGCGCACGGACACGCCTTGTTCGAGTAGGTCTTGGCGAAGGCCGAGTACCCATTGGTCGCTCCGGGATTCGACGATGTTTTCGGAAAGGTTGGCGGGCAGGGTTGGCTTTGCACCTTCGGACTCGATTTCGGTCAGTAAATCCAGTATTCCGAAGCGGATTTGGTTTTGGGTCAAAATCGCCTCGGCATGGCTGACGGTGCCAAGGCGGATTTGCTTTCGGATGTATTGGAATCGCCCGGATTGTTGCAGGATTTCATTCAGTTGTGGAGCGTTTTCGAGTGCTCCCCGGAGTTTTTGGAGCGCGGGGATAAGGTCATCTTGGGCAATAAGGTTTCGAATGTTTTGAATAAACTCTTGATTAGTCATTTTGTATTATATCATCGTTTGCTTTCCTGCATGCCGCCGCGCTAAGAGCGTGTTCGGGAATTTAAAAAAGTAGGTGTCGGGTATATCTTTGTAGTGACTAAACATCAGAGATAAGACAAAACAGTTCGAAGAATTGACCGACACCCAATGGGCCGCAATATCACCCTATTTAGACCTAAAACGCAAACGAAAGGTGAAATTACGGTCAGTGATGGATGCCTTGCTGTACATGTTTCGAGCAGGATGCCAATGGCGAAACGTACCGGCTAGTTTTCCAAAATGGCGAGCAGTGAACTACTATTTTGAGTGCTGGAAGAAAGATGGAACCCTTGTTCAGATGAACGATCAACTCAATAAATTGGATCGAATCCAATCTGATCGTTTTGCTACTCCATCCTTGATGTGTGTTGATAGTCAGAGTGTTAAGTTGACTCCAATGATTTATGCGGATCGAGGAATTGATAATAACAAGAAGGTCAATGGCAGGAAGCGACAACTACTAGTGGATACAGGAGGCAGGATTTGGCGCGTAATTGTTCATGCGGCAAATAGGCATGATGGTCCGGGCGGGAGTCCATTATTGGATGATCTTTCGACCTTTGATATAAGGTTAGAAAAAATACTTGGTGATGATGCGTATATGGGTGTTTTCGCAAAAAAAGCCCATGAGAAAGGGCTGGTTTTTGAAAGGGCTTCTCGACCTGAAAGTGTCAAAGGGTTTGTACCAGTTGCAAAGCGTTGGGTGGTGGAACGGACGATTGCATGGACAAATTTCTTCCGAAGGGTGGTCATGTTCGCCAACTTTTTCCTTTGTTAAGTTTATAAGTTGCTTGCCAATGCCTTCTTTTTTGTAGTTATCTCTTACTGCAAGGTCTGCAAGATAGCAAGCCCAAGCCCAATCAGTAATAGAACGAGAAACTCCAACTAATATGTCGTTGTCCCAAGCAGTAACTATCAGGTTTGAATTGTCAAACATTTTTTGAATTCGTTCTTTGTCGTAGGCTGGTCTTGGCAAACCTGCATTGTCGTAAAGTTCAATGATTTGGTCTGCGGTTGGCCGCTTGTCAAAACTATACTCTATATTCATATACTTATTGTTAAGTGTCGTTTTATGCTTGCAGCGAACTTGGGCACACGCGACAAGCCGACGTTAGGAGGCGTGGTCGCTGTGTGCGTTGTTATCTGGATTATTAATGTCCAGGCGTAGTGCTCTTCATGTATATATAATGTTCTATGTTTTTATTCTTTCCCCTAAATGGGTGATATTCTAATTCATCTAAAATTTGGCTCAGGTCTTTCATTACTGTATCTTCCCTAATTGTGAATTTCACTCCTCCCATCTGCTCATAATCTACAACTTGAATATCAAGATATTGTGAAATTTCTGTTTTTTTCGAAATTCCAATTTCATGTAAATAATTCCATGTTAAATTAGCAATTGAATACCAGCCGCTGAATGAGGTAACCAAGTCCTTCAATTTCATCATAGAATTATTTATTGGGTTTGCGGGCCCAAGAAATATTAAGTCAACAGGGTTTTCAATTTGCCCGAAAAAATATGGTTTTATTTGAAAAACGATCTTCAAATCAATGTTTTCGTTTTCGCCATTTAAAAAGGCAATTAGATTTTTTGAGGGTAAAATTCCAACTTCTGCCATTCTACAGCCCACATGCTTGCCAATATATCTTTTAACATTCAAATAATCTTCTTTCCAAGTGCTGCCAAATACCTTTTCTAAATCTATTATTTGAGAATTTTTAATTTGGGTTCTATTTTGGCAATATTGTTCTATGAATTTTTGATATGCTTTGTCAAATACTTGGCTCTTCGCACCATTACATTTTATGCAAAGATTTTTTTCAAATTTGATTCTATTAGAACCCGAACTTTGAATATCTTCTCCTTTCTCTTCAGTCACATATTTAATGTGATTAACTATATTACCCTTGGAATAGACTTTTCCATAAAGAAATTCCAAATCAGTCTTCTTGATTTTATGTTCTCTCGACAAATCCGTTGATCCGCACCACCAACATTTAGATTTGTCTATATTTACCCTGAGGAATTCCATATTGATGTTTATTTATGTCAGATAACGTTGGGCTTTACGAATGTGCCGCCCTGCGTTGGCTTTCGAGCGTTGGCATTGGGGCGGCATTTTCGTAAAGCCTTTGTTCTTCGTTTTATTAATTTATTATTATTGGGACTATACTTCTTTTTACAATGAAGCCGCCATAGTCAATATCCATTATGTAATTAGCCGACCCAACTTGAACGCCAGGTGCTCCAATAACATTAGTCCCAGGGCCAGGTGTATATGGAATTTGGGCATTAGGGAGTAATTCTGGAATACCATAAACTGGCCCATATTGAAATCCTCCGTTTGGAAATTGTGTTCCATTTTGCTCGACATATGCTTGAAAGCCTACATTATTAAGGTCTATTGGAGCATTGCATGTGTTTTTTATGTTCCCTGTGACTGAAATCTGATTTGTTGCAGGAGGTGATAGAACAAAATTGTTACTACTTAACCCAATTGGTTCATTTGCAAAATTACTTGCACAAGAAGTTAAGTTTGGCTGAATAACTATTTGACCTAAATCAAAAAACGAATTAGAATAGGATACGGAAATTGGAAAAACTTGTGGCTCGCCGCCCGCAATCCAAATTGTTAGCATAAAGTCTCCTTCAACAAGAGGTCTTACCAGTTCAAAATCTGGTGATTCACCAAAAGTCCCGCTCTGCTGCCCAGTGTATTCATAAAAGACTGGTTGGGTATAACCAAAACTATTTATTACGCTGGCTTTTATGGTAGTTTTACAACCCCATGCCGATTGAGATTGATAAAGAGTTTTTGAAAATTCAAAATCCTTGCTGAAAGTACCAGTTAATATTCCGAGAACATTAACATTGACACTTCCCTCTATTTTTGCACCATATTTTATTTCCGTCTCACAAAATGCAGTACATCCCGGATTGTTATTATTACATTCTGCCTCTCCCTTCAAAAAGACTTCGCCTTTTAAATTCACGTTATTGCTACTCAATCCATAAAATTTATACTTTAAACCCAAATCAAAAAACACTTTTCCAGATAAACTGGCTTGACATATGATGTATGGATTAGTTATTTGATTAATAGTGTCTTTTTTGAAATCCCACCCTGAACTTTGAAGATATTCTGCATAATAACTTGTGGTTGTTTTGTATTTGCCTCCGTAATTTACACTCGCCTCTATTTCACCTTTTATTCCAGCATGTGAGTATAAATTAGGCACAAGCACAATGGGAACGACTCCAATATAAAAAACTTGTGGATTTAAGTCGAAGTCGAAAATTTCAGCCTGTAAACTTTGATTTAATAAATCCAATTGACCGGATGCATTTAAATTTAAGTCTACATCTTTCACGACTGAAACGCCTATTTTCGAATACTCAACTTGGCTATTTTCAATAGTCAATTCGAATATTAGTTCCACTCCCAAAGAGTAACTTCCATTTAATTTAATTTGTTTATCAACAGTATTAGGGTCATTGTCATTGTCAAACAACAATAAATCCATATTGCCTTCAAATAAGTTTGAACGCAATGTATCGTCAGGTGTAATCGTTTTTTGTATTTTAATTTCCCCTGCTTCTATCACATCCGTTATTTTGGCTTCCTCTGTCGTTAAAATGGTTTTATTGCCTTGTTTAGACACATTGGTAACTCTGCGTAGATAGCCATAGGGTGCAATAGCCGTTGGCTCACTCACGAGGATAGAACCTGATTTGATGTCATCAATTTGGTTGCCATTGCCAGTATAGGTAACATGGATGCTATCTATTGCAGTTAGTATCTGATTCGTTTCACTACTGACAACTATCGCATTTTCATTGATTTTTACATCTGGATTAGGTTCTGGACTGTCTGATTTCTTACAGCCAATCAAGAGCAACAAAGTTGTAAAAATTGTTATTTGAAACGTTTTTTTCATTTTTTTTATTTTTTAAATTACGAAGAACTCTGGCTTGCCGTCAATCTCCTCTATATAGACCCAGTTGCGTGAAAATCCGCTTTGTCATCCCATACCCTGTAAACGCCAGTTGCGTGAAGCTAACCACTCCGGTTAGCTTCACGCAACTGGTAAAGCGATAAATTCTGGGAAACATTGGGTTCATGAATAGGAGGTTTAACAATGTAAATGTAGGATTCAGTTTCAAATTTCCAAATCGTCCAGCGGACTTTTTATCTTATCCCAACTTTTTTTGGTGATATGGGTATAAATTTCAGTGGTTTTGCTGCTTTCGTGGCCCAGCAGGTCTTGAATATACCGCAAGTCAACCCCTTTCTCCAACAAATGTGTGGCGAAAGAATGTCGCAAAGTATGTACGGTAGCCAAAGGATTGATCCTGGAACGTTCTTTTGCGGCTGTAAAAATGGCCTGAACGCTTCGATCACTGTAAGCGCCTCCGTCTGCACCTTCGAACAACCAGTGTACTGGCTTAAAGAGTGCCAAATAAGTACGCAGCATATGTTCGGTTTTCCCTGCAAGAATGGTACAACGGTCTTTTTTACCTTTACCGTCGCGTACAAATATGCGGTGTTCTTGGGCCTGAATATCCGTCAGTTTTAAGTTCGTCAATTCGCCAAGCCGTAATCCGGCGGAGTAAATCAACATAAGGATGCAGCGATGTTTGAGATTATCCACGGATTGAAGAAGCCGCGTTACTTCGTATTCAGTTAGCACTTGTGGTATTTTTTGCGGCCTTTTAGCCTGTACAAGCCCTTCAACTTTGTCAGATTGATCGAGCACTTCGCAATAGAAAATCTTTATGGCGCAGGCTATCTGATTCTGATAGGATTCTGTGATATGCTTATCGCGGATGAGTTGCATTATATAAGCATTGATCTGTGTGCGTGTAATTTGGCTGGGTTTGATGTTATTGTAGTGCATGATAAACTGCCGAAGCGAGTTTTTGTATGATTTGATCGTGCGCCAACTATATCTCTTCAACATAAGCATTTGTTCCAATGCTGTAATTGCAGATTCAAATTGAGCCACAACGGGCTCCTTGAGTGATTTGTAATGTTGCGGCACAGGACTTGGTAGTCGCTCCGGTATATTTTCCGCTAGTTGGAATGTCCACTTAATCACATCGTTCAGATATTGTTCCAAAAACCGTTTTGTCAGCAATGTTGCTGGCACCTCCCATATATACCAATCCGTGTTCCAGCGCCGGCCGTGTATATTTTTTATGGTGCCAAGGTGTGCAGAAATCATACTTTCGGGTAAATCAAGGCACCAATAATCTGGGTTTTCAGGATGAATATGTACTGTGATTTTGTTTGCTTGTTTTTCAAACTTTACATTTGTAAAGGATTCTGTCATTTGTAACACAATAGGTGTCAGCCGGTCAATCAGCAGTTGATCTTTGAAATATGCCTGAAATGTCTTAAATAATTCTTTGGTCCTCGGTACACTCCATAGTTTTTCCCTGGAATGCCACCATTTACCGGGTATTTTGTTGACAAAATCTTTCCAATCTTTGCGTTGAGGAGGCACGACAAGAAAGACGCGGTCGGGTTTTTCGGCACAATACCGGATGATGAGATGAGCATCTGAGATTTCTGGTATTGCAGACGCTATTTCCGTAGGGATAAAATTACTGGGCAAAACAGCAATCGTTGAATCTTTGGTTTTGTTGCTGACTTCATAGGAAGCATTGGATTTAATGGATTCGGGAACAGACTCCATATTGTCAGGCAAATTCGTCACCGGAATACCCTTAAAAACACTTTTAAAAACACCCCACGCCTCTTTCGTATATGGCATAAGCCACGCTTTGATTTCCGGCGAAAAGTAACTGCCCTTCACTTGTTTCATCTTTGCAGGAAAGGAAGAATCGAAGCGAGCATTGATTACGGCTATCCGGGTGGAGTTTTCAAGTTGAATTTTCTTAATTTGCAGTTCCATTTTTTTCAATTTTCCAGCAAAATAAAAAAAATAGGCTCAATTAAACCATTAAAAATCAATGCTTTAATTATTTAATCGTTTGTAATCGTTTACTATCTGATAGTAAATAATTAAGTCGTTTGTAATCGCTTTTAAACACATTTATGTTATGAAAAAACACTGTCTTCAATGTGGAGTAGAGTTCAGCGGTCGGGCTGACAAACGTTTTTGCAGTATCTTTTGTAAAAATCAACATCATTTTAAAAACAGGCAAACTACCAAGGATGATGTCAAAGAAATCGACTCTTACCTCCACCGAAACCGGGAGATCCTGATCACCCTGATGGGCAATTCAATAAAAGAAACCATCGATAAATCAATTCTCACCCGTGCCAAATTCCGCTGGGAATACATGACCGGCATTTATTGGAACAAAGAAGGAAAAATGTATCGCATAGTCTACGATTTCGCCTGGATGGACTTCTCCGATCAACGGGTGCTGATCGTTCGTAAGAAAAACAAATGAGCCCCAAAATCAGAAGCCTCGTCTGTACCTAAAAGTACAAACGAGGCTCTCTTAGTCCACAAGTTTAATCATTTCTTCATGTCCCGTAGATCAATTTCTATGACCTGCTCCGAATGAGCAGCATTTATTATCGCTTCCTGGATAATTGCAACGTAAGGGACTAATGTCTTGAAACGATTGTCAAACGTCCGCAATAGAATGAGCCGGACAGGGTATTTCTCTAAATTCTGCTGGTTTTGTAAATTCTTATCTGCGGTAAGAAGGAACTCGAAACCTTCCTCCAACATAGATCGGATCAAGTCTCCGTTTTTCTTCTCTGCCCATCCCATATCATGTACCGAAACAACGTCTAAGGGTTCCGTAAAAAGTTTAGCCAGCGGGCGGGGCAAATTCTCATCCAGTAATATTTTCTTCATGCTCCGTATATGTATAAGGTTTCTCTAAAAGCATAAGCAATTCTATTACCTGCTCCCTTTTGACGGAAGGATAATCATGTAAAAACTCCTCGATAGTATCTCCGTTCTTTATATAATCGAACAGTATTTTCACGGGCACACGCGTCTTGGCAAACACTGGTGCCCCGCTTTGAATTTCCGGAGATATGGTGATCAAATCCGCTAACATAATTTCTGGTTTTATAGATTCTCTGTATCCGATTGATCTTTTCACTATGCAAAGTAAGGAAATTAGCCTTGTTTTTCAAAGTTTTTATCTCCGACAGCACGTCCCAAAATCAAAAGCCTCGTCTGTACCCAAAAGGCACAAACGAGGCTCCCTTAAAACCAATCTCAAAAAATCCGCGTAAATCCGCTATCAAATCCGCGTAATCTGCGTTGCAAAAATCCGCTCTTAATCCGCGCGATTCGCGTTTTACGCCATCACCTGCGGCACATGCCCCTTATACACCCCCTGCTCCATCTTCTCCCTCACCGCCGTAAACGCATCCAGCGTCACCTGAATATCCTCTTCCGTATGCGCCGCCGTCGGAATCAACCGTAAAATAATCATCCCCTTCGGAATCACCGGATACACCACAATCGAGCAGAACACGCCATAATTATCGCGCATATCCATGACGAGTGCCATGGCTTCTTCCACTTCGCCGTGCATATACACCGGTGTCACGCAGGTATTGGTGTCGCCGATATCGAAGCCGCGTTCTTTCAGGCCGCCTTGCAACAGGCGCACGTTGTGCCAGAGTTTTTCGCGGAGTTGCGGCTCGTTTTTGAGCAGTTCGAACCGTTTGATCGCGCCTTCCACGAGGGGCATGGGCAGCGATTTGGCGAAGATCTGCGAGCGCATGTTGTAGCGCAGGAAACGGATGATCTCCGTCGGGCCGGCGATGAAGGCGCCGATGAGGGCCATACTTTTGGCGAAGGTGCTGAAATACAGGTCCACGTCGTCGGTGACGCCCTGTTCTTCGGCCGCGCCGGCGCCGGTTGCGCCCAGCATCCCGAAGCCGTGTGCGTCGTCGATGAGCAGGCGGAAACCGTAGTGTTCTTTCAGGGCTGCGATCTCGCGCAGTTTACCCTGGTCGCCGCGCATCCCGAATACACCTTCCGTGATGACGAGGATGCCGCCGCCGGATTCGTCGGTGAGGCGTTTGGCGCGTTCCAGGTTTTTTGCCAGGCTGTCGATGTCGTTGTGCGTGTAGGCGAAGCGTTTGCCCATGTGCATGCGCATGGCATCCACGATACAGGCGTGGCTTTCAGCGTCGTACACGGCCACGTCGTGGCGCGTCAGCAGCGAGTCGATGACCGACAGGATGCCCTGGTAGCCGTAGTTGAGCAGGTAACCGTCTTCCTTGCCGACAAAATGGGCGAGGCCGGTTTCCAGTTGTTTGTGCAGTTTCGTTTCACCCGACATCATGCGGGCGCCCATAGGGTAGGCGAGGCCCCAGCGTGCGGCGGCTTCGGCATCTGCTTTGCGCACTTCGGGGTGGTTAGCGAGGCCGAGGTAGTTGTTGATACTCCAGCAAATCACCTCTTTGCCTTTAAATTTCATGCGGTTGCCGAGTTCGCCTTCGAGTTGGGGGAACATGTAGTAGCCTTCCGCTACTTCGGCGTATTTGCCTAGCGGGCCTGCCTGTTTGAGAATTCGATCAAATAAATCCACTTTCTTGAGTGATAAGTTATTGGTTACAAGTTATGAGTAGGTTATTAGTTATTAGTTATTTGTTATTAGTTATTAGGGGTGGTAGGGGACCATCTGTTCATCTGATTGGCATTGTTAGTCGAGCAACCAGAAAATATCAACTGATTGCCCCCTACCACCCCTAATAACTAATAACCAATAACTAATAACTATGCAGCGCGCATGGCCTCCTTCGCCTTCTTCTGCGCCTGCGCTTCCTTCCAGTCCTTCCAGCGTGGTCCCATCACGGCGTTCATACCTTTATCGATGACGAAGTGGCGGGCGATGTTCCAGAGGCCTTTGGCCTGGGTGAACACGGAGTCGCGGGAGCGGAGGCTGATAGAGTAGCCGCCGTCGACGTACACGATATAGTGCCACCACATGGACGGGATGAACAGGGTCTCGCCGTGCTGGAGAATGGTTTCGTGGCCGGTCGCTTTTTGCAGGGCCGGGTATTTTTCGTAGTCCGGCTGCAGCGGGTTCACGTGGCTCTGCACGGTGAACGGGTGCTGGTACAGGAACGGGTTCTGCTGCTGGTCGAACAGGACGATGTGCTTGCGCGTCCAGAAGTGCGTGTGGAACACGTGCGAGCAGTCGATGTCGTAGTGGAGGTTGGTGATGGCGCCGGCGCCGCCGAAGAACATAAACGGGTAGTTGTCTACCCAGCCGTCGCAAACGGTCGGGTTGGACACGTCATGAACGAGTTCTTTCGCGTGGTCGAGGATGTTCCAGAGGAAAATGCGCTTGTCGGCCGGCCCTGCCTGGATCATGTCGAGATAATCCCCGAATTTCATGGTTTCCCCGCTTTTCATGTAGGTGGGGCCGGGTTTGTGGTAGTCGGGACCGATGACGGGTACGTCCAGTTGGCCGTAGTTGTCCCGCATAAAATCAAAGGTCCACTTCTTCATAGCCGGCCAGTCCTTGGCCAGGTCGGTGAACACCACGGGTTTTTTCGGTTTGAGGTAGTTTTCGATGAATTCCTCGCGCGTGAGGCCACTGCGGCGGTCTATCTGAATGAGTTGCATAGTAAAAAATCAAATTGCAAATTAGAATGCGGGGGTAATTGGCGATTTCCGATTACATGATTTCCGATTTCCGATTTGATTGGCGATTTTGGATTTAATACAACATTTCAACAAATCGGAAATCGGAAATCATGTAATCGGAAATCGCCAATCAAACGGTTTTAACCGCCGGCGCTTCCATAAATCCCTGTTCGACCATCCACTTGTCGCTGAAGAACTTGGTGGCGTATTTCGAACCGTGGTCGCTGAAGATGAGCACGACCACATCTTTTTCCGTGAGATCGTCCTGGATCTGTTCGAGGGCCTGGAGTGCGGCGCCGCTGGAGTAACCCACCATCATACCTTCCGTACGGGCCAGTTCGCGGGCGCGGAGGGCGCTTTCCTTGTCGGTCACTTTGACGAACTTATCGATCATCTGGAAGTCCATATTGGCCGGAATGATGTTTTTACCGGTACCTTCAATACGATAGGGGTACAGTTCCTTTTCGTCGTAAATGCCTGTTTCATGGTATTTTTTCAGGATGGAACCGTAAGCATCGACGCCGATGATCTTTACGTCGGGATTTTGTTCGCGCAGGTAACGGCCGGAGCCGCAGAGGGTACCGCCGGTACTGGCGCTGCCGATGAGGTGGGTGATTTCACCCTGGGTTTGTTCCCAGATCTCCGGGCCGGTGCTCAGGTAGTGGGCCTCGCTGTTTTCGAGGTTGTAGTTCTGGTTGATGTAGTAGGCGCCGGGAATTTCCTTGGCCAGGCGTTCGGCCATGCGGTAGTAGGAGTTCGGATCGTCGGGTTTCGCTTCCTGCGGACACAGGATAACTTCGGCGCCCATCGCGCGGAGGTTGTTGAGTTTATCTTCCGAAATCTTGCTGGAAACGGTCAATACGCAGCGGTAACCCTTGATGGCAGATACCATGGCCATGCTGAAACCCGTATTCCCGCTCGTAGCATCGACGACCGTGCCGCCGGGTTTGAGTTTGCCGAGACGTTCGGCGCGTTCGATGATGTGCAGGGCGATGCGGTCTTTCGCACTCAGTCCGGGATTGAAGGCCTCCACTTTGGCGTAAACAGTGGCAGGAATATGCATCACAACGTTGTTGAGGCGAATGAGCGGCGTCTTGCCAATTGTTTCAAGGATATTGTTAAATACCATTCCGGGAACTTTTAGAGATGTACAACGTGGTGAATTGAACTTTTCTGAACCTGCGGCGCTTCGGAGGAAGTGCCAAAGGTTCCGGTGTACTCGATGAAAATGCTTTTTGCGAAAAGTAGACAGTTTTTTCTGAAAAACACGAACAATTTATGCAAACCCATGACAAAAAATCCATTCCAGCAGGCTTGCGGGGAACAAAGTGCCGTATTTCGAACGTCTGTTCCCGCTGCAAAAGTACTTCACTACGCCCGAAATATGGTTATTTCATTTGCAAAAGCATCCTTAACAAAAAAAACATTTGCATTTCTTTGATACGTTGAATATTATTTTCACCTTTGGTTTAATAATCCAAACAATAGTTCGGGTTTGGGTTAATACACACAATTAATTCACTTTTCAATCCCCCCACCTATGCTAGTTTTTTACGTTGTTGCCATTTGTCTCCTCGTAGTACGGGTTATCCCTTATGTCTCATCGTACTTAGAAACGGGCCTCCGCCGGTAGGTGATCTGACCCTGGAGTCCTGTTGAAAACGAAGGGCAAAGAAGCGTTGCGATGCTCCTTTGCCCCTTTTTTATTTGAGATTGACGATTGAGATTG
>JAKQJQ010000021.1 GCA_029561105.1 Bacteroidota bacterium
TACAACAGATTCAATCTCTTGAATAGCCGCAATGGTACGTTTAGAGGTTCTTGAAAAATCAGCCCCTAATAATTTTCGCGCTTCGGCTTGTTTGTTATCGTGTACGTGTTGCACAATGTCGCCAACACTTTGGTGAAATTCAGCATGGGCTGTTTTGAGTTCTTTATACTCATGCAAATGCGCATGCTTACGTGCTTCACCATATATCCAACCCCCTAGCGGGCATTGGTCATCACGGCATACTTTTTCAACTTCTAAATGTTCATCAGAGTTTCCTGACACATAGTTCACTAAACGGTTTTTCCATTTTATGTGCGCTTGCATGGCATCCGCAAATGAAAATTTTGTTTCTGGTTTTGCAAGGCCAGCAGCTTTACTCACCGTTGCATTTGGTCTACGCATTGGGCTGTTACTTGCGCGACGGTTGTTAGTCACTTGGTTGCCACCATTTAGCTTAAACTCGTTCACGGTATCCATTAAGGAAGATGCTTGCTCTACTAAAGATTCTGCTGCTGCTGCAGCTTCTTCCACCAAGGCAGCGTTTTGTTGCGTCACTTCATCCATGCTGGTGATGGCACTGTTTACTTGATCAATACCCGCACTTTGCTCAATAGATGCCGCTGTGATTTCACCCATAATATCCGTGACGCGTTGTACTGAGCTTACAATTTCTTGCATGGTTTTACCGGCATCTTCAACTTGCACAGTACCTTCAGCCGTTTTGCTGACTGAATCTGAAATGAGTTCTTTAATCTCTTTGGCCGCACTGGCTGAACGTTGGGCGAGGTTACGCACTTCACCTGCCACCACAGCAAAACCGCGGCCTTGCTCACCGGCGCGGGCGGCTTCAACGGCAGCATTCAACGCGAGAATATTAGTTTGGAAGGCAATGCCGTCAATGTCTGAAATAATGTCTTCAATCTTTTTAGCACTTTCGTTGATGGAACTCATGGTAGAAACAACTTGGCCAACCACTTCGCCACCTTTTATCGCCACACTGGAGGCACTTGCCGCAAGTTGATTGGCTTGCTTGGCGTTTTCTGCATTGTTTTTAACGGTTGAAGCAAGTTCTTCCATGCTCGCTGCTGTTTCTTCAAGACTTGAGGCTTGTTGTTCTGTGCGGCTTGATAGGTCGTTGTTACCTGAAGAAATTTCACCTGCTGCAGTATTGATCGTTTCACCTGCTTCACGTACTTGCACTACCACTTCAGTCATTTTTTCCATCAGCGCATTCACGCCGTCACAAAGGGAAGCTATTGCGCCAGTCTTACCAGCTAATGAAACACGTTTGGATAAGTCTCCTGTTTTAGCTGATTCAATGACTTCTTGCGTTTCTTCAACTGCATTTTGAAGCGCTTGTGCTTCTTTAGCTTTTTGTGCGGCATCAGAAGCATTTTTCGCCATCACTGTATCTAGCGTACCATTTACACCCTCAATGACTTTGCGGTAATCGCCAAAGTGTTTTTTTGC
>JAKQJQ010000052.1 GCA_029561105.1 Bacteroidota bacterium
GCCTTAATCCGTTGCCATAAGGGTGCGCTATTTTCTGTACATATTGCTGCTTTTTTCTCTGTTGTGCCAGGCGCAGCAAACCCAGCCGTTAAAAAGTATCCTAGGCGGGATGGCGCAGCAGCATGGCGTGCGCTTTAGCTATATCGATGAAGAGTTGGCCGTTTACCGATTGCTACCGCCTGCACCGACACTTGGCCTACAGGAAAAACTAGAGTATATCCAAAAAAACACCCGCCTCAAGATTGCCGCAATCTCGCAGCAGTACTACTCGGTCTACAACGACAAAAAAATGGACAAGCCCTTGTGTGGCTACCTCATCGACGCCGAAACGGGTGCGCCGATTGAACATGCCGCGATTAGCATTGCATCGTTGGGTATCACAACCGCCTCCAACACCAATGGTTATTTTGAATTGCCGGTACTCACACCCAATACCATCAGCATCCGGCACCAAGGATACACGCCAAAAATACTGAGTCCGCAGGATTTGTATGTGCCCGAATGCCCTCAGATTGCGCTCAAAGTGATTGCGCAACAGCTCACCACCATCGAGACGCAACGCTACCTGGCTAGTGGGATCAGCAAAAGTCCGTCGGGAACCGTCACAGTAAAACCAGGGAAATTTGGTATATTGCCTGGTTTGACCGAGCCAGATGTGCTCCAGACCATGCACCAATTACCCGGCGTGGTGAGCATCGACGAAACGGTGTCGAACCTCAACGTACGCGGCGGCACGCACGATCAAAACCTTTTTTTATGGAATGGCATCCGAATGTTCCAGACGAGCCATTTCTTTGGATTGATTTCTGCGTTCAACCCCATGGTCACCACGAAAATCAGGATTTCTAAGAACGGGAGTTCGGCGTTCTTCGGCGAAAGCGTGTCATCACTCGTAGACCTGTCGTCGCATACCCAATCGATAGACAGTTGTTACAATGCGGTAGCGGTAGACATGATCAGCGCGAATTTCTTTTCAAAGGTGAAGCTCTCCAACCGTTCTACGCTACAGGCTGCGGGTCGGCGTACCTTCACCGACATCGTCAAGACCCCTGCATTCAAGGCATATGAAAATCGGGTTTTCGGCAGCAATATCGTAACCGATCTCAATGAAGACCAAACTGTGCCCGTGGGAGCCAACCGGGATTTTTACTTTTATGATTTTTCGCTGCAATACCACCAGAAAATCGGCGAAAAACATGAACTCATCATTGATGGCATCGGCTTAGAGAACCAGGTAGATTTCATCCAGCAGAGCGGATTTTTAGAAAAAAACAGTTACCTCTCCCAAAAGAACTTTGGTTCCAGCCTGCATTGGCAATCGCAATGGAACCAGCGCCATCAGACCCAATTACAGGCCTACTTTTCGTGGTACGAGCTCGACGCTGAAAACCAAGCTGGTAATACCCGTAAAACCAGGCAGCAAAACCGTGTTTTTAACCAAGGATTTAAGCTTCGTGAGGGTTTTGTCCTGGGCCAAAAATATTTGTTGGCAATCGGCTACCAATTGGATGAAATCCAGATTAAGGACATGAGTCAAATAGACAATCCTACGTTGTCTAGCATTGACCGTCAACTATCGCGTACGCATGCCGTTGTCGCCGAAAGCCAGTACAAAAGCTGCGATGAAAAAACGCAACTCCAATTAGGACTGCGCGGCAATTATTTTGAAAAAATCAAACGATTTAGGCTAGAGCCGCGGCTGTCTGTAAGCCAAAAAATAACCCAACACTGGACACTTTCACTGCTCGCCGAAGCCAAAAGCCAATCGCTCTCGCAAGTCATTGAATTGCAGCAGGACTTTTTGGGTATCGAAAAAAGACGTTGGGCTTTGGCCAATGGTGGCGACATTCCGCTACAGAAAAGCGGGCAACTCTCATTTGGTGTATCTTATTCGAATAACCGCTGGTTGCTCTCTGTGGACAATTTCTATAAAAAAAACCAAGGAATTTCGAGCAAAAGCCAAGGTTTTCAAAATCAATATGAGTTTGCAGAATTAACCGGCGACTACCGTATTTGGGGCACAGAAGTGCTACTGCAGAAAAGTTTCCCGAAATTTTACACCTGGATCTCCTACGCGTTCAATAACAACCAGTACCGATTCGATCGCCTTTCGCCCGCCGAGTTCCCTAACAATACCACCATCTCGCATGCGGTTGGTTGGGCCGGAACTTATGAATCCGGCAAACTCAAACTCGCGCTCGGCGCCAGATGGCATACGGGCAGGCTTTATACGCCGCCTGCAGGAATTATTGTGGATCCGGTCAATCCGGCGAGCCCGAAGATATCTTATACCGAGGCCAATTCGGCGCGGCTCAACGATTTTTTCCAGGTCAATTTTTCGGCCTCGCGGTCCTGGAGTTTCAACGCGAACACAGCCCTGACCACAAGCCTTTCCCTATGGAATCTTTTAGACCAGGACAATCAGGTGAATCGGTATTATCGCGTGAACCTACAACGCAATACGATTGAAAGCGTGGACACTTATGCACTCGGCTTTAGCCCTAATTTGGGGCTGCGTTTGCAGTTTTAAATCAGACTTCCTTTCCCGGCAATATCGGGTCGCAGTTTGAGCTAAAAAAAAGTACTTTAGAGGTTGCGGGATTCAATCAACAAACACAGTTGCGTTTAGGCTGCGTCGGCTTGGATGGCGTCAAAAATAATATTGTTGCAGGTCGTTTCGGCCAGAGTGATGTCGGCCTCATTTTCTTCGACAAGCGTTTTTCCCGGTAGCATTGCTGCCAGGTCAAATAATTCGGGGGGATTTTTGGGCCTCGATTTTACTAAAAAATAAATCGACCATAGCTAAATCCAAAGTATCCGCAAACTCGTATTTGAAATGGTAAAGATTTCAAATATGACCGCAACCAAAACCAACAAACACCACCTCAATAACGCTATAGGGATTGTGTCCGATAGCCGTGTAGTCGTACACAATGGTAAAGATTCTAGTGTAATCAAAATAGACGAAATCAAGAAAATCAACCTCATAAAAAAAAGGCGGTTCGAGCTAAACTTACTGTTCTTGCTCACCGCCTTCGTTTTTACCTGGTTGCTGGTGTACGATCTGCAACTCGATTTGCTGCTTAAGCTGCTATTGCTTGCGTTGATTGCTGTTGCCTTTGGCATGGCTATTTCTTACAAGTCTTATGGTTATCAGGTTAGGATTGGCCTTATCGGTGAAAAGACGCTCGTTGTTCGCGCCGGGAGATCGAGAAAAGAGCAACTCAAGTATTTTTACTACGCCATCCGTAGGAAATTACGGGGACATTCGTTAGACCGCTCAGGACTCGGGAGCGATCACTTCGCCGTCCCACTCCATGATACCGCCCAATAAATTGTAGGTATTTTCAAATCCCAATTGGTTCATGATACTACAGGCTTGGGCGCTTCGTCCGCCGGCTTTGCAATACACGTAATAATTCTTTGACTTGTCTAGCGCGTCTACTTCATAAATGAAACCTTGTCCTTTATAGATGTCGATATGGATGGCGTTGGGGATGATGCCTTCTTCCCATTCACTTTGGGTACGCACGTCAAGAATGACAGCATTTGGGTCGGATTCTAGTTGGCTGAGCCAATCATTTTGGTCTAAATTCATAAGTTAAGCTTTAATAGAACAGCCGATGGCTTTGGTTTCCTTTACCGAAATTTCCTTGTTTTCAAGCAGCGCATTCACCGCATTTTCTACATATTTTTCTTTTACTGCAGACACATCGTCGTAGTTGTCATCTATCGCACCGATGTATTTCACGATGTTGCCTTTGGCAGATTTTTGCAATACATACACATGTGGCGTTTTGGTGGCGCCGTATTGTGGGTAAATTTTCTGTCCTTCATCGAACAGATACGGGAATGTAAACGCTTTTTCTTTAGCCCTGCGGCGCATGTTCTCAAACGAATCCTCGGGTTGTTTGGCCGGGTTGTTGGGGTTGATGGCGATGACTGGATAACCCAAATCGCTGTATTGCTTATCGAGCGCCACAATTCGGTCTTCATATGCCTTAGAAAATGGGCAATGGTTGCAGGTAAAAACGACGATAAATCCTTTAGCGTTTGGGTAATCTTTGAGCGAAACCATCCTGCCGTCAATGTTTTTGAGGCTAAAATCGGTAGCCACGTCGCCTATTTTGTAACCCGTCGGCGCCGTTTTTGGCGTAAAGGCACTTAAGGTAACAACCACGAGTGCTACGGCAATCATTTTTAATCTTTTCATAGTAATGTAATTAATGGTTAATTTTTGATTTTTTCTAGTTCGGTTTGGAGTTGTTCATACGAGAAGCTTTGCTCGTAGAATTTCCTTTTACGCCCATTATAGATGATCGTCGCGGGAATCGCGCCCGACCATTGCGGATCCACTTTATTGATCCAACTGTTCATGTCAGGATCGCCTAGATGCACCACATACGATTGCAATTGCTTCTTTCTAATGTATGGAATCAGGTTGCTTTCTACTTGCTTGGGTAAATCGAGGCTCACCAAAAGTACTTTTACTTTTTGATCCTTGAAATTCGCATGCAGCTTCTCAAAATGGGGCAACTCTTCAACACAGGGTTTGCACCAGGTGGCCCAAAAATTAATGACGTAGGTGGTGTCGTTTTGCTTGTTCAGTAAGGGCGCCAATCCGTTGAAATCATAGGAGCTGATAGTTACGCCGTCTTTTACGAACACCTTTACCGGTTGCTGTGCCTTGACTGATACAGCTACCGCAAACAATACATACCACACAATCACGCTTCGCATAGACTTTTATATTAAGGTGACTAAAATTAATCAATCTTAAAACCGCTGCTGTTAGTTTAACAAAAA
>JAKQJQ010000060.1 GCA_029561105.1 Bacteroidota bacterium
CGTTGATGTCGGTCGCGGTGACCTGTGCGCCTTTTTTTGCAGCAAGGATTGAGATGATGCCGCAGCCACATCCCAATTCCAGGAAATTTTTGTCTTTGAGTTCCAGCGTGTCCACAAAATCCAAAAGCAATTTGGTGCTAATCGTAATAAACGGCGGGAACACTGTGGGTTCTACCCAAACCGAGAGATCGTTATACGAGTATTTGCGCCGCTTTCTGAGGTAAATCGCACTGGCTCTTTGCAAAATCGGGCTGATGATTCTTTTAACGATGGCTTTCATTTTCTATTTTTTTAGGAGCTGAATCCTGCTGCGCGCTCTATCTTTTCCGCCTTAAAGAAAGGCGAAAAAGGATGCCGCTTACATCAGGGCTAAGGCTTCTGTGTCATTCCGAATAGAATCCTTCAATTTCAGGCTGTCTGTACTTCCACAACTTTTGCAATGCCTTGATTTCATAAGGATATTTGTAAATTCCCGTCTTGTACCGAATTCCCGAAACCAATTGCAACAACTGTTTTTTATACCCGCGGATCCTAAAATCAGAAACCGTGGGGTAATAACCGTTCAAGACCGTCTCGAAATTGCGTATCGTATCAATCATATACGGCTTAAGCCAAGGTGTGAGTGGATTTTTGCGCAAATCAAAATTTTCCCAGCTTGGCGAAATCCAATCCTCGAGCTTTTCGGGGAATGAAAATCCGGCGTCTATGATCTGCTTGTACAAATCAGAACCTTCGGTAGGCACCGGGCTAAAAAGGTAAATGATGATCTCGGCGTTGGGGTTGATCTGCTTGATTTCTTTGATGAAATTGATGTCCCACAAAATCTGGTCGTACACTTCTTTTTCGGTCTTGGCGGGCATGCCCAAAACAAACGACAATTCGGGAATGATATCGGCGTTTTTCATCCGAAGCACAAAATCCTTGATCATTTGTCCGCTTTGTGTACCGCCTTTGTTCATTTGTTTCAAAACCGCGTCGTTTCCGGTTTCGGCACCTAAAAAGATCATTTTGCAACCGGCCTTGCGCATGAGCTTCAAATCATCGTCGCTGTACATATTGATGGTGTCGATACGGCCTTCGCCCCAATAACTGAGGTTGTCGTTCATAATCAATTCCGAGAATTCGAGTACACGTTTTTTCGCCGTAAAGAAATTATTATCGTGAAATTCTACCGCATCAATACCGTATTTTCCCTTAAAATATTTGACATCTTCATAAATCCGCGCCGCAGACATGCCTTTCCATTTGGCGTTGTAAATCGGCACGACCGCACAAAACGAACACGAAAACGGGCAGCCCATACTCGAGTGATAAGACAAGGTTTTATTTCCCATAAACGTGCGCGCGAGATAATTGCTCACTGGGTAAAACGAATCGAGATGTTCGTACGGAAATTTCGGCAGCGTGTCCTGGTCGAGCAAGGCTTCTACCGCAGTTTTTACGATTTCTTCGCTTTCATTTTTGTAAATCAGGTTTTTAATCAGCGCCAGCAATCCTTTTTCGCCCGACTCTATTGCCTCGATAAGCTGCGGAAAAGTGTTGTCGCCGGGACCATTGATTACATAATCCACCGTGCCCGATTGCAGTGCCACTTTGTATTGATTCGACGCAAAATAGCCGCCCCAAACCGTAACCACATCGGGAAATTGCTCACGGATTTTTCTGGTAAACGGAATCGCCTGGCGCAGTTGCGGCCCTGGCATCACTGTAGATCCGAAGTATTTAAACTCACCGGTTTTAAGGTAGTTTTCAATGGTTTGCCACGGATTTTTCTCGAGGTTGCCATCCACAAAGACATAGTCAAACAAGCCATGGATCGACGCGCCCACCTGCAGGATCGAATTGGGGATACGGTGTTTGCCGTTTGCGCTTTTAGGATTGAATAGGATGACCTTGTTTTTCAAGAGAATCGATGTTTAGATATTGATAAGCGGTGTAAATTTGTGAAACGGCGGATGCCAACAGCGCACCCTTAAGCCCAAAACCCATACGCAACAGCACGAACGCAAGCCCAGAGCTGATGGCAATCGCGCGCAATCCCACCCAAAAAACCAAGTGCTGCCTGTTGTCGCGATACAACCGGAGGATCTTAACGGCGTACAGATAAGGCGGAAATGTGATGAAAAATCCAATCACATAAAACCACCAGTCGAGCGTGATGTGGTAAGCCAAACGCAGCAGTAAATACAATCCCGTCAAGCTTGCCGTGACCACAAAAGGTGCTACCCAAACGAGTTGTCGCTGTATTTTGTCGACGGCGGCCAGCTGCAAACGGTAAATGTTCTTGAGAAAGGGCAAAAGGATAAAATGCCCCATCGCATGGATCAGGATAAAATAAGTGTTGAGCACCTGGTAAATGCCAATTTGCTCTGGTTTTTCATAGAGCGCAATCACGACAAAATCGGC
>JAKQJQ010000069.1 GCA_029561105.1 Bacteroidota bacterium
GTCAAAATAAAGAACGTAAGCAAAAGGAATGCAACGTCACACATCGCCGTCATATCGGTCGATGTCGACTTCTTTTTCATTTTTATTGCCATTGTCTGTAGTTTATTATGATATTGACTATCAAAATTATTGTTTCAAGCTACCTCTAAAGTGTCTGTAAGTATTAACGATTGTAGTTCCAGCCTCATCAATTGCGTAAGTAAGGCTATCGATTTTAGAAGTAAAGAAATTGTAAGCGATAATCGCCAATGCCGAAGTAGAGATACCAGTTGCTGTATTGATCAACGCTTCAGAGATACCGTTTGCCAACTCGGCAGAATCTGCACCTCCGCCACCAGCCAATCCGGCAAACGCTTTAATCATACCTGTTACCGTTCCTAACAAACCCGCAAGTGTTCCCAAAGAAACCAAGGTAGAAAGAATGGTCATGTGTTGCTCTAGCATTGGCATTTCTAATGAAGTTGCCTCTTCGATTTCTTTGTGGATGGTTTCTGAAGCCTCTTCACTATTGAATCCTTCTTTTTTAACATCCTGATATTTCACTAACGCTGATCTGATTGCGTTCGCTACAGAACCTTGTTGTTTGTCGCATGCTGCAATGGCTTCATCAATATGTCCTCCTCTGATACTTGCCTGAACATTTTTCATGAATTGGTCCAAGTTTCCTTTTCCTGTCGCTTTGGTGATTACGAAGTATCTTTCTATTGAGAAAACTACCACCATCAGCAATAGTCCCATCAAAACAGGAACGATAGGCCCTCCTTTGTAAACCATAGCAAGATAATTCCCTTTCAATGGAGCTCCGGTATTCACGCCGCCTTCAAAATTGGCACCATTACCCATGATAAATTGCCAGATCACCCAGCCAATAGCTATACATGCTACAATCACTATCCCAGAGAACAATCCTCCCAAGCTTGAACCACTTTCTTTTTTAACGTTTGCCATTTTTTTTAATTTTAATAGTTTTAATTAATTGTAATTTTTAGTTGATATAATTTTTGAATAGGAGCAAATTTAATTTTTTAGTTTAAATAAAAAAACTTTTTTATATTTTATTGTGATTAATTTAAACCGCGGCCACGTGCCGCAAATTCAGGGATTATCGATATTTCAAAAATAACTTTAGAAAACAATATTTTACAAAGATTTGCACAACCATTCTTCTTATAACGTACCAATCATTCAATATATTATTGTGTTAAAAAATGTGTGTTATTTCTTATCTTTCCTACTTTATTCGATTGCAGATTTTAGGAGATTAAAAAAAATACTTCTTTCCAAAATTTAATACCTTGTAACCCATTTATCCAAACCCTCTCACAAAGCCAAAACCATGAGCAAAAAAGACGATTTCATCCAAACCATCAACCAAGGATATACTTCTAAAGGAGAAAGCATTATACTGGGCGCAGCAATGCTCGATGGCGAAACCCTGCCTGACGCCACCGTAAAAATCCCGCTCAAGACCCTAAATCGCCACGGACTGATTGCCGGCGCCACCGGAACCGGGAAAACCAAAACCATCCAGGTACTTTCCGAGCAACTCTCCTCGTTCGGCATTCCCGTGCTCATGATGGATATCAAAGGTGACTTTAGCGGAATCGCCAAACCCGGCGAAGAAAAATCCTTTATTACCGAACGACACGCCAAACTCAACATACCCTACCAAACCGCGAGCTTCCCTGTAGAACTATTGTCGCTTTCACAACAAAGCGGCGTGCGGCTCCGGGCTACGGTTTCAGAATTCGGCCCCGTATTGTTTTCGCGCATCCTTGGCCTCAATGACGTGCAGGCCGGTGTGGTGTCGGTGATTTTCAAATACTGCGACGATCACAAGATGCCGCTGCTCGACCTTAAGGACATCAAAAAAATCATCAATTACATCACCGAGGAAGGCAAAGAAGAAATAGAAGCCGAATACGGCAAAATATCCTCCTCAACCACTGGAACCATCCTGCGCAAAATCATAGAACTAGAGCAACAGGGCGCCGATTTGTTCTTTGGCGAAATGTCATTCGACATCAATGACTTATTGCGCTTTGATGAAAACGGCAAAGGCTACGTCAACATCATCCGGCTCACCGACATCCAGGACAAACCCAAATTATTCTCCACATTTATGTTGAGCTTGCTGGCCGAAATTTACCAGCAAATGCCCGAGAAGGGCGATGCCGACCAGCCCGAACTCGTGCTCTTCATAGACGAGGCGCACCTGATTTTCTCAGAGGCCAGCAAAACCCTGCTCGACCAGATCGAAACCATTGTAAAGCTTATCCGCTCCAAAGGTATCGGCGTGTACTTCATCACCCAAAACCCTATGGATGTTCCCAGTGGCGTACTCGCGCAGCTCGGGCTTAAGATCCAGCATGCGCTTCGCGCATTCACGGCCAACGATCGCAAATCGATCAAGATGACCGCCGACAACTATCCATCGTCGGATTTCTATCAAACAGACGAACTGATCACCTCGCTCGGGATTGGCGAGGCGCTCGTCACGGCACTCAGCGAAAAAGGTTCACCTACCCCACTCGCCGCCACGATGCTGCGCGCGCCGCAAAGCCGCATGGACGTGCTCACAGAAAATGAAATCGCCGAGCTCAACGCCAACTCTAAACTGGTGCGCAAATACAGTGAACTTATAGACCGCGAGAGCGCCTACGAAATGCTCAACCGCAAAATCTCAGAAGACAATGCCCAGGCCGAGCAAGCGCAAGAGCAAGCCGCTCAGGACAAAGAAACGGCAAAACCCGCCGAGTGGAGTCCCGTGGCCAAGTCGGCGATTAAAGTGCTGACGAGTGCCACTTTCATCCGCGGGGCGTTTAGCATCCTGAGTAAATTCCTCAAAAAGTAATGAAGTCGTTCTTAACCATTGGATTGTTGGTCCTATCCAACATTTTCATGACTTTGGCCTGGTATGGCCACCTCAAATTCAAGGAACTTAAATGGTTTGAGAACGCCGGGCTGATTGCCATTGTATTGGTGAGTTGGGGATTGGCGTTTTTTGAATACTGTTTTCAGGTTCCTGCCAATAAAATCGGATATGAGGGAAACGGCGGGCCTTTTTCATTACTACAACTCAAGGTGATTCAGGAAGTTGTTACGCTCGTGGTTTTTGTCGTTTTTTCGATGCTGTTCTTCAAGAACGAAAGCTTCCGCTGGAACCATGCGCTTGGTTTTTGTTTCCTGGTACTCGCGGTTTTTTTTATTTTTAAAAAATGACTTGGGCCAGAAGCCTTCGCCAACCTTGAAAGTTTCGGCGTCGGCGATTGTTGCAGCATAGCAACGCCGATAGATCCCAAAAAGAAGTAATAATAAAGAAAATCATCAAAGAAAAATGAAACGATACCAAGTACAAGACGCACCTTTCGTAGTCCCAACCACCGACGGGAAATTGATCGAGGAACACCACGGCATTGCAGCAACAGCCAACGCAGAGATTTCTATCGCGCACATGATCGCGCCATCCCAATGGGCCGAGCCTTTCCAAACGCCCGAGTTCGACGAGTACACCTATATCATTTCGGGGAAAAAGCAATTCATTATAGCCGGCGAAACAGTCATCCTCGCCGCCGGGCAATCCATAAAAATAGAAAAGAACACACGCGTGCAATACTCCAACCCATTTAACGAACCTTGTGAGTACATCGCGATTTGCAGACCAGCATTTGATTTTACCAAAGTGCATCGCGAGGAATAATTTCTTGAAGCATCAACCTGCTGTACGCTCCCAGCTTTTATCCCGTCGGGCTTTTTTACTGGCCGTCAAACGGGCTTCCTTTGGTCGCCGTTTCACGGCTGTAAAAAATGCGCGCCGCCTCAAAAGGCTGTCCGCTGCCATCAGGGCTAGGCACTTAGCTTCGTAATAAAATCAGGGGATTTGGGAATTACCCCAACAACGCCAACATCTTTTGCTCTACAATTTCAGAATCCCAAAGCTGCTCGATGTTGTCCATCTTGAGCACTTCTTCCATAATTTCGTTCTGCATATCGCCAATTGCCAAAGCCTCGGTATACGGCCTGTGGCTAAAGGTAACGCGGCTGTACAACGGGATCCACTTCTCCGGATATTTTGCAGAGAAATGTTTCTCTATTTTCTTTTGCAGATGAAATTTATCGTCGGCGGTCTTGGTGCTCATTTCCATGAAATTGCGGTAAGACAATTCGGCAATCGCGTCGGCGTTAGGTTTGCGTGAGTTTTCGTACTCAGAAAAAATGGTTTTCCAGTCGTCACCGAATTTTTCTATCATTTCATTGAGCACAGAAATGTCTTCAAAACCCGCGTTCATGCCTTGCCCGTAAAACGGCACAATCGCATGGCAAGCGTCGCCAATCAATGCCACCTTGTCTTCAAAAGTCCAAGGAAAACATTTCATGGTGACCAGTGTGCTCGTGGGATTCTTGAAAAAATCATTGGCCAGTTCTGGAATCACCTCGATAGAATCGGGGAAATTTTCAGCGAAGAACGCCTCAACTTCGCTACGGTCGGTCAAGGCAGCAAACGAGTTCTCGCCTTCAAACGGCATGAACAGCGTACAAGTAAAACTACCATCCAGGTTGGGCAAAGCAATGAGCATATAATTGCCGCGCGGCCAGATATGAAAAGAGTTCTTATCGAGTTTGTGCGAACCGTCTGCGTTGGGCGGGATGTTGAGTTCCTTATAACCCGTGGTGAGGAATTCCTGCGAATAATTGAACATGCTTTGGCGTTGCATGCGGTGGCGAATCCTTGAAAACGCACCGTCGGCGCCAAAAACCATATCGTAAGGCACGTCGGTCCATTCACCACGCTCGGTTTCACCTATATGTAAGGTAGCGGTGGCCAGTGAAATGTCCCAGATTTTTTGCTCAAAGAAAAATTCGGCACCTGCGGCTTCGGCCAGGTCGATCATCTTGCGGTTCAAAGTCCCGCGTGAAATAGAATAGATGCTCTCGCCTTCCTTGCCATAGTGTTGGAAGTTGATTTTATCGGCCACGTGTATGGCGCGCTTGTCCATGGCAATGGCAATCGCACGCACCTCATCTCCAATACCTACGCCATCTAACGCTTTCCAGCCGCGGTGCGACATGGCCAGATTAATCGAGCGTCCTGAAAAGGTAATCGTCCTGATATCGGGACTTCTGTCGTACACATGTACGGTATGACCCGCACGCCTGAGATAAATCGCCAATAGCGAACCCACCAACCCCGAACCGACCACAGCAATTTTTAAAGGCGTCTGCATCAATGTTTGTTATTTTGGGCAAAATTAAGGAATAATAACCGAGGAAAATAGCATTTATTTATCAAAAACAAGTGCGTTCCAAACCGTCTGGCATGCTCAATTTTTCTAACTTGCGGTAAATTCAAAAATGCAAACCTTACGGCTCATACTCGGCGACCAACTCAACCAAAAACACTCGTGGTTTAAAAATCCAGACGATACCGTTGTGTATGTAATGGCCGAGCTGAGCCAGGAAACCGATTACGTGTTGCACCACATCCAAAAAGTAGTGGGCTTTTTCGCTGCGATGCGCCACTTTGCACAATGGCTGCGAGAGCAGGGCCATCGCGTAGATTATTTTAAGATTACCGATGCCCAGAATCCACAGACTCTTGAAGCGCTAATCCAAGAATCGATCAAACGGCATCAGATATCAAGACTAGAATACCTACTGCCCGACGAATACCGGCTCGATGTAATGCTCGCAGAAATCTGCAACAAACTAGACATTGCCTCCCAGCCGTATGACACCGAACATTTTTTTACCACGCGCGAGGAACTTTCAGTATTTTTCACAGAAAAGAAAACGTTCCTGATGGAAAGCTTCTACCGGCACATGCGGCTCAAACACCAAATTTTGGTTGATGGAGCCAATCCGCGCGGCGGCAAATGGAATTACGACCACAACAACCGCAGTCCGTTCAAAGGCGAAGTCGCCGTCGCACCTCCTAAAGTTTTCTCAAGAGACGTATCAGGTATTGTCTCTGAAATTGCTGCAGCAGGAATCAAAACCTTTGGCAGCATTGCGCCAACTGCATTCGACTGGCCTACCTCGCGTGAGGAATCACTAGAAATCCTCAAACACTTCTGCCTCAATCTGCTCGAACATTTTGGAGATTATCAGGACGCAATGGCAATCAACCATCCATTTTTGTTTCATTCGCGGCTCTCTTTCGCGATGAATACCAAGATGATTGGCCCCAAAGAGGTTGTAAAGACCATCCTGAATTATTATGAAAAGTTCAACCGCGAAATAAAACTGCCCGAGATAGAAGGCTTCATCCGACAAATTCTCGGTTGGCGCGAATACATGCGCGGCATGTACTGGATGCGGATGCCCGAATTTGCTGCCCAAAACGCACTGCAACACCAACAACCGCTTCCCCGTTGGTTCTGGAACGGCAACACCAAAATGAACTGCCTGCACCATGCCATCGGGCAAAGCCTGGAACTTGCTTATGCGCATCATATCCAGAGGCTCATGGTCATCGGGAACTTTGCGTTGCTGGCACAAACCCATCCAAACGCCGTAGACGATTGGTATCTGGGTGTTTATATCGATGCGCTCGAGTGGGTAGAAATGCCCAACACACGCGGTATGTCGCAATGGGCAGATGGCGGTATCATCGCTACCAAACCCTATATCGCCTCAGGGAATTACATCAATAAAATGAGCGATTATTGCAAGGGCTGCGTTTATGATGTCAAGAAACGCACTTCCAAAGATGCGTGTCCGTTCAATAGCCTGTACTGGAATTTCCTCGACGACCACCGGACCCACTTTGAAAACAACCCACGAATGACCATGATGCTGGCACTACTCGATAAAATAAAACCAAGCGAGCTTTCTCAAATTAAGGAAAAAGCTCAGGAATTGTTGGCCACAATCAACGATTTGTAACTACGGCCTGAAATTGATTTTCTCACCGGTGCTTAAACCGTTGTTTTTGGCGAGCATCCCGCACATATGATACAGCATCCTTGCCCCTACGTTGCCATCCCAATCGTCATCGCCGGGAGCTACTTCTACGAGGTCAAATCCAATGATTTCTTTGTCGCTGTCGGCGAGTTTGCTCAAAAGATAAGCCGCCTGCTCAAACGAAAACCCACCCGGAACCGGAGTTCCCGTATTGGGGCAATACCACGGGTACAGGCCATCAATATCAAAACTCACCACTACTTTTTGCGGTAAGTGCGCGATGATCGCGTCGCATTGCTGCTGCCAGGTGATCCCAGAAAACGTTTCGGCTTTCATGTCCATATCAGTGTACACCACGACACGATTTTCTTGTGATTGCGCCACCTCGACTTCCTGTTGGCAGAAATCGCGGATCCCAACCTGGACGAGTTTGGAGACCTGCGGCAATTGTAAGGTGTTGTACATAATAGACGCGTGCGAGTAGGTAAAACCTTCGTAAGCAATACGCAAATCCATGTGCGCGTCGAGGTGCAGGATACCAAAGTCGTTGTGCATTTCGGCCAAAGCTTCGTAATAACCTAGCGGCGTAGAATGGTCGCCGCCGAGCAAAGCTACCTTCTTGCCTTGTTTGCTCCAATACAATACGCGCTGTCTGAGTTCATCTTTCATTTGGGCACAAACCGCGTTGATGTCATCGAGGTTGGCCTGGAGTTCGGGCTGGTTGGCTATCGACTCGCCACTTTCGAGCGCATCGATGATGTTTTGTGCCAATCCTTTATAGTTGCGGCTTTGTTCTGCCCATTGCGCCGTTTGCTCATTGAGGTCGAGGTACATGCCTAGTTTCCAGAGTTCAGGAAATTCCTGGTGATGTAAGTCTACCTGGAACGAGGCGTCGAGGATCGCCTCCGGGCCATCCGATGCGCCGGCGCCATAACTAACCGTGACTTCCCAAGGCACGGGAATGATAATGATTTCTGATTCCTGGGCCGTAAATGGCAATCCGTAAATGCTTTGGTCGGCCAATCCGGGTTGCGATGGGTCGAAACTGCTTATTTTTTCCTGTTTGGTCATGGTAGTAATTGTAAATTGTGTTAAAAACAACCGCACAAAGGTAGTCCCATTGGTTCGATTTCACAATACGCAAAGCATTTCAGCACGAATTTCATCGGCTTTTTCTGTCGATATGATAAATATCAGTTTTTTAGCCACTCGTATTTCGAATCTTTACAGATTATTAAAATGAATTTGAATGACCGCAACACCTTCTCAACACAGTTTTCACATCCCGGTTATGGGATTGGCTTTTACCATTGATACGCCAATACGCGTAGCCCATTACGGCATCTCATCGGTCGTTTCTATTACCGATGACGAGCTCATAGAAAAAATGAGCCAGTTTTACAGCGAAAAATTCCAGTTGCCTTATGAGCAAATCACGCAAAAAGTGGCCGATTTTCGTGCCAAACGCATCACGCATTACTTGAATCTCTTAGATCGGGTGGTGCGCGAAAAGTTCGAAAAATTTAAAAAAGAACTCGCCGAAGACAGTGAGGCATTGCAACAGTTTATGGCGTTGCTCGCCAACAATTCGCCAATTAAAAAAGGGTTCGAGCAAATCCTGGCCGACGGGCAAAACCTTAAGGAAAAAATCGCACAATTCGCAGAAGCCTTTCTCCATCCGGGCGACATAGATGTGAACATCATGACCAAGGTAGACAAGGAAAATTTCTACAACCACAAACCACTTCCCATTGAATATAACGATGCCCATGCCTCATTGCGTGGATTTGCCAACAGTAATTTAAACTCGTCGGTGGTTTTGTCGGCTGGGATGAATCCGAGGTTGTACAGCTATTTTGAGAACTTTAGCGACTTTTTCCCCAATGAACAAGGATTGCTGAAAAAGAAAATCATCCTTAAGGTGAGTGATTTCCGCTCGGCGATGATCCAGGGGAATTTCCTGGCCAAGAAAGGATTGTGGGTTTCTGAGTACCGCATCGAATCGGGACTCAATTGCGGCGGACACGCCTTTGCTACCGACGGGTTCCTACTCGGCCCGATCTTACAGGAATTCCGCGACAAGAAACAAGACTTAATAGCCTCGGCGCACGAATTGATGTGCAAAGCACTTGCCCAGAAAGGCCTGCCTGTTCCAGTACGCCCGATGCTGTTAAAAATCACAGCCCAAGGTGGCGTAGGAACTGCCGAGGAACATGAATTTCTACTCAACCAGTACGCGCTCGATTCTATCGGTTGGGGTTCGCCTTTTTTGCTGGTTCCCGAAGCGACGGCTGTTGACCAGGAAACCCGCCAACTACTCGCCAAGGCAAAAACCGATGATTTTTACCTGAGCCACATATCGCCACTGGGCGTACCGTTCAATACTGTGAAAGGTACCTCGAACGAACAAATCAAACAGCGTCGCATCGCTGCAGAAAAGGCCGGAAGTTCGTGTCCTAAAAAATTCCTCGCACTCAACAAAACCCCAGATGGGAAAGCCATCTGTACCGCGTCGGCCAAATATCAAAAAGCCCGCTTGGAGGAACTCGAATCTGGCAAATACACAGTAACGCCCGAACATTATCAGGAGTTGCAGCAGAAAATCACAGAAAAATCCTGTCTTTGTGTAGGGCTTGCCAATGCGGCTTACCTCGAGAACGAGATTCCTATCCACGGACAGCACCAAGGCGTGGTGATTTGCCCCGGACCCAACCTGGCTTATTTTGACCGTGAAATTTCATTGACAGAAATGGTGCGCCACATTTACGGAAACCATGACTTACTTGCCCATTCAAAGCGCCCAAACGTCTTTGTCAATGAATTGAAGATGTATGTGGATTATCTCAGCAACGAAATCGATACGACGCTCGACGCCACCGATATGCAAATCAAGAAATGGCAAACCTTTATGAACAACCTCACAGCGGGAATTGATTATTACCAACAATTGCTGTCCACCGTTGGCTATTTCAATGCATGTAAAAAAGAAATACTGCAAAAGCTGCAGGAGTACCGCGACCGGCTCGAATTGGTGGTGATTGCGAAACCCGAAGCGGTCTGCCAGTAGCCAATCGGTGAGGTTGCAAATCCCTGTGCGAAAAATAAACAGCCAGGCAAAATTGATATAAAAAAAATTACTTTTATAGGGCAAAAAAAAGGGTGCAACAGCCTAATAGTTAACTACTAAACCAAAACCCTATGAAAAAACTTTTACTCTTTTGCCTTTGTATTCAGGCGACCAACGCGCTCTGGGCACAAGATTACCAGACGCTTCAGTGCACAGGATTCAACGCCGATGTTATTGCCAATGGCGTCGGGCCGGCGGCAACCTCTACCGCTATTGCGATAGACAATGCCGACTACAACCTGCTGAGTACCGATTACACGGCGGTGCTTGGTGGTCCTTTGCCACTTACGGGCTTACCCGTTTCGGGGCTGGTCAATGATGCCAGTATCTCTGGCCTGTCTTTTCAACTCGCGCCTTACTCTCAAAGCAACTCGCTGCGCTTGCAGGACGAATCCGATTTTGGAGCGCTGACCTTCTCGAATACCGTTTCTGCCACGAACCTTTACATATTGGCGGCTTCGGGAAGCGGCTCGGTCACTTTGGGCGGCACGATTCATTTCTCCGACAACAGCACACAGGATTTTAGTGCGGCGGTGATTCCGGATTGGTTTTTCAGCAGCGCTTTGCCTGTGGTAATTTCTGGATTCGGACGGGTAAACCGCGCCACCGACATCATTGAAAATCCTGTCGGTGACCCGAGGTTGTATCGTTATGATATTGCCATCCTCGCGCAAAATCAAACAAAGACCATCACGGGGATCGATTTTACAAAAACCTCCTCGGCAGAAGGTGTCGCGAATATTTTTGCAGTCAGCGCGAAACTGCTCGGGACTTGCCCGCCGCCCACGCAACTCACAGCGGTTTCCGTGACCAGTACGAGCGCAACATTTACCTGGACACCGTCAGTGGTGTCTCCTTCATTAGGTTATGAATTTTATGTTACCATTGGCAATGTCACGCCCGAAATATCTATTGTCCCACCAGGGCTTACGCCGCCAGGAGAAACGTCAATTACCGTAGACGGGCTCACGACAGGCACGAATTATTGCTTTTGGATGCGGTCGGTATGTAGTGGATCTGAACAAGGCCCATGGAGCAATCCAACTTGTTTTACGCCAGGCCAAATAGGCGTGACCAATCCAAATGACATCCCGACAATGTTTAACCTGACGGTGGATACGAGTTCAACAACGCCTTGCCCCGGAACGCTTTCGGTTGACGTTCCTGAGGGCTATGAAATCACTTCGGTAGCCACATCATATAGTATGCAAACCGCGCTCAACGGTTGGATGTCGGAACAGCGATCGCTTTTGGTTTGCAATACCACAGGTCTCATGGAACCGCAAATTACTTCGGGAGTTGGCAGCACAACCGGCGCTTATGACTATTCAAGAAGCAACATCAACATCGCCGATGGTGCAACCGGAAACGTTGCCTTCGAGCTGCGTGCCTGGAGAACCTTCGGCAGCAGCGACTGCAACACCGACTACAACCGCGTCGTGGCCGGAACCTGGACGGTGACCGTCACCGTGCAACAGCAATTGGCGACACAGGATTTTACCAAAAACCAATTTACGGTTTCCCCGAATCCTGTGGATGATCTTGTGACGGTTTCGGGTAACGAGCCGATTGCTGAAATGACTTTGTTTAATATGCTCGGGCAAGAAGTTTTGCGCCAGAACGGATTCGATGCCAGGCAAGCACAGCTAACTACTTCTGGACTACCCAGCGGAAAATACATCTTGAAAATCGCAACCAAAAACGGCGTGCAGTCAAAAGGTATTCTCAAAAATTAAGCAGCTTGTTTAATTGAAAAAGTCTGTTTTGCAACGGACTTTTTTTATGGATTTCAATCTAGTTGGATAAGATACCGCGCTTGAGGATTTGCCCAAACTCGTACATGTCTTGATACGAACAATACAACGGTACCGGCGCCAGACGAATCACATTGGGTTCGCGCCAATCGGTGATCACGCCATTTTTCATTAAATAATCAAATAGCGGACGGCCTTCACCATGCAGGAACACCGAGAGCTGTGACGCGCGTTGCTTGGGGTCTGCAGGCGTAATGATTTCAAAAGTACTATCGACTTCCTTGTCTATTTCTTGCAGGATGTACTCCAGATAGGAAGTGATGTGGTCGCGTTTTTGGATGAGTTTGTCCATCCCGATTTCGTTGAACATTTCTACCGACGCAAGATATGGTGCCAATGTCAATACCGGAAGGTTGCTGATCTGCCAGCCGTTGGCACCGTCGTTGGGATCAAAAGCAGGCTCCATCTTGAAACGGCGCTCTTTGTTGTGTCCCCACCAACCCGCGAATCTTGGGATGTCATTCTGGCCGTGGTGGCGCTCGTGGATGAAACAGCCCGATGCATTGCCCGGTCCCGAATTCATGTATTTGTAACTGCACCAGCAAGCAAAATCGACGTTCCAGTCGTGGAGTTCTAGTTTGATGTTTCCGGCGGCGTGCGCGAGATCCCAACCCACGTTGGCGCCCACTGCATGTCCGGCTGCTGTGATGGCTTTGATGTCGAAAACCTGGCCGGTGTAATAATTCACGCCACCAATCAGGACGAGTGCCAAGGCATCGCCGACTTCATTGATTTTGGCGATAATGTCTTCGTGGCGGATGTTGTGTTCGCCTTCGCGGCGCTTGATCTCTACGATTGCATCCTCGGGTTTGTAACCGTGAAAATTCACCTGGCTCTGGAACATGTATTGGTCTGACGGGAACGCCTTTTCCTCGCAGATGATTTTGTAACGGGTTTTGGTTGGGCGGTAGAACGACACCATCATCAGGTGCAGGTTCACCGTAAGTGTGTTCATGACGGTAATCTCCGAGGGTTTGGCTCCTACGATTTTACCCAACGGCTCGGCGAAACGCTCGTGGTAATCCCACCAGGGTTTGTCGGCGTAAAAGTGCCCTTCTACGGCGAGGTTTCCCCAGTCGGCCATGACGTCGTTGACATATTTTTTGGCGCGATGTGACTGCAAACCGAGCGAATTCCCGGTAAAATAAATCACGTTCTTGCCATTGTGCTGCGGGAAAATGAACTCATCGCGGTAGGCGCGCAACTCATCTTGCGCATCGAGTTGTTGGGCGAATTCACGGGTATTTTGAAAGGTCATTGGTGTGGTTTTTAGTGGGGTAAAAGTAGGAAAAAAAAGAAGAAAGAAGAAAGGCCGCTACGCTGCAAGAAGAAAGAAGAAAGAAGAAAGAAGAAAGAAGAAAGACCGCTACGCTGCAAGAAGAAAGAAATTATAGCAGCCGAAACAATAAAAACAACGACGGATGCGTGAAGGATGGCAGTGGAAAGCCCACAGCCGCGCAGTAGGGCCGAGCGCCAAAAAACAGTCTGGCAGCCTGCTTTCGCGATGGAGCCAGATGGCGCATTGGCTGGCGGCGAGGACTTGCAGCGAACAGCCTGACAGCGGTGGAGCTTGCGGAACCGGTGGACGCCCAAAAAAAAAGAACAAAGAACAAAGACCGCAGCGCTGCACGATAAAAGAAAAAATCGAAATAAAAAATCCCGCTGCCAATGACAAACGGGATTTTTCTATTCTCAAACTGAAGAAGTCTTGCTTCTTGCAGCGCAGCGGTCTTGTCTCTTTTATCTTAAAGGATTAACATCGCGTCGCCGTAAGAGTAAAATTTATACTCTTCCTTAATGGCTTCCTCGTAGGCTTTTTTCATGAGGTCGTGGCCGCAGAACGCAGAAACCATCATCATGAGTGTGGATTTTGGCGTGTGGAAATTGGTCACCATACAAGTCGCGATACTAAAATCGTGCGGCGGAAAGATGAATTTGTTGGTCCAGCCTTCGTAAGGATTGAGAGTTTTGGCAGAAGAAACCGAGCTTTCTACAGCGCGCATGGATGTGGTCCCGATGGCGCAAACTTGTTTTCTTTTGCCTTTGGCTTCATTGACGATGTCACAGGCGGCTTGGGTGATGATGAGTTCCTCAGAATCCATTTTGTGTTTGGAAAGGTCTTCTACCTCAACCGGGTTGAAGGTTCCCAGACCTACGTGCAGGGTGATTTCGGCAAACTTGACGCCTTTGATTTCGAGGCGTTTCATCAAATGTTTGGAGAAGTGCAAACCGGCAGTCGGAGCAGCAACGGCGCCTTCTTCTTTGGCGTAAATCGTCTGGTAACGCTCGGCATCTTCCTCGTTGACTTCGCGGCTGATGTATTTTGGGATCGGCGTTTCACCGAGCTCTGTAAGCTTGTTGCGGAATTCATCGTACGAACCGTCGTAAAGGAAACGAAGCGTCCTGCCGCGTGAAGTCGTGTTGTCGATCACCTCGGCTACAAGCGAATCGTCATCGCCAAAGTAGAGTTTGTTACCGATCCTGATTTTACGTGCCGGATCTACCAGTACGTCCCAAAGGCGTTGCTCTGAATTGAGTTCGCGGAGCAGGAAAACCTCGATGCGCGCACCTGTTTTTTCTTTGTTGCCGTAGAGACGCGCCGGGAAAACTTTGGTATTGTTCAACACCAAAACGTCACCATCGTTGAAATAATCGATGATTTCCTTGAACATTTTGTGCTCGATGGTTTTCGTCGCGCGATTGACCACCATGAGTCGCGACTCGTCACGGTTTTCGGCTGGGTATTCGGCAAGTAATTCTTTGGGTAAATTGAAATTGAAGTGTGATAATTTCATATAAGGATTTTATGGGTCGTATTAACTCGGCTGCAAATATACTATTGTGAGATAGCGAATGTCAAGCGTTTCGGGGTTTATTTTTGGCAAGGTGCAAAGGCGCTAAGATAGTAAGGCGCTGAGGCTAGTTCTGCGGTTAGATTTCGGAGATTTGGAAGCCGATGGATTTTAAATCATTCCAGAATGCAGGATAGGATTTGGTGACGACTTCGGCATTTTCTATTGTAATTGGAATGCGCAATGCCAATGGTGCGAACGCCATCGCCATTCTGTGGTCATTGTAGGTTTGGATGGAGTTGCTGAGCGGCTGGGTGGTTGAGCGGCTGAGCTGGAGCGAGTCCTCGGTTATAGAAATAGTTGCGCCGAGTTTGGTGAGTTCGGTTTGGAGCGCTTCGAGGCGGTCGGTTTCTTTGATTTTAAGTGTGTGCAATCCGGTGAGATGGCAGTTGAGACCAAGCGCAAATGCACTAACGGCGATGGTTTGGGCAATGTCGGGCGTGTGGTTTAAGTTGAAGCTGATGGTATCCGATACATCGTTTTGTTTTGTCAGGGTAATGGCATCGTCACGAAAAGTGGTTTGAACACCAAACTTCACGTAAATTTCAGCCAAAGCCGCATCGCCTTGGAAACTATTTTTTTTAAAGCTCGAAAGCGTGAGTTGCGTGCCGATTTCAGACAAAGCGACTATTGAATAGAAATAAGAGGCCGATGACCAATCGGATTCGACGGTAAGGACAAAAGGTACAGGGTAAAGGGCACAGGGTTTTACGTTAATTTTGTTGGCTTCAAAAGTGGTTTCGATTCCGATTTTGTTGAGCAACGCGAGCGTCATGTTGATGTAGGGAATAGAAGTAATCTCGCCTTCGAGCTTCAATTCTAAACCATTTTCAAGGCTCGAACCAATCAAGAGCAAAGCCGAAATGTATTGGCTGCTGACATTTGCCGCAAGCGTAACTTGGTTTGTTTTGAGTTTTTTGCCTTTGATGCGCAGCGGCGGAAATCCGTAATTGTTTAGGTAAGTGATGTCGGCGCCGAGCTGCCTGAGCGCGTCGACTAGAATACCGATCGGGCGTTCCCGCATCCTTTGCGAGCCCGTCAACACGATTTCCTTGTTTTCCCGGATTGCAAAATAGGCCGTGAGAAAACGCATCGCGGTTCCGGCGTGGTGTATGTCAATCACCGTTTCAGGAGTGGAAAGCGCTTGCTGCATTGCCATCGAATCATCCGAATCGGAAGTGTTTTCTAACGTGAGATTCGGGTGCAGCGCTTGCAATAACAACAGCCGATTGGTCTCGGACTTTGAGCCCGATATGCGGACTTCATTTTGGAGGTGGATTTTACAAACTTGCAGCTCGACGTTCATACGATGACTTTCTACCGCAAATATACAGCGGTTATTTTAACTTCTCGTTGTTGTGGTGGCGATCGTGGTCGCGATTCGCCTTCAAATCCATCTTTTTATCAAACGCCGCCTGGAGGTCGATGCCGGTTTGGTTGGCCAGGCAAAGCACTACGAAAACCACATCGGCAAGTTCTTCGCCAAGGTCTTTGTTTTTATCGGATTCTTTCTCTGATTGTTCGCCGTAGCGTCGGGCAATGATGCGCGCCACCTCGCCCACTTCTTCGGTGAGCTGCGCCATATTGGTGAGTTCGTTGAAATAGCGTACGCCGTGGTTTTTGATCCATTGGTCTACATCGACTTGTGCGTTCCTGATGTCCATATTATATTTTTTTAAGTACGATTTTCTCGTTTTGTTTGATGATCATTTGCTGATAGAATTCTTTCAAAGATCCGTAAAAATCCCCAGAGATGATGGCCAGATTGATTTCCTGCAAAACGCTGAGTTGTATCTTGTTTTCTGTCTGGGTGATGCTGAAGGAAAAATTCCCAACATTCTCACCCGTGCTGAGCTTGATCGATTTGGGAAGCGATTCTACTACGTAGCCTTCGGGGATTTCAAGGCTGATGTTGTACTTTTTCTGGAACGGATAGCCGTAATAAATGGGTAACTCGCGGGTTTCTGAGACAAACGGGTTTTTGTCGGCGGCGTAAAACAGCATCGGGTTTACAAAAATTTTGTCGCCAATGACTTCAGACTGCGTCGCAAAGCTAAAGGTTTCAGAGACAGGTTTTGAAAGGTCGGTAGAACGGTCTGGCACCAACTCAGAAATTTCGATGCCGCCATACTGGTTTTCAAGCCATTCCTGGTATTGTGTAGGCGCTTGGCCCATGTGTTGGTCGCGAAACCAAAAAGCGTTGTAATCGGTCTTCACCATACGCACTTTGCCGGTGGTTCGTCCATTGCTTTCAATTGTCGCCATCATATTGGCGGTTTCCTTTGAAGCGGTTTCTGGAACCAGGTTGATTTGTGCAGAGGCCCCGTCGGGTTTGATGAGCCGTCCGGTCCAGTTCAAATCGCGTAAAGGCAGTATGCCCAAAGCGGCGTTTTTATCGGTAGCATCGAGCAGCACCGTTTTGCCGTCAAGGGTGGTGGCAGCAATGACGTAATTGAAGATGGTGCGTGTGGGATACACCGGAATCCCGTGTTTTACAGTACTGAGTAATACCGGATCGGCTTTGATGCCCGAATAATTGAGCATGGCAATCAGCAGGAAATTGACTTCGGCAACGTTTCCTGACTTTTCATCAAACGCTTTCCTGACGCCTTTTCGGGTGAGATAGCCGTATTGTCCGTTCCAGGTGATGGTGCGTTTGACGAAATCGAAAATGGCGGTGGCTTTTTGCGTATCGGTGGTGGCGTTTTTTAGGATGGGCTCGAGGAACGGCTCAAAATAAGAACGCTCTTTGAGTTCCTTCCCAAATTTGTCTTCCTTGTAAATGGTCTGTGCCACACCTTCCCAAGTGGCGGCGTAATTCTTTTCTAAACCGTCTGAATTGACAGTCTTCTCGAGCTCATGTTGTACTGCCAGGCGGTAATTCTCAATATTATCTACATACGGTTCTTCTTTTAACGCGGGTACGTTATTGGCAACATACGAAGTGTTGAGCTGTTGGTAAGTCAGGTTGAGGGTTTGATTGTGTTCATTGACGTAGTTTTGGAAACCGTTGGCTACTTTTTGGTCGGATTTTACGGTTCCGAATCCGGTTTTGGTGGGTTTGTAACGGTAAAACTGCGGGATTTCGGTCAGGTATTCTGCATAAGCCACAGGAATGTCTTCCTGAAAATTAAATGTAGGAAACTCACCGATATCCTCAGATTTGAGCGTATAGCTGAATTCTATCACCGAGCCTGGCTTGACATTGGGCATGGTAATCGAAGCTTCTCCCCAATATTCATTGACTTCTTGTTTGAATTTCCCTTCGCCGCTGAGTTTGGTTTTAACAAGCTGTCCGTTCTCGAGGTTGTAAGTGATTGCATTCGAAAATCTCACGCCGTCATCAGACAGTTTTTGGTAGCCAATGAAATAAGGCACTTTAAAGTCGGCCCATTTGAGACCTTCTTTTTTATATATTTTAATGCGATATTGGTATTCGTTGACCAGGCTGAAACCTTTGTTGTGGTCGTACCTAAAATAGCTCTTGCCTTTCTTATACAAAATTGCTGCGGCAGCGGTGGTATCGTTTGGATACTTTTTTTGCTCGAGTTCTGCCTGAGACACTTTTCCCGGATCAAACTTTTGGGCGCTTGCCATCAGGCCTGCCAGCAACACCGTCGACAAAAAAATTTTCTTACAACGCATACGCTTAGGTTTTAATCAAAACTATTTTTTCATTTTGCTTTTCAATGACTTTTTGGTAGAAATCTTTGAGTACTTCATAATAATCTGCCGGAACTATGGCGCGGTTCATTGTAGCCGTAATGGTGATCTGGATTTTATTGTCGGTGCTGACGGCCTGGTACTTAAATGCGCCCACGTCGTCGCCAGTGACCATATTGACTGATTTGGGTAGCGATTCTACCTGGTAACCGGCAGGGATTTCTATACTGATATTATACTTGTCCTCAAAAGGGAACGTGAAATCTATCGGATAGGCTCTCACTTCCTGGGTAAACGGATTTTCCTTATCGGTAAGGAACAATTTGGACGTAAAGTAAATTTTACCTTCGATAATTTCGGCGTCGTTTTTACTGACGAAACTATAGTTTTCAACCACGGGTTTATCCAAATCGGCGGCATTCTCCTGCGTGTACTGGTTGATTTCAATGGCGTTGTTGTGACTCTCAAGCGACTCGAGATATTCATCGCGGTTCATTTTGAGCACCGTACTCCTAAATGACAATGCTTTGTAATCGGCGAGTTGATGTCTGGTTTTTCCGGTTATCGTTCCGTCGGCGGAGATCGTGGCACTCATGTTGGTCGTTTCCTTAGAAAGTGTTTTGGGAGTCAATTCTACGTCGTACGAAACATTGTTTTCTTTTCTCATGAGTCGGCCGGTCCAGTTTAAGTCGCGTAGGGGCAGAATTCCGGGCTTTGCGTTTTCGTCGGTGGCGTCGAGGAACAACAATTGGTTGTCGGCCTCCACTACGGCAATCACATAGTTGAAATTGCGGATGCTTGGAAACAGTACGATTCCGTTGTCGCGTGTACTAAGCAAAACCGGACTGGTAGACACGCCGGCATAACGCAGCATGGCAATGAGCATTAGGTTGATTTCTGCTACATTCCCGATTTTATTGTGGTACGCATCTTTAACCCCGTAATGGCAGAGGAACCCGGTTTCTCCGTTCCATTTCACGCGCGATTTTACAAAGTTGAAAATCGCATTGACTTTTTCTTTGTTGGTATTGAGCCCTGCAATCAGTGGCTTGATGTCGTCTTCAAAGTACTTGGTTTTCTCGAGTTCGCGGTCAAAGTCATCTGTTTTGTAGATGTTTTTTGTAATGGTTTCCCAACCGTTGGCCACGGGTTCAAAATAACTCCCGCCATAACGCAGCGGAATGTTGATGTACGACAACTCGTGCGAGATACTCGAGGTGTAATTTTCAATATTGTTCACGAACCGCTCCTGTTTCATTGCCGGCATGTTTTGGGCGATGTAGGTTGTCCTGATGAATTGAAAATCGGGGTTGTACTGTACCTTTTCTGTCGTTACTTTAGGAAAGATAAATCCTTTCTGGCTTTTGTTGTAGTCAAAATACTCGGGGATTTCTGTGATAAACTCAGAATAGGCTACGGGAATCCGGTATTGAAAATTCCATTTCTCGGGCGTGCCGATTCCAGCTTGACTGATCGTGTATTCAAATTCAATTACAGAACCCTCTTTCACATTGGGCATCGTGATTTTCTTTTGTGTCCAGTAACGGTTGACTTTGTTAGAGAACTTGCCTTCATCCTGCAGTTTGGTTTTCTCAATTTTCCCATCCACCAGATTGTAGGTAGCTACCTGGGAAAACTTGATATGGACGCCCGATGAATTTTGGCCCGAATAGTAAGTAATTACTTGATTGGCCTGGTCGTAGCCTTCCTTTTTATAGATTTTGATACGGGTTTTCACCGTAAAAACCGTCGTAAAACCATTGTTGAATTCATAGGTCACTTTCCCGGTCTGGAACGAAATAGCAGCAGGCGCCGACTCGTCAAGCGGATAGTGCTTTTGCTCTAATTCTTCCTTTGAAACCTTACCCAATTCAAACTTTTGAGCCGTCATGAAAAAACTGCTTCCCAACAGCAATAAGGCAATTAGCTTTGTCCTCATAATTTTACCAATACGATTTTCTCTGATTCCTTCTCGATCATTTTTTGGTAAAAGTCTTTGAGCACCTCGTAATATTCTGCCGGGACAATTGCAAAATTAATGGCCGCCGAAACCGAGAGCTGGATTTTATCTTCTACGTTGCTGATGTTGTATTTAAAACTTCCGATATCATCGCCGGTCACCAAATTAATAGGTTTGGGTAGCGACTCAACTGCATAACCCTTTGGCAGTTCCAGGCTGATGCTGTATTTTACTTCTGTTGGATACCCGTAATCAATGGGATACTCGCGTTTTTCCTGCTTGAACGGATTTTCTGTAGCCGTCAAAAACATCAGCGGAGACACATACAATTTGCCGTTGATGTTCTCGCTGCTGTTGGTATCCTTAAATCCAAACGATTCCATCAGCGGCTTGGACAGGTCCAAATCATTCTCGCGCGTATACCCGCTAATTTCGATGGCGTTGTTTTCGTTTTCAATCGACTCTACAAACGACTCCATATTCGCACCTACGGCTTTTGCCCGATATGCTAACGCCTCGTAATCGGTGTATTGTCTTCGTATTTTGCCTTCGGCCGAGCCGTCTGGCTGGATTACCGCACTGATGTAGTTGATTTTTCGAGACATTCTTTTGGGCACAAGATCAACTTGCATAGAAGTACCGTCCTTGCGGATCAACCTGCCAAACCAATTCAAATCTCTGGTGGGTAGAATATTGGGCAAGGCAAAATTGTCTGTGGCATCGAGCAAAACCAAGCCGTCTGGCGTTTCTACGGCAGCAATTACATAATTGTAGGCGGTTCGGTTAGGGAAATAAGCAATCCCGTTAGAACGCGTGCTGACCAAAACCGGATTCGCATTGAGCCCCGCATAGCGCAACATGGCGGTAAGCATGAGGTTGACTTCGGCGACGTTGCCGGTTTTATTTTTGTAGGCTGCCTTGACGCCATCGCCACACGAATAGCCATAATAACCATCCCATTTGATATTGGATTTTACGTATCCAAAGATGGCAGGGATCATCTCATCATTAGACAAGCCTTTGGTAAGGTTGGTGATGGCTTCTTCAAAATAGCCGGTCTTACCGAGTTCGGGACCAAAGTCTTCATAATTGTATATTTCCTTTACTACTGCATCCCAATTGGTAGAAAAGTTCTTAAACGGCATGTTGGGAAACTTGGTCATTGACAACTCATGTGAAATCGAGGCTGTGTAGTTGTTGATATTGTTTACATAAGCCTCTTCCTTCATGGCTGGCAGATGTTCGGCGGTGTAGGTGGTTTTGGTTTCTTCGTACGTCACCTTATCGAAAGAATAGGTAGTGTTGGTTGTCAGCCCACCACTTCTCTCCTTTGATGTAAAATTGATAGATTTCTGGCGTTTTTCAACCACTGTCTTCGGGAAAATACTGCCGCGTTGGTTTTGGCTGAACACGAAATACTCGGGGACGCGGGTCACAAACTCAGAGTAGTTCACCGGTACAGAAGTCTGGAACTGCCACTGGCGCATCCGGGCAAAATTGGGCGACTTGATTGTATACGAATATTCTATAACAGACCCTTCTTTGACGTTGGGAAAAGCGAGCTTCTTTTCTGACCAATATTTATTGATTTTATTGTCGAATGCTCCATCGCCTTTGAGTTTTGTCTTTTCAATTTTTCCTGCCACGAGATTAAAAGTGGCTGCATCGTCTACAGAAACGGTTTCTTTGCCATTTCCAATTGCGTAATAGCGAATCACCTTATTGGCCCAGTCATACCCATCGTTCTTGTAGATCTTGATGCGCGCGTCCACTTTAAAAAACATGTCAAAACCCGAGTTTTCAGAATATTCAAAATACACTTCGCCTTTCTCAAACAGCACCGCCGCTACTGCCGACGGATCTTTTGGATGCTCCTTTTCTTCCAGTTCGGCAACCGAGACTTTACCCAACTCGAATTTCTGGGCTTTGGCCGATCCCACAATCAGCAGTAAGAAAATCAGGAAAGTTTTTTTCAATGAATGCATGGTTTTAGATTTTGGTCAATACAATTTTAGCGTTATCGTTGCGAACAACCTGATCGATGAACTGGCGATAATCCTCGTATTCGGCATTAGAATACAAGCCTTTGTTGATGGCAAAACTCCTTTTGTAAAGCAAATGCGTGGCATCAATCTTTACCAGTTGGGTTTTGTACAGCCCATATTTGGATTCGATCGAAAAATCGGCCGGAAGCGACTCGATTGCAAAACCCGTCGGCAATTCAAGCGCAATCTCATCGGTATCATAAAATCCGCGATGCACCAAAAACGGGGTCTTACGGTTGCGGATTCTTTTGATATTCTCGCCAAACGGATCAAAGGCGTTCACCACAAGAAGCATCTTATTGCCTGAGACGGCTCCGTAATTGGCCGCGCCCAGCTTGAGTTTTTCGGTAAACCGTACGTTCCTCCTGTCATTTTCAAAGGCCACCTCATTGATCTTGAGGTTGCCGATATGGCTCCAGTTTTCCTTATAATGCGCTTCTTTATCGGTTTGGGATTTTTCGGGCAGGCGGTATTTTTCGTTGTAGGTTGCGCCTTCAGAAACCATTGTCAAATCGGCCAAAAGATCTCCTTTTTCATTGACAACGCAACTGCCTTTGGTGATTTGCAGGTTGTCTTTGTTATCGTATTTTTTGGTACGTACGATTTCTGCGCCATCGGGCTTCACCACAAGTACATTGCGATCGTCGGTGAAAACGGCCTGGTAGCCAAACGGCACGTCCTGGCTGGTACATTCAAGCCAGGTATAGCCCGTACCGTCGGGTATGGCCAACATCATATGGTTGCCCTGAACCGATACTACATCGGGATTGATGTCTTTCTTGACACGTTGCGTACCGTACAAAATGGTATTGTAAGAAGGCACACCCACCACGTCGAGCAACGCTTTGGTGTAATTGGTGAGTGCCTTGCAATCGCCATAACCGAGTCGGTCGACATCGCTGGCCAACATGGGCTTCCAGCCGCCAATCCCCAGTTGAATGCTTACATAACGTGACTTTTGCTGCACATAGTCGTACACGATGCGCGCCTTTTCTATCGGATCTTGTTCATTGCCCACAAGCGCGATAATCTTAGACTTGGTCGCCTCGGGCAAGTCTGTAGTTCCCGAAAGTATTTTGGTGGCGTACCATTGCCCGAATTCTTTCCAGTCCTTGGCGTGTCCGTCAATTCCTTCGAGGCTGAAATATTCGAGCGCCATGACCACCTTAGGCGTCATTTCGCCAATTTCGGGGCTGTAACTTTCGCGTTTCTGCGCTGCAATGTTCGTGGCGGTATAGGAAAGTTTCCCCGTTGCATCGGCAGTTTTTTCAATTCTATATCCAGAAAAATGATATTCCTTTTGGTAGAATCCCAAATCGGGTGGGTATGTGACATTGAGGATGCTCTTCTCAACACCCACAAAATAATGTTCAAGCGGCTGCCAATCTGGTATAAAAGCGGTATTGGAAGTAGAAATTTCGCACTCGTAAACAATCGTAAATGGATATTGCGTGGGCGTGTAATCGAGGAAAAGCAATCGCCCGTCGAGCGCTATAGAAATGCCATCAAACACACTCTGATCCCTGAAATCCTTGCG
>JAKQJQ010000079.1 GCA_029561105.1 Bacteroidota bacterium
AGGTTCCGTACACCAATCCGTCGGATGCGCGATTTAAATTCAACGTACAGGACAATGTGCCTGGTTTGGATTTCATCGCAAAACTAAAACCCGTCACCTATAATTTCGACACCCAAAAATTTAGCGATCACGTCAATAAAAACCGCAACAAAAGTGAAGTCGCCACAGAAGATTTTACCCTATCAACCGCGATAGTCCGCACCGGATTCCTGGCGCAGGACGTAGAAAAAATCTGCAAAGATTTAGGCTATAATTTCGATGGATTGCACATTCCCGACGCTTCCAATCCCACCGACAATTACGGCCTTGCCTACAGCCAATTCATCATGCCCATTGTCAAGGCAGTCCAACAACAACAAGCCGTTATCGAAAACCAAAAAACCGAACTCGACCAAATGAAAAACCAGCTCGAAAAATACAAAAACCTCGAAGATCGCATTAAAGCGTTAGAAGCGCGCTAAGCATAAACTCTAGCTTTAACAAATCGAAAATACACGTATCGGATTGGTTTATCTTTAAGTTTACTACTTTTGGAAAAACTAAAACCGATGTCACAAAAACGCCTTTTCCTGCTCGATGCCTACGCGCTCATTTTTCGTGGTTACTACGCCTTTATCAAAAATCCGCGGATCAATTCTAAAGGCATGGACACCTCGGCTATCTTTGGTTTCATGAACTCGTTGTTCGATGTCATCAAACGCGAAAAACCAGACCATCTCGCCGTGGCTTTCGACAAAGAAGGCAGCACCGTCAGAACCGAAATGTTCCCCAATTACAAAGCCAACCGCGATGAAACGCCCGAAGCCATCCGCATCGCCGTGCCCTACATCCAGGAAATACTAAAGGCCATGCACATTCCGGTGGTAGAACTCGCCGGTTGCGAAGCCGACGATCTCATCGGCACCATCGCCAAACAAGCAGAAAAGCAGAACTACCAGGTATTCATGGTCACGCCCGACAAGGATTTTGCACAACTCGTATCAGAAAACATCTTCATCTACAAACCCGCCAGGCTTGGTAACGGCATAGAAATCTGGGGCATTCCCGAAGTGTTGGAGCGTTTCGAGATTGAGCGCCCCGAACAAGTCATCGATTTCCTGGGCATGATGGGCGACGCCGTAGACAACATTCCCGGACTTCCCGGCGTGGGCGAAGTCACCGCCAAAAAACTGCTCAAGGAATTCGGTTCTATGGAAAACCTGCTCGAGAACACCGACAAGCTCAAGGGCAAAATGAAGGAAAACATCGAGAACAACAAAGCGCTCGGCCTACTCTCCAAACAACTCGCCACCATTTTGTGCGACTGCGACGTGACCTTTAACGAAGACGAT
>JAKQJQ010000121.1 GCA_029561105.1 Bacteroidota bacterium
ATCAAAGCCGGCGTGAAGGCTGATGATGCCGAATTTGTGATTTTCAAAGTATCACGAATGGAAGGCGACTTCAAGAAAAACTTGGACAGTTTTCTTGCAGAGAATAAAAAATTTACTGAACCGGTTACTGAAAATGTTACCGGGACTAAGCACAAACCGAGCACAACGGATAAAGACGCTAATTTTATAGCAGCGGTTCGGCGGGGCGCAGGATTGAAATGAAAGGATAAAATATTATGTCTATTGCATTGGCAGCAAAATATCAGCCAATATTGGATGAAGTGTATAAAACTGCAAGTTTGACCGCGTTTATGGACGCAAAAACCAAACCCGTTGATTTCGGCGGAGCTTCCGCCGTGAATGTGTTCAAAACTTCCATGGTCGGACTGGGAAAATATAATCGTGCATCTGGCTATCCGGCAGGAGACGTTACCGGAACATGGGAAACCTTGACCCTGTCAAAAGAGCGTGGTCGTGCGTTTTCAATCGACCGCATGGACGATGAAGAATCGCTGGGAGAAGCCTTTGGCACACTTGCCGGTGAATTTATTCGAACTCAGGTCGTTCCTGAACTGGATGCATATCGATTCAGCACATACGCTTCATGGACAGGCATTACTGAAGTTGCAACTCCCGCAGCGTTGGACAACGGTTCGAAAGTGCTGGCTGCTTTCGATGCCGCCATGGCGCAATTAGATGCTGATGAAGTTCCGGCTGAAGGTCGCGTGTGTTTCATCGAAACCCAGTGCTATAACTATTTGAAGGGATCACTCACCCGCACGCTTGGCGCGCAGACTTCGGCAGACCGCCGCGTATTCGAACTGGATGGGGTAAAAGTCGTCCCTGTTCCGCAGGCGCGATTTTACAAGGGCGTTACCTTGGATGATGGTGCGACTTCGGCCGCTGGCGGTTTTGCAAAGACTGCATCAACCGGACGGGATATTAACTTCCTGTTGCTTCATCCATCCTCGGTTTTACAGGTTACAAAACTTGCCGATCTGAAGGTTTTCACACCGGAACAAAACCAGACTGCGGATGCGTGGCTGATTCAGTACCGCCTGTACCACGATGCATTCGTGTACGACAACAAAGTCAAAGGCATTTACAGCCATATTTCAAACAAATAGGGCAGGGCGGGGCAACCCGCCTTGTTTTCGAAAGGACAACTAATGGCAACATTAAAACCTGTTCAAATCGCAGGATGGTTGAAAGACGTGAATGATAATTTTGACACTGTCGAAACTGCGATTACAAAAATTGAAGGATTGAATGTAACAAAGTTTACTTTTGACACTGCGGCAAATGACGCAAATACCACACCGGCAAGCAACAAAAC
>JAKQJQ010000129.1 GCA_029561105.1 Bacteroidota bacterium
GCTTTGACCTCTTCGGGCTTTGGTTCTTCTTGGAGCGTGTATAGAAGCTCCTGTAAAGCATTGTCCATTGTTGTGAGTTGTGAGGTTAAAAATTAGGCTTTCGCTTTTTCTGCTTCAAGGGCTTCCTTTTCCTGCTGCTTGCGCTCTACAATACCTGCGAAATATTGGTCGCAAGTATCTTTGCCAACGTATTCGATCACGTGGATAATGATTTGTGGGAGCGTTGGATACTTACCAGTAGCGGCCCACATTTGCTTTTGGTATCCCTTGATAATGGCCATTGTTGATTTTGGCAAATCCCAACGGACGTTGGTTGTCTTTGGGGGATTGAGAAGGTTTTCGATTTGTGACATTGGATTGGTTTTAAAAAGGTAAATCATCAAATGATTGAGCAAAGGTTTCCTCATTATCAGAGGTTGACAAAACTTCATCTTGCACAGCGGGTTTAGGTGAACCAGTTTTTTCGGTAGATGATGGTCTATTTAAGCGCCAGGCATTTAGGTTGATAAAATATTTGCCGTCCCATTCGCGGCCACGCAAATCAAAAGATACTTGGATTTCTTCGCCCTCCGAATAAGCATCAATCAAGTCGCATCTATCTTGGGTGAGTTGAAATTTTATCAACTGTGAGTACTGTCCATTTTCGAGTTCAATTACAAACTCTCTGACTTGCAAGATGCGCGATTTGTTTTCAGAGGGAAAGACTTTGTGAAGCTTTCCTTGGATTTCAAAAGACTTTGATTTTCCCATTTGATTAAAGTTTATAGCCGGGTTTCCCCGGCATTTGGTTATTTAAGGTAATCGGGCATTTCACGGGTTGTGCCGTCGATTGCTTGCATAATATCCCAAGCAAGTTCGCTGTGGATTTTGTTTTTCGCCGCATACTCAGCAGAAGTATAAGTTCGCTTTTCGGAGAGTACTTTGTCTTCCATTTTTTTGTGCTTCTTGAATCTAGCAACAAATCCAGATGTAATAATTCCGTGTTTTTTTATCACGGTTAAGCATTTTAAAATCTCATTATTTGCGATATGTTTTTTCGCAACATTTTTCCAATTTTCCATTGTCGTTTATTTTGGTTGTGAACAATGCACAAATATAAATACACTTATCGGCATACACAAATAAAAATGCACAATTATTTTTAGCACTGATTTAATATTTTTTAATCTGTGATTGGATCGAAAGTTTGATTTATTGTGTTTTTGCACATACATTTGTACTTAACGGATTTTTCTAGGATTTCTCTAGGATTTTCTGAGGGGTTTTTCTAGGATTTTTACACGAAAATTTAACGGAAAATGAGATCAAGAATTTATCTTTCACACGCCATTTGGCTTTTTGGAGTTTACGCCTTTCACGTCACAATGGCTTTCATTAAAGGGGACTTTAGTAACCCGTGGAGAATATCAATGATGTTCCTTTGGGCCGCCTTGATTTATGTAAGCTGTTTAAACCAACTGCAACGATGGGAAAAATAATCAAAGCTTTGACGTGGGTAAAAGGCAAGTGGGTAGACTTCTCTTCCCTTGGCCGTATGACTCACTCAAATTTTACCCTGACGGCCAACAAACAAGTGGACTACCTGATAAGCTCGTTTGCAAGTGCTGCGGGTTGGGTAGTTACGATCATCACGGGGTTGGGGACTTTCTACATCGTTGACCAGGAGTTGGCCAAATACGGTACGCCTCAAATTGCGTCCTGGGTTGTATCGGGTTTGATCGCTGGTTTTATGTGGTGGTTGACTGATCGGACGCTGGGGAACCTGATTGAAAAATTTGTCCATGACGTAGTCGGGTGGATGTTTTGGGCGCTGTCTAAGAGCTACAGAAGCAGGCAGGCAAAAAAATCAATTCCATCAAAAATCATTTACTTTTTAATAACTGCGCTTTTTGGAGGGTTGATTTATTTTGTGTACGCCATCGATGGGAAAGCCGTGAAGGTCATCCAAGCCCCGGTGGCTGAAACATTCGTAAAGGACACCACACGCAACCTTCAAGCAGAAACAGCAGCCGTTCAGGGGCTTACTCAAGGCGAAATTGACAGGCTATCTAAGCAGATTCCAGCACTTCAAACCAAGATTGACAACGCTTTTTTTGCTGTGCTAAATTCTCCAAGGAATAGCCATTTCAAAAAGGACTACAAAAAGGCAAAGGGTTGGGTTGCCCAGAAGTTGGAACCTCAAGTAAAGGCGCTCAAGGCTGATTTAAAAGCTCAAAAAGCGATCCTTGAGGCTAGGTACAACGCACTCACAGACAACCAGGCCAAAGCCGTTGCAGCCATTACGGACGAAGTAACGAGCTTTAATGAACGTGAATCGGGTAGGGCAGAGGCCCAAACTGGTTTAATCGTTGGTCTTATCTTTGCTCTGGGCTTTTGGGCAAAGGTGCTCTATGGTGTTGCCGTCGCTATTCGGGTGCTGTGGTACATGGCAGAAACAAACGGCGGGGCCGATGTCAATGGAGATGGTCAAGTAACGCAAGCAGACATTGGCGCATACTACAACAACCCCCAAACCTCACAACAAACAAATTTTCCGCTGGGGGGTTAGGATCGTCACCTGGCACCCCTGATTTTATGGCTATTGACGACCAAATTGATTTACTCTTATCCTTCATGAAATACGCCACAGAAGGCGAAAAACAAGACCTCATATTTCAGATTGATCTATTAAAATCATTCAAGAAATATGAACATGAACCGTCAGGAATTGGAGGCTAAATTAGCCGAACTCGAAAGCGATTTGAAATTGTGGAACGCAGCACTATCCAGAAAGTTGGAAGACAGCGTAAGAAAAACCACACTCGCATTTATTCAGAAAGGGGAGGCGTTGCGCACTCAATACATAGAAGCTTTAGCCGATCAGGTTCCAGGTCGTTTGCGTGGCCTTGGGCACCAAATCGAGACTGAACGCCGGGCGATTGAGTACCAGGGCCTCACAGGTGAAATAGAAGTTACTTCACCAGATAACACATCGTTCTTTGCAAAAGTGACCTTTGGGGACAAAGAAGGGAAGTATCCTGAAAACTACATCAAAGGCCGCATTGCTTCGAGCATGTCCGACATTTGCGATACTGAACACTTTAAGGAAAGGCGATTGGTTGACTTGTACGACTCAAAAGGATTTCAAACCCTGTGTGTCTGGATTGAGGCACTACGGAAAATCAAGATTGAGAAGTGCAAAATCTTCGGTGTGCCTTTCGATGAATTGGAAATTGGGGACGTGTACAAAAAGCAAGTGCGCTCCAATGCTCCAAGGTCAGCACTTTTTACAATGGCAGTGAGCCACGTACTTTGGAAGCTCAAGCAGCAACAAACAGCGTAAACAAAAAAAACCAGCGCCACGAATGTGTGGCGCTGGTTGAATTGACCTAAATTTACTGAATTGCTATTCTTCCAATCCAAGGCTTTCTAACTCTGAAAGCAAAATATATCTGTCAACCATTTCGGAGTCATAATCGTGCTCCGATAGTTTCACCCAAGGTTGGGTATCTTCAATTTCGATGTAGCCAATATAAGGGCGATTACTTCCAAGCCTTGCCAAAACCATGTCTTTTGGCGGGTTGCTTTTGTCGATCTTCTTCCAGTTCATTTTGATATGGTTTAAAATGGTAAAATATCCTCAATACTCTCAACTCCGTGCGTTTGCTTAATCCGTATGATGCTATTCGCATACTTCACAAATTCGGTAACGTCCAAGCTAACATCGATGATATCGGAGTCTTTCAATTTGCTTATGTAGTCTTTCAAGAACTTTTCGTGTAGGTCGTTTTCGTGGCCTGGGTAAAGCTCTTTGCAGATTGCTAGGGCTAGGTTTTTGGAGCCTTGGTTTAGGTTGCCCCAATCCACGCTTTTAAGCACTAGGTCTTTCCCGTTAAGGCTGTATTTTACCGATCCGGTATAGGAAGATGAAAGGTGGAGGTAGATGTATTTTCGGTTGCTCATCTCCAATCTGATTTTGCAGTACTTATAGGGTATTGATCAAATCGAACCGCCTCACCTATCTTGTGCTCAGAGAAAGAATTAAAAACTGAAATCTTACAACTGTGCATGTATTCCACCATTTCTTCGGGTGTTTCAAATTCCTTCACGCGCCATTTCTTCCAAGACTTAGGAAGGATATAGGCAAGGTTGCCAGTTGTTTTGTTTTGGTATAGCTTTTTCATGGTTGTGAATTTGTTTTTGCTGTTAATAATACACAAATATAAGTGTATCCGTAAACATACACAACTTTTGACCGATTTATTTTTCAAAAAAAATAGGGTAGCGGATTTTACCCGCTACCCCGTCGAACCGAAAGTGATCAAATGGCTTTAAGCTGCTTTTGAGAGCGTCAGCGTTGCCGTGGTTCCGTTCTTCATGGTCAAGTTGACAATCTTTACATTGTCGTGCTCTTGAACGGTGATAACAGAAAGCACGTTTGCCGAATTGCCCAAAAGCGCATCCCATCCAATCCCCAAAGCCTCGGTCAAGAATGCGACCAAATCAGAGTCAAGGCCGGAATTTTCCAGGTTGCCGGCTGCAAATTGATTGATGACCAAATCTTTGGTTTCTGGCTTTCGGAACTCAGAATCAAGGTAGGCAGAAATTTGTTCGTCGTTGGGCGCAATCGCGTCAGTAAGCAAAAACGAAATTTGTTCGGTGGTGTCCTTGAGATACTGGATCATGGCCCGGTTGTACGCCTGCTTGATTTTGTCCACTGCTGGTTGAAACAGGTTGAAGAGGAACGGGGTCATAAACTCATTGAGCCACTTTAAAAGCCCTTCACGTACTTGTTTGGCGTTGTCGGTGATTTCATCCGACATGAATTTGACAATCGCCAGCATGACACTAGCCAAGTTCACGGTAAGGATTTCTTCAGGTGAATCATCCGGTAGCCGTTTTGCCAATGCATTCTTGGTGGTATTGATCCCAAGGTTTGCCAACATAGTGAGCCAAAAGGGCCATGCCTTTTCTTTAAGCTCTTTCATTTGCTTTGAAAAAATCATTTTTATCTACTTTGATGGTTAAGAAATAAAAAAGGAGGGTTGCCCCTCCTGAATGATTATACGTAGGTTACAAACAGCGTTCTATGAGGGCAAGTCGCCACGGCTCAGGGTAGATCGTGTGGTGTCAAAAGTTACAGCTACAAGGGTTCCTGATCCGTAGTGGCTCACAACACATTCATCAGCGTCAGCAGTGACTTCAATCACGGTGTCCACTTCATCTTTTTGGATTTCTTCCAGGATGGCCCACTTGATCAAATCACCATCAGCTTTGGGGATGGTGAGTCCGGTAATTGTGCGTGTAACTGCATCTTTTCCGGTGTATTCAAAGCCCGTGAAGTTGGTACGTGCCGTGGTGGTTACCGTTGCCGTGTCTTTTTGGCCTGTGCCTGGGGTATCGTAATCCTGAACCCGTGCGGCGTTGGTGTTGAGAGCGTCAGGGTTTGCCCTCCATTTACCTGCATTATCGTATGCACCCATGTTTTTATTCTTTTGTTGTTTTGAAATTCCATTTATCACCGTCAGGATGTGGGCAAGTGGTATCAATTACCCGCCCCCTGGTGAGGCTGAAAAAAGAGTTTGTGCGGCCCTTTGTTTCAAGTGGGCAACCGCAAATGGTGCAGCCTTCCAACTCAATCCCCAGGATGTAGACTTTGCCAAAATTGGGACACTGCCTACAAACCTCTGACCGCTTTTCAAAGGTGGCATCATCCGCAAGGGTTCCACCCAATTGCACAATCTTCAAAATCGTGCTTTCCACAAATTTATGCGAACTTGTATTGGCCACGTTGGTAACGATTATATAGTTTGACGTTTTTGACTAAACCGCAGCCGTCGCAATCCTCAGAGGTTCCAAAATCAATACCCGAAAAACAGGCGTTGTCCTGGTCAGCCTTGAGCCATGCGACCATGTTGGAATAAATCATCAATCTTTCGCTTTCTAAAGCGGCTTTTAGACTCGCTACGCTGCTTTGATCCGCTGGTTGATAAGATAGACCATTGAACTGCAAAACGCCCTTATCGCTGATTATAGCCACTAAAGAGGGTAGCTTCTTGATCAGTACGCAGTAGCTCAGGTATGGGGCTAAGTAATCACAATAAAGCTCGTTGTATTTGGCTTGGCAGTCTCCATCCTCGAAAATCGGTGCCAACTCCCAATCATCTACCGTTGTCGGTATCGCGTCGGTGGTGGTAAGTGCTCGGTAAACTTGTAGGCTTTCATTGATCCAGTACATTACCAAATCGCCTTCGTTGTAGGTGGTTTGGTCATCGTACAAATCGGTTCCGGTATAGTCAACCATTGCCGCAAGCAAGGTTTTTCGGTAGGCATCGCCCAGGCTATGGCGAAATTCGTACATCTCGATGTGGAAAATCTCCCTGAATGTACAAGGGTTCCCAGGTAGTTGCATTGACGTGTACTTTGGTACGTCACGGGGTTGAATCAGTGTTTTCATATTCCTACTGTCACGTTTGCGGCGGGTGCCTGGTTGGTGAGTGATTGTACCAATTGCTCAATGTTGTCCAGTAGTTTTAAACCCAAATCTTGCTCAAGTTCCGGTATTTGGCTAAGTACGCCATTGAGCACGGTTTCCCAAAATGCTTGATCAGGGGCAATGGTTCCCGCCCTCATGATCAAAAACAAATCTTTGAGCATGTTCCCGCCAATGCCTGATGGTGTTTTGGTCAGGTTTAAAAGGTCGGAAAAGTACCCATTTACTGAGGCGATAACCCGACTGCAACGGTCGGTGCTCCATGTGTTGTAAGCCACATCGCGGTTTAAGTCCAATTTAATTGGCGTTGGTGGCTTGGCCCCTGCTGGGTATTCCATACCAAAGATTGAACTGGTTTCCTCAAAGCTGCCTACGTTGGTAGTGATCATCCGAATGCGATCCATGTTGCGTTCAAAAAGCCCCTTTCTTTTGGCTCCTATTCCGGTGCTTCCAACTTCGTATAATTCCTTATTTTCAAAATCTTCCATATCGTAATTCTCAGGGCTTGGGCCTTCCATTGCAATCAGGAGCTTTGTAACTATATCGGTGCTTGAAACTTTGGCGTTGAGTGTTTCCTGATAATACTCTGCATACATCGCCATGAGGCAAGATAATTGGCGGCTACGACCATACACGCTATTGGGCTCGGTGCCGCTTTCATCCATAATGTGTACCAAGGCATATTCAACGCCATTGTCTTTTTTTGACCAAATAAGGGCATCGCCAGGGCGTACAGCTTCCAAGATCTTCCACTTTTGGGTGTCCCTCATTTTCTGGATGTCGGTAATGTATGGCGATACAAGCGCAAAGTTTCGCATTTCTTCCCCCGGCTTCGGAGTCAGGTAAGCACAGTTTAGGTAGTGCTCTGCGTGTAGCTTGTATTTGGTCACACCCGCAACCGTGGCCCGTTTAATGATCAGCCAGGCGTTTCCGCTTTCGCAGTAGTGGCGGTTAAGGTTTTCAGCAGTAGAAAGGATTTGATTAAGAGGTAGACCCAATTCTTCAACCCGATCTGAGTACGCCTCTTGAGTTGCCAGCGGGGTTTCGGCTTGGTTTTCCTGGTACAGTCCAGGCCTTGTGTTACTTCCTATCTTGGTTCGGCTCCCAAAGGTGAACTTATTTTTGGCGTTCATCGTGGAGTTAAACGTAGGCGAAAGGCCGCAAATCTCACGAATCAACTGCAAAAACAAAGTCCCTTCTCTGGGTTCGTTGCCAAAGTAAGGGATAATGCCAAGTTCTTTGTACTGCTTTTTAAGCTCTTCAATGTCAGGGCTTGCGGGTATTGGGCTTGCCAGCCTTAATTTTACGCCCCTGCTGATTGTCGTACTCATAGATTCGTGTTTTGTGGCCCCGATGGAAAAGGATTTCGTACTGTTCTGGTGTTGCTTCTTGCACTGTGTAGGGTAGGTCAGGAGGTGAGGGTACAACCTCAACGGCGGCCCCCACTCCTACTTCAACCCCATGAACCCTAATTCTTACCGGGTTTGCAATGCAATAAGGCGTTGGCCCGTATGTTTTCATCGTTCAAATGTTTTGACTTCGGCCTCTGTCGCAAGCGGCGTAACAAAATTCCTTACATCGCAGTAACGAACACCCAAAGACCCGCCCCCAGTTTCTCCACAAATTCGCTCTATTTGAAACTGCATTCCGTGTTTTGAAAGTTTGGTTTTGAGTTCATTTAGTAGGAAATGTGCGGCCCATCTGACCGCAGTTTCATTATCGTCATTGATACGAAGCATAAAGCCCCGGTTTGCTGAGAAGTAGCCATAAACAACGTTCATAACTTCGTCCTGGCTCCACTCGTAGCCGTTGGTGTAGACTCGGATTGAGATGTTTGAAAGCTTCGTTGTTTGGCTCTGCGTTTGCCCCTCTACTTGCCAGTACATAAAAAGATTGTCGATTGGTGGCATGGTGTATGATTTCCACTCGTAGTATGGCTTTACGGGGTTTACCGATCCGGGTAGAGTCTTAAATCCAACTGAGGGAGAAAACCCGGACCTGGTATTGTTCGCGCACCAAACAGCACATTGCAATTCGTACACCATGCCAGATTCAAGCCCTTGTACTACCTGGTCGTTTGTGGCCCATTCGGTAGTTTTCCAAGTCGTTAAGTTGATGGGCTTATATCTGAATTGGTAAAACTTTGCGGGTACTGAACAGTTAAGAATTGCACCGCTGGAGCTTACACTTTTGGCACTTACTTGGGCCGTGGTTGGTGCTGTGCATGTTGGCGTTGGATCAGGTGGAGGCGGTGGACTTGACCCCAGGAGTTTTGAAAATAGATGGTAGCCAAAGCCGTTGTTTTCGTCCCTGCCTGTTGGCGGCAAATCCTGGGCATTCGTGCGCATGTGTGCAATTACCTGGGCCGCGTTCCAACTCGGATTAATAGAAGCCACCACAGCGGCAATAGAAACAGCGTGAGGCGTTGCCATACTTGTACCACTCCAAGCGCCATAAGTTTGATTGGTGAGCGTAGAAAGGATGTTTGTTCCTGGTTCAATGGCCCAGCTTTCAGGCCCCCAAGTAGAATATGAATCCTTTTCAATTGCTGATGCTGTTTGTCTGCCAGCTGC
>JAKQJQ010000142.1 GCA_029561105.1 Bacteroidota bacterium
GCTTAAAATTATTTCAAAAAATACGCTACTTTTAATACAATATAAAATAGCGTTTCTCAGTTATGCCCATAATCGTGAAATGTTAAATTTTGCGATTCCGTTCCTGTAACCTTTAACGCTGCATAAAAATGAAAACAAAAGCGCTCGTTTGTGTTTTTTTTGTCCTGATGCTTTTTCAGGCGTGTACCAAAAAATCGGCTTCCGAATTCAGTTCTGATTTTTCCCTCTTCAAAGCGTATATCAATAGCGTTACAAGCGGAATCGTTCCGGCCAAGTCAGACATCCGCGTAGTACTCGCTTTCGACAAAAAGGAATGGAAAGTCAATCAGGTTTTAGACAACAATTTATTCGATATTTCGCCCAGCGTCGATGGGAAAGTGGTAGCCATTTCGGCCAATACCGTTGCATTCATTCCCGACAAAAAACTTGACGCCAATACGCAATACCAGGTGACTTTTCACTTGTCTAAAGTCGTCGTGCTGCCAGAAAAGCTATCGCAGTTTCACTTTACATTCAAGACCATCAAACAGGATTTCATTGTTTCTACCAACGACATCCAGTCGTACAGCAAAGACTACCAATACCTCAATTGTACACTCAAGACTGCCGATGAGCTCGATTTTGAATCAGCACAGCAAATCATCTCGGCCCAACAGAAAGACAACAAACTCAAGATTAAATTCGACAAATCGGCCAAAGAGGCCACCGAGTTCAGGTTTGTAGTAGACAGTATCCGGCGTTATGTAGAAGATACGACGCTCGAGATCGCCTACGACGGCAACGACATCGACATCGACCAAAAAGGGCTGATCAAATTCCCGATAGCCGGCAAGGACAACTTCAAGGTGATAGACGTTGAAGTACCGGATAATAGCAACCAAACGCTGCTCATCAACTTTTCGGATCCGTTGCAGAAAGGCCAGAATTTCGATGGACTCGTAGCCGTAGAAGGTGCCGAAAACCTCAAATACGCCACCCAAGGCAACGTGCTCAAGGTGTTTTTTGAGCAACCGCTCAAAGGCAATTTGCTGCTCGAAGTATTCCAGGGCATTGAAAGCGAGGAAGGTTACAAGATGAAAAAAGGCTTTGCAACCAAGGTATCGTTTGAGCAAATCAAACCCAATGTACGCTTGGTGCGCAACGGTACGATCATGCCTTCGTCGAGCAATTTGCGCCTCAATTTTGAAGCGGTCAATCTCAGATCCGTCGATGTCAAAATTTATAAAATCTACAAGAACAACATCCTGCAATTTTTGCAGCAGAACGACCTCAATGGCGCGCGAAACCTAAAGCAAGTGGCGCAACCCGTGGCCAAGCGCGTGATCAGCCTCAAAAGCAACACACTTTTAAAACTCGATAAGTGGAACACTTTTGCACTCGACCTTTCTAAAATCATCACGCCCGAACCGGGAGCCATTTACCGTGTAGAATTCGAGTTCAAAAAGAAGTACTCGCTTTACCAATGCGAGTCTGCCGAAGCCGAAGCCGACAACACCGAAGAAGAAGCGGTCGATGAAAACGACGTAAACTACAGCAACGACGCTTACGACGATTATTATTACGATGACTATGAATGGCGCGAAAGCCAGGATCCGTGTACCAATTCTTATTTTTACAACACCAAGATTGCCACGAACGTCATTGCCTCCGATTTGGGCGTGATTGCCAAACGCGGCGAAAACAAATCGTATTTCTTTGCGGTCAACAACATCGTGACCACCGATCCGGTTTGCGGCGCCAAGATTGATTTGTACAGTTACCAGCAGCAAAAACTGGCAACGGCTAATACCGATGCGTCGGGAACGGCCTATTTCAAACTCAACAAATTCGCGTATTTCGCCGTGGTGACCCAAGGTAAGAATTCTGCCTATGTCAAACTAGACGATGGCACGTCACTTTCGGTTTCTAATTTCGATGTCGCGGGCGAAACCTTGCAGAAAGGACTCAAAGGATACATTTACGGCGAGCGCGGCGTGTGGCGTCCCGGCGATAATTTGTATTTGTCGTTCATCTTAAATGACGCGGCCAACAAATTGCCCCAATCGCACCCGATTAAATTCCGATTGTCTGATCCGAGTGGCAAAATCGTCTACCAAACCGTCAAAAAGTCCAACGCACTCAACCACTATAGTTTTGTGGTTCCTACGAGTCCCGACGCGCCAACCGGTAGTTGGGAAGCGATGGTGAACCTGGGCGGCGCACGGTTTTACAAAAACATCAAAATTGAAACCATCAAGCCGAATCGTTTGCGAATTAAAAACACGTTCCTGACACGAACGCTGACTTCGGCCTATCCAAACACCGCAAACCTCGAAGTGAACTGGCTTCACGGTGCGATTGCCAAAAACCTCAAGGTCGATATGCAGGCCAAGTTCTCGCAACAGGCGACGACTTTCAAAAATTACCCGAAATACCATTTTGATGATTTGGTGCGTAAATTCGGCTCCGAGGAAATCAACGTGTTTTCTGGTCGTATTGATGCTGCCGGACGCGCCTCGGTGCCGATTGACCCGAAACTGCAAAATGAATCGCCGGGTATGTTGAAAGCGGCGTTCATCACCAAAGTGTACGAGGAAGGCGGCGATTTTAGTACCGATGTCGTGGCTACGACTTACTCACCGTACCAAACTTATGTAGGAATCAAAACACCCGAAGCCAACAAATACGGCATGCTCGAAACCCGAAAAATGAACCGATTTGACCTTGTGACCGTTGACGAAAACGGCAATCCTAAATCGGTGCGCGGCGTACAAGTCAAAGTTTACAAAGTAGAATGGCGTTGGTGGTGGGACGCTTCTGGCGATGATAACCTGTCGGATTACAATTCATCCAACGCGACCACGGCCTACAAAAATTTCATTGTCAATACCGACGCTTCGGGCAAAGCTAGCGTGCAATTCGCGCTTAGTGATGACGAGTGGGGACGCTATATGGTACGCGCAATTTTGCCCGATGACGGACACGCTGCCGCCGAAACGGCACTTATCGATTGGCCGTATTGGTCGGGAAAAACCAGGAATACGAACGCTTCTACTGCGAACATGCTCGTATTTTCGACCGATAAAAAGAATTACGCAGTCGGTGAAAAATCACAGATTTCATTTCCTTCAAGCGAAGGCGGACGCGCCCTGATCTCGATAGAAAACGGCTCTAAAGTCATCAAGGCATTGTGGGTGAAAACGCTCAAGGGCGAAACCAAAGTTGATGTACCCATCACGCCCGACATGGCGCCGAACGTTTATTTCAACATCACGTTGTTACAACCTCATGCGACTACTAAGAACGATTCTCCGATTAGAATGTACGGCATCGTCCCGATTGAAGTTGTCGATAAAAATACCATCCTTGAACCCAAACTGTCAATGCCCGATGTACTCAAACCCGAACAGCCTTTTACAGTAAAAGTCAGCGAAAAATCGGGTAAGGCAATGACTTACACGCTTGCCATCGTAGATGAAGGTTTGCTCGATCTCACGCGTTTCAAAACCCCGAATGCCTGGAATAGTTTCTACACCCGTGAAGCCTTGGGCGTCAAAACCTGGGATTTGTACGACGACATCATCGGTGCGTATGGTGGCAAGGTCAACCAGATTTTCAGCATCGGTGGCGACCAGGATCTGGGTGGCGGAAAAGCCAAAAAAGCAAACCGTTTCAAACCCGTCGTGATTTACCTCGGGCCGTTCAAGCTGGAGAAAGGCGCGTCGAAATCGCATAAAATCCAATTGCCAAAATATGTCGGTTCCGTACGCACGATGGTCGTTGCCGCCGACGCCAACACGAGCGCTTATGGCAACGTAGAAAAAGCCACGCCGGTGAAAAGCCCGTTGATGGTTTTGGCTTCCTTGCCGAGAAAAATCTCACCATCCGAGAAAGTCACGATTCCCGTCACCGTTTTCGCCATGGAGAAAGGCATCAGCAATGTCAATGTGCAAATCAAAACCAGCGGCGGACTCAAAGTTATCGGCAGTGCGTCGCAAAATGTAACGTTTACGCAGCCCGATGAAAAACTCGCTTATTTCAATCTGGCCGTTGGCGGATCTACCGGCATCGGAAAAGTGCAGATTGTTGCAACTTCGGGCAGGCATAAATCATCGTATGATGTCGAGATTGACATGACCAACCCAAATCCGGTAACCTATGCTTACAAAGATGTGTTGCTCGAAGCCAATAGCAGCAAGACGATTTCATGGGATACGTTTGGCGTGGCCGGAACCAACGGCGCCAAGCTTGAAGTGTCATCGATCCCAACGATTGATTTCAACAGAAGGTTACAATATTTGATTACGTATCCGCACGGTTGCGTAGAGCAGACGACTTCTTCGGTGTTTCCGCAGTTGTTTTTGGCTGATGTGGCCGATATCAGTGCTTCCCGTCAAGCGGATATACAACGCAACGTCACGGCCGGAATCAACCGTCTGAGCGGATTCCAATTGGCCAACGGCGGATTTGTTTATTGGCCCGGAAATACGGTTTCCGACGATTGGGGCACCTCTTACGCCGGGCATTTTATGATCGAAGCCGAGAAAAAAGGCTACATACTTCCCGTAAGCTTCAAGCAAAAATGGATTTCGTACCAGCAAAAAGAAGCGCGCGGTTGGCGTTACTATCCGCAGTACGGTAATGATTTGGCGCAAGCCTACCGTCTGTATACGCTGGCTTTGGCCGGTTCGCCCGATTTGTCGTCGATGAACCGTATGCGCGAAACGCAGGGCATCTCCAACGAAAGCAAATTGCGACTGGCATTGGCGTATGCACTCGCCGGACAGAAATCGGCGGGAGAGTTGCTGCTGGCCAAAACCAACATCGACGAAGACAAACGACCCAATTATTACGATTACTATTATGGTTCGCCCGAAAGGAATCGCGCGATGACCTTGGAGACCTTGGTGTTGCTTGGCCAAAAACAGCGCGCATTTGCCACAGCTATCAAGCTCGCCAATCGCCTATCGTCGGCCGAATGGATGAGTACGCAAACCACCGCTTACAGTTTGTACGCCATGTCGAAATTCGCAAAAAGCAACGGTAGTAAAGGCATCGAGGTGCAATTCACCAAGGATGGGAAATCTGAAAACATTTCTACCACCAAAACTTTTGCCGACAGGACTTTAAACCTCAAGGCCGGAAGCAATTCGGTGACGATGAAAAACACCAAAGGCAATACGGTTTATGTGCGCGTGCTCAGTTCTGGGGTTTTACCGATTGGAAAAGAACAGACGATACAAAGTAATATGGCGGCAGCCATTGTATTTAAAGACCGCAAAGGCGCTATCATCAACGTGAGTAAAATAGCCCAAGGAACAGAATTTGTCGCCGAAGTGACCATCAAAAACCAGCGGAATGAACGTGTAGACAACGTTGCGCTGTCGCAGATTTTGCCTTCGGGGTTTGAAATCGTCAACACCCGTTTCACCGATTATGGCGATGCGGTGAACAATACCGCCGATTACATTGACATCCGCGATGACCGCACCAATTTCTATTTTGGGATGAAAGCCAATGAAACCAAGACGTTTCGCGTGCTCTTGAACGCGTCTTATTTGGGCGTGTATTACCTGCCTGGCTTGCAATGCGAGGCGATGTACGATCATTCGTTCCTCGCTAGAACCAAAGGTCAATGGGTTGAAGTCGTGAAATAAGCCGATTGTGAAAACCAAAATCAAGGTATTTTTCGGGCGGATTTTCGGCTGGATCAAAAGCAACAGGATCAAAAGCAGCATTGTGTTCTTGGTCGTGCTTGCTTATTATTTCTGCCTGCCGCGCACTTTATTCGAATCGCCTTATGCCACCGTGATTGAAAGCCAGGAAGGTGAACTGCTGGGCGCGAAGATTGCGCGTGACGGGCAATGGCGTTTCCCTGCGCAGGATAGCGTTCCATATAAATTCAGGCAATGTATCGTGCATTTTGAGGATCGACATTTTTACAAGCATCCGGGTTTTAATCCCGTGGCGATGGTGCACGCGATTCGGCAGAACAACCGCGCCGGAAAGGTCGTTCGCGGCGGGAGCACACTCACCCAACAGGTTATCCGCTTGTCGCGAAAAGGAAAAAGCCGCACGTATTTTGAGAAAATCATCGAAATTATTCTTGCGACACGGCTTGAACTGCGTTATTCCAAAGCCAATATTTTGGAATTGTACGCGGCACACGCACCTTACGGAGGAAATGTTGTAGGTCTTGAAATGGCTTCGTGGCGGTATTTTGGCGTGCAGTCGCACCAACTGTCATGGGCCGAAAGCGCGACCCTGGCGGTGTTACCGAATGCGCCAAGCCTGATTTATCCGGGGAAAAACCAACAGCGGTTACTGCAGAAACGCAATCGTTTGCTGTTGGAATTGCATCGTGACCATATTATCGATGCGCCAACTTACCGATTGGCTGTAGCCGAACCATTGCCGCAGAAACCATTCGATTTGCCTCAGATTGCACCGCATTTACTCGAACGGATTGCCAAAAATCATGAAGGCGAACGCATCAAGACCACGATTGACATCGCCTTGCAAAATCGGGTGAACCAATTGGCGAAATATTATTACAACCAATACAAACAGAATGAGGTGAACAACCTGGCAATTTTGGTGATTGATATCCAAAACCGCAACGTAATTGGTTATGTGGGGAATTCGCCTACCGATGCCGACCACCAGAAAGATGTGGATGTAATTTCGGCACCGAGAAGTACAGGAAGCATTTTAAAGCCGTTGTTGTACGCCAACATGCTCGACGAAGGCGAACTCTTGCCGAACACTTTAATCGCCGACATCCCGACGCAGATTTCAGATTATCGGCCTGAGAATTTCAATTTGACTTTTGATGGCGCGGTGCCGGCGCATCGGGCGCTTGCACGTTCATTAAATATTCCCGCGGTTTTGATGCTGCAGGATTTTGGGGTGCATAAATTCTACGAGGAATTGCAGCGTTTCAAATTGCGCGACATCAACAAGCAACCCGACCATTATGGCTTGTCGCTGATTTTGGGTGGTGCCGAAAGCAACTTGTGGGATTTGTGCCGAACTTACGCGGGATTGTCATCAACCGTAAATTATTTCAATGCCAACCAAGCGAAGTACCGCAAGAATGAATTTGCCGAGCTCAATTGTCTGGACGGATTCAAGACCGATTTCGGGAAAGAAAGTTACCAAAAGACGATACTCGGCGCGGGATCGATTTTCCTTACGTACAATGCGATGGAAGAGGTCAACCGACCCGAAGGCGACGAAGCCTGGAAATTCTACGACTCATCGCTTAAAATCGCGTGGAAAACGGGAACGAGCTTTGGGAACCGCGATGCCTGGGCGATCGGGACGAGCTCCAGATATGTAGTTGGCGTTTGGGTGGGCAATGCGACGGGTGAGGGACGGCCCGAACTCACAGGTGTTTCTAGCGCTGCACCGATTTTATTCGATGTTTTCAACCTGTTGCCGAGGAAAAAATGGTTCGCACCGCCGCTCAACGATCTCGAGGAAGCCGAGGTTTGTGCGCAAAGCGGTTATTTGGCCAAAGACGGTTGCCCGATTTTGAAGCAGCTGGTTCCGTTAAAGGGGAAAACCACAAAAGTTTGCCCGTACCACCGATTAATCCATTTGGACAAGACGGGGAAATTTCGTGTGAACAGCAGTTGCGAGAGCGTCGAAAATATCGTGAATAAAAGCTGGTTTGTGTTGCCGCCAGTGATGGAATGGTATTACAAAAGCCAGCATATCGATTACCAATTGCTGCCGCCGTTTCGTGAAGATTGTGCCGCTACACCAGGCGTGGCGATGGATTTCATTTATCCGAAGGCGAACAGCAAGATTTATTTGACCAAGGATTTCGACAGCAAGATACAGCCAGTGGTTTTAAAAGTGGCGCATCCAAGACGGGAAATGCAATTGTATTGGTATGTGGACAATGTGTATAAGGGAACGACAAAAACCTTTCATGAGTTTGAGATAGCGCCCGAAACGGGTTTCCATTATGTGACGGTCGTGGATGAAGATGGGAATGAGATACGGAGGAAGATTGAGATTGTGAGTGATTAGCAAGTCAACAATCAAAATTCGTTGTTGGACGTTCGTTGTTCAAATTTCGAATGTTGAACAACGAACGTTCAATGTTGAAATTTAAAAAACAACAATATGAAAAGAGACTTTATTATCATTATTGGCTTTTGTGCAATGACGGCGCATTCGCAAACGCGTGAAGTGAAAACCCAAACGGTTACCGTGAAAAATATCGCGCAGGTTGAGAAGATGAAACTCGATTTCTGCAAGCCGTTTGCGCTTGAAATTGTTGGGTTGTATCCGATAATAAAAACGCTGTCTTTATGGTTGCTTCGCTGTTGCTGGCTTATGCGGGAATGGTTGATGAAGACGATCATTTCCGATTGGTCTGATGCCTGCGTTAGCGATAGCAGCGGTATCCTTTTGCTGAGGAACGAAGCAAAAGATATAGCGGAAAGCGCGGCCGTCAGGCAACGCCCAAACTAAAAAAAACCCACAAAAAAACCGCCAGTCGTTAGAAAGGCGGTTTGATATTAATGCTTGAGCATCTTTCCTTCGTTGTCGTAGAAATGATATTCAAGGAACGTGTAAGCGTCACGTGGTATGATTTTCACCCATTTCCTGTGCTCCAGAAACCATCTGGAACGCAGTGATGGAAAACCTTTACTGAGGTAAGCAGCCACAAACGGGTGTACGTTGAGTACGACTTTCTTGTGGGTTTTAACGTGTCTTTCAAGGTCGAAGTTGATCTTGTCAATGATTTGGATGGGCGCTTCTATTTCGGCGTTTCCGTTGTTGGGATCTTCTTCTGAGGTCTTGATGTTCACTTCTGGCCTGACGCGCTGGCGGGTGATCTGTATGAGACCGAATTTGCTAGGCGGCAGGATTTTGTGCTTGGCTTTATCGTCGGCCATTTCGTCCCGGAGGAAATCGAAAAGCTTTTTGCGGTTGTCTGGGTTTGACATATCGATGAAATCGATCACGATGATGCCACCCATATCGCGCAGCCTGAGCTGTCTGGCGATTTCTGCCGCGGCGATCATGTTGACTTCCATGGCGGTGTCTTCCTGGTTGGTGGCCTTGTTGGATCGGTTGCCGGAGTTGACGTCTATGACGTGCAGGGCTTCGGTGTGCTCGATAATCAAATAGGCGCCTTTGCTCATGGAGACGGTTTTTCCGAACGAAGTCTTGATTTGCCGCTCGATGTGATATTTCTCGAATATCGGCGTGTCCCTGGACTGATAAAACTTTACTATCGATTGTTTGCTGGGCGCAATTTCCTGGACATAGTCCTTTACTTGCTGATACAACTCCTCGTCATCTACATGGATACCGGTGAAGGTATCGTTGAATACGTCGCGCAGTATAGAAGAAGCCCGGTTGAGCTCTCCCAATACCTTTGACGGATGGTGGGCAGTTGGTAATTTTTTACACATTGCAGTCCATCTGCTGATCAGATTCTGCAAGTCTCTTTCTATTTCGGCGGTGTTTTTGCCTTCGGCTACCGTTCTCACGATAATACCGAATCCTTTTGGTCTGATGGTTTGTATTAGTTTTTTGAGTCGGTCTTTTTCTGACTTTGCTTCGATTTTTTGCGAAACCGATACGCGGTCTGAGAATGGGACCAGAACGATATAACGTCCGGCAAGCGAAAGCTCTGACGAGATTCGCGGGCCTTTGGTTGATATGGGTTCTTTGACTACTTGTACTAAAACGGATTGATTGGAGTTGAGCACTTCGGCTATGGTTCCGTCTTTATCAATCTCTTTTTCAAACTGAAAGTTTTTTAGGGAGAAATCTTTTATTTTACCTGCGCTTACAAGTTTTATGAACTTCAGTTGCGAAGCAAGGTTTGGGCCCAAATCGTGATAATGCAAAAAGGCGTCTTTTTCAAAGCCTACGTTTACAAAAGCAGCGTTGAGTCCGGCGACTGGTTTTCTGATCTTGGCAATAAAAATATCGCCGACCTGAAAGTTGCTCGCTTCTTGCTCCTTGTGGAGTTCAATTAGTTTTCCATCTTTTAATAAGGCAAAATCTACGGCTTCAGAACTAGATCGGATGATTAATTCTTTATTCACTCTGTAAATTTTTATCCGTACGGATAGGTGCAAGGAGCAAGGAGCAGGCGGCAGGGAAAACCCTGAACCCTGAATCCTTTAACCCTGAACCCTAGTAGGGATGGATTAAACAATAATTTAAACAGGTATTGTAATTACCCGGTGGACAAAGAGGAGCAGTGAAGTTGTGTCTTTCGACTTTCGACTTTTCACTTTCGACTTATCCGATTTCAATGAACGTTAACTAAAAAGAAAAAAGTAGTTTGGAGACTACTTTTTCTTCTTGTGACGGTTAGCTCTCGCGCGTTTTTTACGTTTGTGCGTCGCTACCTTATGTCTTTTTCTTTTTTTACCACTTGGCATAGCTGGTTTCTTGTTTGATTAATAAATGTCTTATTTTGCTTCGTTGTTAGTTTTTACGCCTTCCACAAATACTTTAGCAGGTTTGAAAGCCGGAATGTTGTGAGCAGGGATTTTGATAGTGGTATTTTTCGAAATATTTCTTCCTGTTTTTTCAGCTCTTGTTTTGATGATGAAGCTTCCGAAACCTCTTAGGTAAACATTGTCTCCGGTTTCTAGTGAAGACTTTACTTCATCCATAAAAGATTCTACAGTTGCCTGAACATCTCCTTTTTCAAGACCCAATTTTTCTGAAATTTTCGCTACGATATCTGCTTTCGTCATTTTCTTTCTTGTTTAATATGTGATTTAGATTTTTTGAGGTTGCAAATATAGGAATTTAAAATCTGAATAATCAACCTAAATCATTAAAATTTAATCACATAATCTTTTAATTTTGCGAGGCAAATTTTTAACATGAATTTCACTAAGTCCCTTATCGCGTGGTATTTGCAAAGCAAAAGAGACCTGCCCTGGAGACACACTAAGAATCCGTATCATATTTGGCTGTCAGAAATCATGCTCCAACAGACGCGAGTGGCGCAGGGAATGCCGTATTATTTTGCTTTTACCGAAGCTTTTCCGACAGTTTTTGATTTGGCTGCCGCGAGTGAACAACAAGTGCTCAAATTATGGCAAGGACTCGGGTATTATTCGCGCGCCAGAAACCTGCACAAAACCGCGCAAATTGTCGCTTTTGAGCTTGATGGTAATTTTCCTGAAAACTACCGCGATTTGCTAAAACTCAAAGGTGTTGGCGACTATACCGCAGCGGCGATTGCTTCATTTTCCTTCAATGAAGCCGTTCCTGTTGTGGACGGCAATGTGTTTAGGGTTCTGTCGCGGTATTTTGATATGGAGACCGATATTGCCAATGCCTCGGCCAAAAAAGAATTTGCCGCTTTGGCTTTTGAGCTGATGCCTAAGGAAAACCCGGCTGTTTTCAACCAAGCTATAATGGAGTTTGGCGCGTTGCAATGCGTTCCAAAAAATCCAAATTGTTCGGCCTGTCCGTTGAATGCAGGTTGTCTGGCTTTGCGGAATAAAAAAGTAGACCAGCTTCCGGTGAAATCAAAAAAAGCTAAAGTCAGGAGCCGATACTTCAACTATTTGATTTTTTCGGACGACGATGAAAAGACGATCCTCCAAAAACGCACTGCCAAAGGAATCTGGCACAACCTGTACGAATTTCCGTTGATAGAAACAGATTATGAGGTGGATGAAGTTTTTATCTCGGGGCAAATCCAAAAAAAGCACTTTGTCGCGAATGACATCGTTTCCCTGTCTGAGCTTCGGCATGATGTGTCGGTACATAAACTTACACACCAACACCTGTATATCAAATTCTGGCAGGTAAAGGTGTCCGGAAATATCGCAGGTGGCGTGGATCACCACACCGCGCTGGGTTATCCGTTCCCGATTGTGATTTATAATTTTATAGAAAAGGAGTGGAAGTAGTTTTTAAAAAATTACTATATTTGCTTACACCCGTTCGTCTTGCCCGGGTAGATCAATCTAAATACCACACAGAAAATAATGAGCGGAACGTTAAACAAAGTCATGTTGATAGGCCATCTTGGTGAAGATGTGAAAATGCACTACTTTGACGGTGGCAATTGCATTGGGCGGTTCCCGTTGGCGACCAACGAAACGTACATCAACAAATCGACGAATGAAAAAATCACCTCGACCGAATGGCACAATTTGGTTGTGAGGAACAAAGCCGCCGAAATCTGTGAAAAGTACCTCTCTAAAGGCGACAAGATTTATGTAGAAGGTCGAATCAAATCGCGCCAATGGCAGACAGAAGATGGCGTGACTAAATACACGACCGAAATCCAGGTGACCGAATTTACTTTCCTTACCGTTAAAAAAGAAATCGAATCGAGCGGACGCACCGTCACCGAAGGCAAATCATACGACCCCAATCAGAACCCACTGCCAGAAAACGACCTGCCGTTCTGAATGTCTAACTAATTTACTTCAATTTGGACCCGGAGCCCAGTTTAGGATTTTTATCCACCATTGACACCAACTTACTTTTTGGATTTATCGCGATAGCCGTATTGCTTTTTTGTTCGGCGCTGGTCTCGGCTGCCGAAGTCGCTTACTTCTCTTTGACACCAAAAGACCTCGACGAATCGGCGCTTAAATATCCTGCAAAAACCCAAATCATTTCAAACTTATTACAGAAACCAAAAAAGCTGATCGCAACCTTGCTGATTGCCATCAATTTTCTCAACATTGGCGTGGTCATTTTGTTTTCATTTGTAGGCACGACCTTGTTTGAAAACATCGCTTCGCCACTCTTAAAATTTATCGTAGAAGTCATACTGGTCACCTTCCTGATTTTGTTGTTCGGAGAGGTTTTGCCAAAGGTGTATGCGAGCCGAAATAACATCAAGTTTGCGCGTTTTTTTGCTCATCCATTGTCATTCCTGGACAAAATTTTGTCGCCGATTAGCCGTCCGATGCGCGCCCTCACGGTCTTCCTGCACGAGAAATTGGGCAAACAGAAGTCTAATTTTTCTGTAGACCAACTCTCGCAGGCCTTAGAACTCACCTCGTCGGAGGACACCACCGACAACGAACAGAAAATCCTCGAAGGCATCGTCTCTTTTGGCAACACCGATACCCGACAGGTCATGAGCCCGCGCATTGACATCTTTGCACTCGACATCGACGAAACCTTTGCCGAAATCCTGCCCAAGATTACAGAAAAAGGCTATTCGCGCATTCCGGTTTACAAGGATAATATCGATCATATAGAAGGCGTGTTGTTCGTTAAGGATCTCATTCCGCACATCAACAAAAAGGAATTCGATTGGAAAACCCTCCTGCGAGAGCCATTCTTTGTGCCCGAAAACAAGAAACTCGACAACCTGCTCAAGGATTTCCAAAACATGAAAAGCCACCTGGCCATTGTTGTGGATGAATACGGAGGCACGTCGGGACTGGTTTCACTTGAGGATGTGATTGAAGAAATTGTGGGCGACATCAGCGATGAGTTCGATGATGAGAACATCAATTATTCGCAGATCGACGATCGGAATTTCTTGTTTGAAGGCAAAATCAACCTCAAGGATTTTTACAGAATCGTACAAGCCGACGACGATCTTTTTGAAAACAGCAAAGGCGAGGCCGAAACTCTGGCCGGATTTATCCTTGAAATCCTGGGCAATTTCCCAAGGAAAGGCCAGAAAATAAACTTCGACAAATACCGTTTCACCATTGAAACCGTCGACAAAAAACGCGTCAAACAAATAAAAGTCACCATCGATGCTTAACAAAATCGTTTCCATTACCTGCCTAGCCATTATGATGTGTGCTGTTTTTGGTTGCAAGAAAGAAACCTTGCCCAAACCTTCCAGCCAATTGACTCTGGAGTATCCGTTGGCCGAGTATGCGCACTTTGAAAACCATTGTCCGTTTACCTTCGACATGAATTCGGAAGCCATTATCACAGAGAAGAGCGATTGCAATTTTGAGATCAACTATCCCAAAATGAAAGCGACGATTTATGTGAGTTATAAGCCAGTTTCGGGCAATATCAAAACGCTGTTGCGCGACGCTCAGAAACTCACTTACGAGCACGTCATCAAGGCCGATGATATCCTCGAGCAGCCGTTCATCAACAACGAACACAAAGTATACGGGATGTTTTACCAGGTCAACGGAAACGCCGCCACCAACGGTCAGTTTTACGCCACAGACAGCCTACGGCATTTCATAGACTGTTCGGTGTATTTTTATGCCAAACCCAATTTTGATTCGGTCATGCCCGCAGCAAGTTATGTGAAGAATGACATGCAGCAGTTGATGGAGAGTTTGCGGTGGAAATAGAGGAAAAAAGACCGCTACGCTGAAAGAGAAAAGAGAAAAGAAAAAGCCGGAAGTAACATCTTACTTCCGGCTTTTTATACGCTATGTGGCGTCTTGCTTCTTGCAGCGCAGCGGTCCTTCTTCTAAATTCTCTTTACGCTTTCTTCTCTTCAGCCGAACAATGGCTTTTCTTTTTACCAGCGCAACATCCGCCTTTTGCTTCTTTTTTTGAAGCTTTTGCATCGGCTTTCTTTTCTTTTTCCTGTTCCTGAGGCGTCATCATCGCGTGGGTTTTTGAGGCGCTCAGGTTGGATACTTTATAGGTTTTACCGTCGGCAGTTGCCTCAACGATTTTTACCAGATTTTCTGGTGTTTGCAGACTCGAATCGAACTCCACCGTGGCTGTCTTTTTGTCGAAATCAACGGTGGCTTTTTGTACGCCGTTGGTTTCGGCTAGCTCCTTCTCGATGGTTTTGGCACAACCGATGGCACAAGTCATTCCTTCTATGTTAAAACTGGCCGTTTCTAATTTCTCAGGGTTGATGGCAGCTTTCTCTGTTGAGGCAACGGCAGCTTCTTTTTCTGCAGGCGCGCTTCCGGTTTCCTTACAGCTGGTCAGCAACAAGCCCGAAAAAGCCAACGCCAATAGTGATTTGGTAAAATTCATAATGATAGTTATAAGTTGTTAGTTCAAAATCGTTTACAAAAATAAATAAAAAACGACGCCTAATTCCCAAAATTATTACAAATTTGGGCATTCAAAAAACAGCCATGAGCCCTAAGCAACTCAAGTGGTTTTTCCTGATTTTGCTGGCGCTAATCTGGGGAAGCTCGTTTATCCTGATAAAAAAAGGCCTTGTCGGGCTCAACCCATACCAGCTCGGTTCGCTGCGGATGATTTTTGCCGCGATTTTTGTTTTGATTATCGGTTTTAAGACACTGCCGAAAATTCCAGTTTACAAATGGCGGTATATGTTTCTTACGGCGATGCTCGGGATGTTTTTTCCGGCTTATCTTTTTGCGATAGCCGAAACCCAAATCGGGAGTTCGGTGACCGGAATCCTCAATGCGCTCACGCCTTTCAACGCGCTTTTGCTCGGCGTTTTTGCGTTCGGATTACAAGTGAAAAGGAACCAGATTTTCGGGGTTATTGTAGGACTCGTCGGCAGCCTTTTATTGGTTTTTACAGGAGAAGATACAGGTACAACATCCAATTACTTTTATGTTTTTTTGGTGTACATCGCGACGCTTTGTTACGGCACGAATGTCAATATCGTCAAGAAGTATTTGCCCGAATTCAATTCACTTACAATAGCCGCAGGAAATGCGCTCGTGACCTTGGTTCCCGCTTTGGGGATTCTTTATTTCACGGGATTTTTTGGTGTTGTGCACCTGCCCAAAGTACAACATTCTATGTTGTTTATCATGGTGCTCGGCATATTCGGAACCGGAATCGCCAACCTGCTTTTCTACAAGCTCATTCAGATTTCGTCGCCGGTTTTCGCCACTTCGGTCACGTACCTGATTCCGATTGTGGCCTTTTTCTGGGGATTGCTAGACAATGAGATGTTGTCACCGCTGCAGTTTCTAGGTGCGTGCGTGATTCTTTTTGGCGTTTATCTTTCTGGAAAGAAATAATTATCTGGGTTTTTTGGGGCGCCTGTCTCTATTTCTGTCGCGGTCTCTGCCTCTGTCTCTTTCCCGATGATCCCTGCCTTTTTCCTTTTCTTTTTCGTTCTCATTTTTCGGGGCAACCGGAGCCGGCTTTTTGTCCTCGAAAGAAATGATGAATAGTTTGTGGTTTTCAAGTACCACGCCGTTTTCCTGCTGTTGCTTGGCTAGGGTAAAATTATCCAGCGCTTCTTTCTCGATGTTCCTTTTGGCGATAATCTGCTGGAACATTTCGGTAGCTTCTTTGGCCGTGCGGTTGCAGTAATTCACCCAGTTCTCGCCGATTTTGATATCCTCGGTATAGTAATGCAGCCAATACAATTCACAGGTGCCTTCGTCAAAAACGTACTGAACCAGCCCGCCTTCTATACCCAACTGGAGTTTGCGCGCAGCTTCTATGACTGCCAGGAAATCATTCTGGCGCCAACCGTATTCGCTGCCGCTTTGGATGCTTTTTTCAAGCAAATCCACCGGAAGCCTATGTTCTAAAATTTCGCTCATTTTGGTAAATTGGTTTGTTGGATTATTGGAAATCGGTATCAGAGACGCCTTCATTGATCTGCACTTCGGTCGTAGTCAGGTCTATCTCAAAGCCAAGATTGAGCACCGAATGGTACGGTACCTTAACGCCTTTTACCTCGCGGTAATCGTCAAAGGTCACTATCTGGTTTACGGTTTGTCCCTGCATTTCGAGGGTCACGCCTTGCGCTAGTTTAAGTCCTGACTTGGTGTCGTAATACAATTTCATGCGCCCGTCCTTGATGACATATGCGTCTTTGTCACCAAATTTCTCTATGCCTTCGAGGCTTACTGTAGGTTTGTTGAGGAGTGACAATTCAATAAACGGATTGGCTTCTGATTGGGCCTCGGCGAGATCGGTACCCGAAAGTTCTTTCTTTTGACCTTGTGTGGTCACATAAGCAGCCTTGTCGGTTACCACTTGTTTCATCATCGAGAATCCCATCGCTTTGATTTCGCGGTATTGTTTTCCTTTTGCTGTTTTGGTGGTCAATTCTACCGGCGTTCCCTGAATGGTTCCCGATGACACCGAACGAATGGTTTTTACCGCATCTACCGTTTTCTCGCCGCCAATAGCTTTGAGGTAATTGACCAGTACACTTTTGGCGGTAACGCCCGCAGCCACCGGCAATTTGTATTCTGGTTTGGCCACCGGATTTCCAAATTTATCAAAATAAAGAATCTTGATATTGGTCTTTTCAAGCGTTGGCAAAATTTCTGATCCTTTCCCGGTGATACAAATCCTGAGTTTGTCGAGGACGAAATATTTGTTGGCCACGCGAAGGATATCATCGGGTGTGACGGCGTTGATGCTTTTGATATAATTCTCGTAGAAATCTTCGGGCAACCCTTGCGTTTTGATGCGCAAGGCCCAATTGGCAACGGTTTGCGGTTTTTCCATCTGCATGATGAAATTGCCTACGTAACCGGCTTTGACGTTTTGCAGCACGTCGGCAGCGACTTTTTCTGTACGGATCCGTTTGATTTCGTTGACAAATTCTACCACTGCGCTATCAACTACCGCGTTGCGTACCTGGGCAAAAGCAACAAAGCGCGAAGTGTATTTGCTGCCGCGGATAGACGACTCGGCACCATAAGTCCAACCGTGTTTTTCGCGCAGGTTCATGTTGAGGTAGCTACTGAAATCGCCGCCCAATACCTGATTGGCTACGATGGCGGCAAAATAATCTTTGTCGGTCATCTTGAGGTTGGAGATGTTCATCGCCGAGATTTCGGCTTGGACCGCATTGGGCATGTCCACGAAATTGATCTGCTGGTATTGCACATCTTTGGGCTCGTTATAGGACAGATTTGGCGCGGTGGCTTTTTGCCAAGGATCAAACAGGTCTTCTACTTTTGTTTTGATTTGGTTAAAGTTGACATCGCCGATGATGATCAGGTAAGCGTTTTCTGGGACAAAATAAGTGTTGTAATTGAGTTTTACATCGTCGAGCGTGATGTTGTTTACGGTTTCCTCGGTGATGTATTCGCTCGACGGATGATTTTTACCGTAAGCCAATACATTCTCAATACGTTTGGCTACTGCCGGAACACTTTTTTCCTCCGTTTTGAGTCCTTCTATGAGTTTTGCTTTTTCCTTATCGAATTCAAATTGGGTAAAACGTGGGTTCAACGCAGCGTCGGCCATGAGTTCGAGCAATCGGTCGGCATATTTGGAAAGCCCTTGTGCGTAAGCGCTGTTGTCTGAAAAATTCACATACGCACCCATGAAATCTACCTGGTCGTTGAAGGCCAGTTTGGGCATTTGTTCTGTTCCGGTACCCAGCAAACGGCCCACCATAGTAGAAACGCCTTTCTTGTTTTTTTCGAGGTAAGGTACATTGTCTATTGTGAGTGTGTATGAAACACGGGGTAGTTTGTGGTTCTCTACCACCATGACCTTGAGCCCGTTTTGCAACTGGAAAGATTGCGGTTTGCCGATGTTAATGGTAGGCGAAGGTCCAGGTTTGGGTTGTGGTCTGTCTTGTGCGTGCATAAATAGGGTTAAGAACAAACTTAAGAAAATGTATAAGGTGATGTTTGGTTTCATGAGAACTTAGTTTTGCGCTTTTTGCGGAACGTAATCGAGGATGAGGCGTTGGTTGGGATTGAGGTATTTTCTGGCTACCTCACGGATTTCCTCGCGTGTGATGCTTTGGTAGGAATCAATATCGGTATTGACCAGATTCACGTCGCCAAACAACAGGTAATACGTGGCTAGGCTTTCTGCCGTGCCCTCAATCGTGGCGTATTTGTTTACGTATTCGTTCATGATTTTGTTCTGGAGTTTTTCCATGTCGCGTTCAGAAATCAGTTCGAGCTGTAGTTTTGTGATCTCGGCATCCATTTCGGCCAGGATGGCCTTGGGGTTTGTGGCGCCCAGTGGCAAGCCGTACAAAGCGTAAATCCCGTAATCTTCCTGGCTGTAACTTAGCGATCCTACGTTGAGTGCCATTTTTTTCTCGTCGACAATCTTATTGTACAAGCGTGAGCTTTTGCCATCGCTGAGCAAGGTAGAAATCATCTCAAGCACGCGGGCATCGCGCGTTTTCATTGACGGTGTGCGGTAAGCGGCGACAATCGCAGGTACCTGAATGTTTGCATCTTCATAAGTGGCCGCGATGGGTTTTGTGATTGGCGTTTCCTCAAAAGTTTGTTTTACGACAGGCGCGCCTCTTTTGATGGGATCGAAATATTTGTGGATCCATTGCAAGGCTTGTTTCATCTCGAAATTACCCGCCACGACGAGTACCGCATTGTTGGGCACATAATATTTTTTGTTGAACATCTGAAAATCCTCGAGCTTGGCCGAGTTAAGGTGTTCCATAGAACCGATGGTTTCCCAGCGGTACGGATGTTTCACGAACAGGTTTCTCTTCACCTCAGAAATGATGTGTCCGTAGGGTTGGTTGTCCATGCGCGAGCGCTTTTCTTCCTTGATGACTTCTTTTTGCGTATCTACACCGGCTTGGTTGATGATGGGATGCAGCATGCGCTCGGATTCCATCCACAAGCCGAGTTCGAGGTTGTTGGACGGGAACACTTCGTAATAATACGTGCGGTCATCGGAGGTGTTGGCGTTGTTATTGCCGCCGTTTCCGGTGACGATTTTCATCCATTCGCCGCGGCCGATGTTTTTGGTACCTTCAAAGAGAAGGTGTTCGAAAAAGTGGGCGAAACCGGTTTTGTCTGGGTTTTCATCTTTAGAACCCACATGGTACATCACCGAAGTGATTACGAGCGGCGCCGAAGTGTCCTGGTGCAAAATCACATGCAAGCCATTTTCTAGCGTGTATTCTTCGAATTCTACTTTCTGGGCATGAAGGTTTGTAAGCATAAGCAAAGCACTTAGGGCCAATATTGTTTTTTTCATACGATTGGGTATGTCTGTTTGCCGGTTGGTAATTTACCGGCTGTTTAAGTTAGGCCAAAAGTAGGTGTTTTAGTCGAAAGAGAAAAGTCGAAAAGTGGAAAGTCAAAGCCTAATGTGGAACGGGGATGGGTTCAGTCATAGAAACCATTGTTATCCCGAGCGCAGTCGAGGGATTTGAAATTTGGAATTGTTGAGACTGCTCGACTGCACTAGCAATGACAGTTGTGCGCTTGCGTGAGCGATGGCAGCGGCATCCTTTTTTGTGAGGAACGAAACAAAAAAGATATAGCGCACAGCGCGACGGCGTCACGAACCATGAATGGAAGATAAATGTTGAAACGCCGGCACGCCCAAAAGGCAATCGAATGCCTACGCATTTTTAGCCTTTCGACTTTCGACTTTTGACTTTCGACTATTTTTTTTCTCAAAGGGTTGCGCGGATGGGATTTAGTTGTATATTTGCAGCCATTTTATAAACAAATAAATCATTGTTATGTACGCAATCGTAGAGATAGCAGGGCAACAATTTAAAGTAAGCAAAGACTTAAAGGTTTATGTTCACAGGTTGGCCGACAAAGAAGGTGACGCGGTTTCATTCGCGAAAGTGCTTTTGTTGGACGATAATGGGACTATCACTTTAGGCGCCCCGGCTGTAGAAGGAGCTTCTGTAGAAGCCAAAGTGTTACAACACTTAAAAGGAGACAAAGTAATCGTTTTCAAAAAGAAAAGAAGAAAAGGTTACAAAAAGAGAAACGGACACAGACAATACCTTACGCAAATCCAGATTTCTGGAATCACTGTAGGTGGTGCTCCAAAGAAAAAAGCTGCTGCTAAGAAAGCAGATGAACCAGCAACCGAAGAAAATTAATTAACATTTAAAAGAAATACGTCATGGCTCACAAAAAAGGTGTCGGTAGTTCTAAGAACGGTAGGGAATCAGAATCGAAACGTTTAGGTGTTAAGATTTACGGAGGACAAGCTGCCATTGCAGGGAACATCATCGTAAGACAAAGAGGTTCTAAACACAATCCAGGAGAAAACGTTTACATCAGCAAAGATCACACTTTGCATGCAAAAGTTGACGGAGTTGTAAAGTTCCAGAAGAAAAAAGACAACAAATCATATGTTTCTGTAACGCCATTTGAGGCTTAAGAACTAAGATTGTCAGAGATAAAAACCCGCTTGATTCAGGCGGGTTTTTTTATGGTCATAATGTTTTATTAATCTGCTGGGATTGGAAGTGGAGAAGCCCTAACTTGTGGTATAATCAAAATACAACCATTATGGACATACAGATCAACACAGACAAGACCATCGAGAACAGCAGTAGGCTTCAGAATTACTTTGCCACGGAATTGCAAACGGCACTTTCCAGGTTTCAGGATAAAGTGACGCGCGTTGCAGTACACTTTGGCGATGAGAACAAAGAGAAGTACGATGCCAAAGACAAACGCTACCTCATTGAAGCGCGAATCGCCAACCGTGAACCCGTTGCAGTGACCCATTTTGCCGATACGGTAGAAAAAGCATTCGACGGCGCGGTATCTAAAATCAAAAGCGTACTGCAAACCACCTTTGAGAAGCAACGCGAATATTGACATAAAAAAACCCGATTGGAATGAATCGGGTTTTTTTATGGGTTGACTTTAGATTATCTGACGATAACCTTTTGGGTTTCTGAGACTTTTCCGTTCGCGAATTTCACAGTGTACGTTCCGGCAGCGATTCCGTTGGTATCTAAGGTATAGTTGGTGGTGCCGTTTACTTTGATGGTGTTGGATTTTACGGCTCTCCCTTGTAGATCGTACAGCGTATAATCGAGTTGTTGGGCGTTGGGCCAATCGACGGTGAATCGCAACTGTTTATTTTCGAGCGGATAACTGACGGTTACGAAATGTTGCTTTGACGCGGCTTGCGAGGTTCCCAGTAAAGTGAGGCTTCCGATTTCCAATCCACCGAAGTTAATACTGTAATTAGCAATGGCGGTTGCTGACTCGAAGCGAAAGCCCACCGCAGCGATTTCTCTTGTAGAAAATGATAAGTCCATAAGATTTTCGTTCCAAATCCAGCCATTTCCAAATTCAATTCCACCGCTAATGGCAAATTCATATTTTTGGGTGGGTTCGTCGGCAAAAATCAGAATTAGTTTTGCATTGGAGTCGATGGTTGCGCTTTTGTAAAAAACGTTGGTTTTAAAAAAGGTATCAATCGGGGAGAAAATACCCAATTTAGTTTTATAGAGCATCAGGTCTATTGGTTGATTCGCGGGTAGGTTTCCGCTTACTTTTAGCGAATTTCCGCCCCAGGCTGCATCCGAGAAATCCCATTGGGCAGTTAGCGCATTGTTTTCTGAAAATGCAAATTGCCAAGTAGGCAAGATGGCCTGCTGGTTCATGTCATGCCAACTGTCTGAACTGACTTGTACACCAAGATCGAATTTTTTCGTGCCATGTCCTGTACAAAAATTTGTAGACAATGGTAGTTCTGAAATCACCGAAGCCTCCGGAATCCAATTGCATAATCCCTTAAAACCGGCCGCATCCACAGTCGCCGGGTTGTTGTCATCGCCAGAAAACAAATGGTTCTCGGCATTGTAGAACGAAGCGTAATCGGTAGGGTCGTTGTTGAAATTGGTGTAGATCGAGTTGTTGTACACGCAGTTCGGCGCAAACAATCCCAGCGAAGTATAAGGCGTAGTGGCATTTTCATGCAAATTGGTCATAAAAGTATTGCCGCCCGTTTCAAAATCGCCTTGATTGCGGCCGGGCCAGATATCGGCACCGGTGAAAACGTCAAACTGCGAGCGGCCAATCGTGGTAGCACGTGTACGCGAGAGGTTGGGAAACGAACTGCTGCCCCAGAAAAAGTTGATGAAGATACTGCTGCTCACGCGGGTTTCATATCCGTTCGATAGATCTGCGTCTTCATCGCGTTGTACAAAAACCGAGTTGCTGGCGTTTAGGCGGTTTTGCCAGCCCACGTTCCCAGACAGGATCATGGCGTCGTACCACATGACTTCTTTGCCCACGGCTTCGGCTGCTGCGGTCAAATCTTTGACGAAGTCGTACATCAATGCAGCAGTAGCTGAATTGGTGGCGGTTTCCTGGTTGATGAACCAACCGTCGAAATGGTAGTATTGCATGATGGCGATCATTTTCGGAATAGCGACAAAGTTGCCGCTGCCGTCCTGCTCGAGGAAATTGGTGAGCGTAGTGGTCGATCCGCCAAAAGCAGTAGGGGCGAAGAACACATTGCCAAAAATCTTGACGCCGTTTTTATGTGCGGCATTGGCCCAGGGCGAAGACGGAATCTGCACCGATTGCGAAGCAGTACCGCCAAACCAAACCAATTTGTCAATGTATTGCCAGTGTGTGAAATTGAACAGGTTGAACTGGCTTTGCTCACCGTAATAGTTCCCAAAGTTGTTCATGCCGTCTGGCAAATAGGCAATCTTCATGTCGTTGGACAGCGCGGGGTTGGTTTGCGTGGACGTGTTGACGAAACGCTCGGCAAGCGGTACGGTCGAAATCAAATCTGCCGAAGCCGTCGGGCCGTTTTGTGTCCATGCCTTGAGTTCGTCAACAGTCAAGATGTACGGCGCAGTGTTGATGATTTGTGCCTGCGAAAGCCAGCCGGTTAGCAATAAGCTTAAGAGTGTAATTTTCTTCAAAGTTGCGGAGGTTGTTGGTTAGTAATAGCCGTAAATATAAAAAATAAAAAAACCGCTTCATTAGAAACGGTTTGACAAAATGGTCTTTTTGTTATTTGGCCTTGGCTTTTTCGAGTGCCTCGTTATAATTTTCCTTGAGGTTTTCTTTGGCTTCTTTTAGGTTTTCTTTGGTTTTGTCGGCGCCTTCGCTCATGTTGGTTTTGAGTTTGTTCCAGGCAGATTCGGCTTCATCTGCGGTTTTTTGTGCGGCGGCTTCGGCTTTTTTGTCGCCATTGGCAATCGCCATTTTGAGGTCTTCTTTGGCTTTGTCCCATTTGGCCTTGACCGAATCGGTTTTGATGTCGAGGTCTGTTTTTAAAGCAGTAGTGGTAGTCGTTGTAATCACCGTATCGCCGTTCACAGTTTGGGTTGTGGTGGTTTGTACAGTTTCTTTTTTGCAGGAGGCCAGAGTGAGCAAGCCAAAAAGGAATAAAGTGCTGATTGTTGATTTACGCATAGTATGGATTGTTTTTGTGTCTCAGCCTAAAGGTAACAAAAAATCACAACGGGTCAAAGGCAATACTAATGGTTTTTGTTTTGGGATTGAACGAAATGTAGCGCATGTCGGTATCGGTAAAATCCGAAGTCAGATTCTTCATCGTCTTGTTGTCCTTGTAAATGTCAAGGTATTTGTCTTTGTCGATATTGGGATAAACGGTCGTATCCGAATCGGCCTGAGCCACATTGAAGTCCACATCGAGCACAAAGGCAAGCGCGGGTAATTTTTTCTCTTTTACAAACGGCAGATAGTTGTCGGGCAAAGGGCCAAAACCACGTGGTGCACTCATCTGGCGCTGCATCATCTGGTGTTGCATCATTTGCTGCTGCATCATCATTTGCTGCTGGAACATCCAGTGGTGCATGAACCAATTGTAGTGGTAGTGGTATTCGGCTTCCTCAACATTATCAAGCCTAAGGGCGAGTTTCCCGGATTTGGTCTTGTTGACGGTGACGGTAGATTTTATGCTGGATTTGAGCGCCGTTTTGACATAATCTGCGACGGCGTTTTCAGGAAGTATTTTTCGGAGGTCGTTCATGATGGAGAGTTGGCGAATCTCCTTTGAAGTTTTGGTGTCAAAAGTCTTGAGGCTTAAATCCTGTTTGCCCACGCTTAAGAAAACCAGCTTGTCATCGTAAAAATAATTGCTCACATCTTTACTTTCTTTGGTGAATCCGGTTTCGATGATAGAATGTGTGAAATCGGTTTGCTCGGTCAGGTCAAAACGAAAAACCTGGAGTTGTTCGCGTCCTTTGGCCATCGTGTAAACGAGGTTGTTGTCGATGAAATAGCCTTTGCGGCTCAGGATTGATCCTTTTTCTACAAATTCCTGTTGGTTGATGGCATCTGGATTTTCATCGATCAGTGAACGGAACAATTTTTCCTTGTCTTTAGAAATTCTGATCTGTGACGAAGCGATATGTCCCGAATCGGCCACCAGATCCAAATCGACCGTATTTTTCTTTTTGTTGAACGACACCAGCAGGGTTTTATCGGTAAGCCTGAAAACGTTATTTGGCGCTTCTTTCATTTCTTTCGCACTCGATTTTACTTTTCCCGTTACCAGATCGTAATCAATGAATTGCACCAGTTTGTTATCACCATCATAATTCACCACCGACACGACTCCGTTGGATTCATGATAGGAAAGTATGGTAAACATTTCTTTAGACGCAAACGCCTCGAGCCTTTTGACTTTGCGCGCCGCGTCTACATAAAATGGAATCAACAGGAAATCCTTCGATTCGCTGTTCTTGATAATAGCGAAATGCATGGTGCCGCTGTTGCTCAAATGCGCCGTGTAGGTGCCTTCTATTTTTTCGGATTTCGACAACGTATAGCTGAAGATTTCTCCGGCAAGTGCCATTTGGCTAGCAAAAAATAAAATGAGTAAAGTAATAGGTTTCATGTTTGTTAGTTTGTGACAATATTACATTTTTTTCCAAATAAAAAACCCTCACTTTTCAGCAAGGGTTTCAAATATTGATTAGCTAATTTCTTAGTATCTGTAGTATTCTGGTTTGAACGGTCCTTCAACCGTTACGCCAATGTATTCTGCTTGGTCCGGACGCAAAGTCTCGAGTTCGACACCCAATTTCGCTAAGTGCAAAGCCGCTACTTTTTCATCCAGATGCTTAGGCAACATATACACTTCATTGTTGTAAGCCGCTGAGTTCGTCCACAATTCGATTTGTGCCAAAGTCTGGTTGGTAAACGAGTTACTCATTACAAAACTTGGGTGGCCGGTGGCACAACCCAAATTCACCAAACGACCTTCGGCCAAAATGATAATGTCTTTCCCGTTAACGGTGTATTTGTCAACCTGTGGCTTGATTTCGATTTTAGAAGCGCCGTGGTTTTTATTGAGCCAAGCCATATCGATTTCATTGTCAAAGTGGCCAATGTTACAAACGATGGTTTTGTCTTTCATCTGCTCGAAGTGGCTGCCCAAAACGATGTCTTTGTTTCCTGTAGTTGTGATGATGATATCAGCATTTGCAACAACAGTGTTTAGTTTTTTGACTTCGAATCCGTCCATGGCAGCTTGCAAGGCACAGATTGGGTCGATTTCTGTAACCGTTACAATAGAACCTGCACCTCTAAACGAAGCCGCGGTACCTTTTCCAACGTCACCGTATCCGCAAACCACAACGCGTTTTCCGGCCAACATGACGTCAGTCGCACGACGGATCGCATCCACAGCCGATTCTTTACAGCCATACTTGTTGTCAAACTTAGATTTGGTGACCGAATCATTCACATTGATCGCCGGCATTACCAGAGTCCCGTTTTTCATTCTTTCGTATAATCTGTGTACACCAGTGGTAGTTTCTTCAGACAAACCTTTGATTCCGGGAACAAGTTCAGGGTAACGGTCAAAAACCATATTGGTCAAATCGCCACCATCGTCCAAAATCATGTTAAGTGGCTGACGGTCTTCACCAAAGAACAAAGTTTGCTCGATACACCAATCAAACGATTCCTCATCCAGACCTTTCCAGGCGTAAACCTGAATTCCCGCGGCAGCAATAGCGGCAGCAGCCTGGTCTTGGGTTGAGAAAATGTTACAAGATGACCAGGTCACTTCGGCGCCAAGCGCAATCAAAGTCTCGATCAAAACGGCAGTCTGGATGGTCATGTGCAAGCAACCGGCAATGCGTGCGCCTTTCAACGGTTGCGAAGCGCCATATTCTTTGCGAAGCGCCATTAATCCTGGCATTTCGGCTTCGGCGAGCTCAATTTCTTTTCTTCCCCAAGCCGCAAGGGAAATGTCTTTTACTTTGTAAGCCACGAATGGCATCGTTGTCGTACTCATTTATATTATATTTGTTATTGTAAAATTTTAACTGCGTTCCGTTCGGCCTTTCGGCTTCGGGTGCGCAAATTTAGGCAATCACCTTCGATTTAAAAAGTATTTTGAAGAATTTGTGTTTTGTTGAGCGACGTAAACTTTTAAATATCAGTAAAATAATTTTTTTGGGAGCTAATCCTGCTGTCCGCTTCACCCGACCCAAGCGAATTGAGCCAACACAACCGTTCAGTTATTAACTTTGTGAGGCATCCTTTTCTGCGCTAAAGAAGCGCAAAAAAGGATGCCGCTACCATCAGGGCTAGGGTAATCGTACGAGTTTTAGCATTTGGGGTAGTATTTCTGCTTTGATATCTCGGCCAGGATTGTTAGATTGCCTTCAGGGAAGGGGTAATTACGTCCCTAAAAAATTAGACGATTTCGCAAATGCAGAAAATCTGTATATTTTATTAAAATGATTATTTTACACCAAGTTCATAAAACCGGCTGTTAACTTATCCTAAAATGTAACATAATGAATCAAATTTGTATTTATTCAATTGAGATTCATAGAAAACACAGTATCCAATTTCCTTATGCCGCTCCATCAAGTCATCACCGTCAATCACAAAACCCAAATCCTACTCTGGAAAATAACAGAATCCTACGATGAACTCATGGCCCAAGTGCAGCTCAAAGATAAAAGCGCCAAACGCCTAGAAGGCATGAAATCAGAGATGCACCGCCGCGGCTTTTTGAGCGTACGCAAATTACTCGCACAAATCGGGTATACCGATTTTGATTTGCATTACGACGCCACCGGAAAACCGCATTTACAAAACGGCACACACATTTCGATTACACATTCGCATGAATTTTCGGCCATCATCGTCAGTGACCAAATCGTGGGTATCGACCTTGAATTGTGTCGGGAGAAAGCGGCCGTGATTGCGCACAAATTTGTGCACGAGACAGAAAGTGAGTTTATGGATCCGGCCGATCCAGAATACATCCAAAAACTAACGGTGTTGTGGGGTGCGAAAGAAGTCATCTTTAAGATCAGGAATGAAATCGGAATCAGTTTTAAAGACCATGTTCGCGCCGAGCCTTTTGCGCTGCGTGACAAACAAACCCTTGCGCATCTTGAAATGGACGGTGTGCACAAAACCTTTCGGGTGTATTTTGAAACGGTAGAAAATTTCGTACTGGTGTTTGCCTTTGAAGCTTAAGGTTGTCTGGCTTCAAAAATCGAAACATACAAATGCGTCCCCATTCTTCGGGCGCGTTCCTTTAAAATTTCGGCGTTCTTGCCTTCAAAGTTTTCATTGAGGGTTTCAATCCAGTAATTGAGCCAAATGCCAAACTCGTTGGGCGAAATCCGATTGTCGAACTGTCGGTCAACAGCCGAATGTGCACCTACCGGATCACCTTTAAACTTTCGGATTCCAAACAAAGTCGTTTCCCAAAAATCGGTAAGCTTCTCCAGATGGTCTTCCCAATCCTGGATGGTCTGGTTAAAAAACGGCCCAAGCTCGGTATCTTTTCTCACTTTTGCATAAAATGTCCTTACGAGCAGCGACAAATCTTCACGGTTCTCCACTTCTTTCATAACAATGACTTTTAATTTTACCCGGCTTTCACGTCTTCGCTGCGAACCATTGCGAAGCTTTTCAAAAAACCGTATTTTTACCGGCACCGAAAAACCCGCATGGAAATCTACCAACAAATCACACGCGCAAAGTTAGCCAATAAAAAGCTACTGGCCGTACTGCTCGACCCCGATAAATTGCCGCTCGAAAAAGTGGGCTTGCTGGTCGCGAAAATCAAGCAATCGCCCGCCACGCATATTTTTGTGGGCGGCAGCCATGTAGTCAATGACACGATTGGCCAACTCATCGGTCACATCAAGCAACAATGTGATTTACCGGTTATTTTGTTCCCGGGAAACCCGTCTCAGATTTCGGCCCAGGCCGATGGCATCTTGTTCCTGTCGCTGATTTCTGGGCGCAACCCCGATTACCTGATCGAGCATCAGGTGAATGCCGTTCCGATCCTTAAAAAAACGCAACTCGAGATCATCCCAACCGGCTATCTACTCATAGAAAGTGGCCATGAAACCGCCGTTTCTCGTGTGAGCCAAACCCAACCTTTAGACAACAACAACATCGATTACATCGTGCATACGGCGCAAGCAGGCGAGATGCTCGGCAAAAAGCTGATTTATCTCGAAGCCGGAAGTGGTGCCAAATATGCCGTAGCCCCCGAAATTATAAGAGCCGTGTCTCAAAATATCGAAATTCCGCTCATTGTAGGCGGCGGCATCAAAAACCAAAGTGGCATCCAACTCGCGTATGATTCGGGTGCCGACTTGGTGGTCATTGGTACCGCGTTTGAAAACAATCCTAATTTTTTTGACTGATGCTGGATTTTTTCCTTGACGCCTACAAAGATGCTTCCTCAACCCAAATCGCACTCGAGTTCATTGCCTTTGTACTGGGTATCATGAGTGTGTGGTATGCCAAAAAGGAAAATATTTGGGTTTATCCAACAGGATTGGTTGCTACGGTGATTACCGCGTACTTATTGTATCTGGCGGGCTATCTGGGTGACATGATGATCAACGCCTATTTTTCGATCATGAGCATTTACGGCTGGTACCGTTGGGCAAAAGGCAAGCAAAGCGATGATTTGTCCATTTCAAGAACCAGTTCCAAGGAAAAGGCGATCGGCGTCCTATTGTTCGCAATTACTATTTTAGTTGTGTACGGAATTTATAAATTCTTTGACCAACCGATTCACAAAGACAATTATATTGATATTTTTGCATCCGGACTATTTTTCACCGGCATGTGGTATATGGCGCTCAAGAAAATTGAGAACTGGACGCTGTGGATTATAGGCGACATCATCGTCGTGCCGCTATACGCTTACCGCGGGCTGGGCATGTTGTCGCTGCAATACCTGATTTTTACAATTTTGGCCGTATCGGCTTATTTAGCATGGAAGAAAACCTTAAACAGCAACCAACAGACATCATAAAGATTGCGATGTTCGGACCCGAAAGTACTGGTAAGACCACACTTTCGCGTGCGTTGGCTGCGCATTTCGATACGGTTTGGGCACCCGAGTTCGCACGCGATTACCTACAGCAAAAACTGGATCAAACCGGTGAAATATGCCAGCCCGAAGACCTCATGGCCATCGCCATAGGCCAAGTCAAGGCAGAGAATGACGCTTTGCTAACGGCGCACAAGTATTTGTTCTGCGATACCAATTTGCTGGTGACCAAAGTGTTTTCTGAAATCTATTACAACTTTTGCGACCCCGTACTCGACAAGGCCGCGCGCAAACACAAATACGATTTGTTTTTCCTGACCGACATCGATGTGCCCTGGACCAAGGACGATCTTCGCGATTCGGCAGAGAACCGCGAGACCATCTTCAACACGTTCAAAAGTGCCCTGATTGAAAACGACAAGCCATTCATTGTACTTTCTGGCGACGAGCAGACCAGGTTTGAAAAGGCGCGAATCATACTAAAAAACCTCACCAAAGCCAAAGCACTCGGGTTTTCATCGCACGATTTTGTACAGATATACAACAAAGGGATTGCTGTGGATGCCATTGAAAGACAGTTGCAGATTTTTCAACACGGTACGTCAAAAGCCAGTTTGGTTAGGCCGGCCACCAAATCCGACGGTATCATTTCGCTCCAAAAAGAACAATTTAAGGAATATGCCGCTTTTTTTGACCTCAAGAAAGACACCCTTAAACTCAAAAAATTTGTACCGGCCTCGGGTGCAGCGAGCAGGATGTTTAAATTCCTGAGCGAATTCCTCAACGAGTTCGATCTTGAAAATGAAACCATCAACGCCTACATCAACAGGAAAGGAGCGGCAAATCTCACGGTGTTCCTTACCGGGCTTGAGAAATTTCCTTTTTACGATGCCGTCGATGCCAAACTAAGGGCACAAAATTACGATTTCGACTCCTGGGAACGCGACCGCAAGAACTATGAGTTTATCCGTGTGTTGCTCGATCCGGAGCATTTTGACTTTTGCGGCAAACCCAAAGGAATCCTGCCTTTCCACAAATACGCAATGCACATTGCCACACCAATCGAGGAGCATCTCAACGAGAGCGCCTTTTATGCGAGTGCCAAAGGCGTGTCGCACCTGCACTTTACGATTTCAGAAATCCATCAATTGCAATTCGAAAAGATCATTGAACGCGTCAAGCATAAGATAGAGATTAAGTCGGCTGCAGACATCCAGGTGAAATTTTCGTTTCAGAACAGCACCACCGATACTCTCGCGGTGGATACAGAGAACCATCCTTTTAGAAGCGACACGGGTAGGTTGGTGTTCAGGCCGGCAGGTCATGGCGCACTCATCGACAACCTCAACAACCTCGACGCAGACATGATTTTCATCAAGAACATTGACAACGTCATCCAAAACCATATTGAGGATATCGCATTGTACAAAAAGGCGCTGGGCGGCGTACTGATTGAGTTTCAGGAGCAGATTTTTCAGTTCCTGAACCAGATTGAGAACGATGCGATTGGCGAAGAAGACATCAGCGAGATCATCTATTTCATCGAGCAAAGGCTCAATTTGGGAATCATCGACGATTTCAACAAGTTCACGCTCGAAAACAAAATCAACTACATCAGGGAAATCCTGAACCGACCCATTCGCATCTGCGGCATGGTCAAGAATGAGGGCGAACCCGGTGGCGGCCCGTTTTGGGTGCGCGACCTTAAAGGCAACGTATCATTGCAGATTGTCGAGACTTCACAAATCGATCTTAAAAATCCTGCGCAGGCACAAATACTGGCCAATGCAACACACTTCAATCCCGTAGATCTGGTGTGTGCCACCAAGGATTTCCAGGGCAACAAATTTGACCTGAACCACTTTGTAGACCACAACAGCGGATTCATCGTGGAGAAAAACAAAAATGGCCGCGACCTCAAGGCCTATGAATTGCCCGGATTGTGGAACGGCGCGATGGCCAAGTGGATTACGCTGTTTGTAGAAGTGCCGCTGGCGACTTTCAATCCGGTGAAAACCGTCAATGATTTGCTCAAATCGGCACACCAACCGCAGTAATGGAACGCGAGAAACTTTTATCCGAATTGCAGTTGAAGGCCGTCAGGAGCTCTGGTGCCGGCGGACAAAACGTCAATAAGGTGTCGTCTAAAGTGGTGCTTTCGTTCGATCTCAAAAACTCGAACGCCTTGACCGACGAAGAAAAGGCTTTACTGGAACATACCATTTTTTCGCGACTCACCTCGGACTCGGTATTAATACTGAATTGCGATGAAGACCGCAGCCAACTCAAAAACAAAGAAATCGTCACCAAGCGTTTTCTCGATATCCTCACCAAAGGGCTTGTTGTTCCTATAAAGCGCAAGGCAACCAAAGTGCCCAAGTCAGTGATTGAGCGCCGCATCAAGCAAAAACGCAACCTCTCAATCACCAAACAAACCCGCCGCAAACCCGACCTCGGCCTGACCGACGAATAATTATCAATTTTCCATTGTCAATTATTCATTAATAATCATTAGTTTTGCGCTGTCTCAAAGGGGTGCTCTACCAAGGGCTGAGATTATACCCAACGAACCTGGAACAGGTAATGCTGTTTAGGGATAGCCGAGCAAATTTTCGGAACGCGCGCCGATAGTGCAGAGCAGGAACAATCATTTATTAATTTAAAAAAGAATAATTCCCCCTTTTATTCGTAAAACATTTACGGATGAAACGTTTATTTTGTGGCCCAAAGGCCAACGCCAACCGATCAACAATCGGCCTGTCTTTCCTATTTTCTATTTCCTCTTTCGCCTGCCTTTCCCAGGAGAAGCCGAAAGATTCTACCCAAACCATCGAATTGCACGAGGTTTTACTCCAGTCTACCCGAGTCAAGGACCAATCGCCATTCCCGTTTACCAATATGACCAAAGAGCAGATCGAATCTGCGAATTTGGGTCAGGATTTACCCATTTTATTAGACCAGTTGCCATCGGTGGTCACCACCTCTGATGCCGGCGCCGGCGTAGGTTACACGGGTATTCGTGTCCGCGGCAGCGACGCCACACGCGTCAACGTCACCATCAACGGAATCCCTTACAACGATGCTGAAAGCCAGGGTACTTTTTTTGTGGATTTGCCCGATTTTGCGTCGTCGGTAGAGGACATCCAGTTGCAGCGCGGTGTTGGGACTTCAACTAATGGCTCGGGTGCTTTTGGTGCGAGTTTGAATTTGCGCACGCTCAAACCATCTACCCAAGGTTATGCAAGCACTTCACATTCGGTTGGGTCTTTCGGTACGCGCAAACACAGCATCAGCCTGGGTTCGGGAATCAAGAAAGGGTTTTATGCCGAAGGGCGTTTGTCTAAAATTGCGAGCGATGGTTACATCGACCGTGCTTTTTCTGATTTGAAATCGTTTTACACCGAAGCAGGTTTTGTCAGTGACAAGACGTCGGTCAAAGCGATGGCTTTTGGAGGAAAGGAAATCACGTACCAATCCTGGTACGGCACGCCCGAAGCCGTGGTCAACAATGACCTGGCGGGTATTAGGGCTTTTATCAACCGCAACTACGCTTCGGACGCAGAAGCGTTGAACCTGCTCACTTCGGGGCGTACCTACAATTATTACACCTATCAAAATCAGGTCGATAATTACGAACAGAACCATTTCCAGTTGCATTTCTCACACCGATTCAATGAACGGTGGTCGGCGAAATTGTCGGGGAATTTTACGCCGGGCAAAGGTTATTATGAGGAATTCAAACCGGGAGAATCGGTTGGGGAATATTTTCCTGCATCGTTAAATGCTTCCGATGAAGGCGATGTCATCCGCCGCAAATGGGCCCAAAGCGATTTCTACGCACTGGTTTACGCGCTCAATTACAATGGCAAAAAATGGGGTTTGTATTTGGGCGGCGGTTACAACCGTTATGATGGCAGCCATTTTGGCGAAATCATCTGGAATTCTTTCCCGACGGCGTTGCCCATCCGCTCCAAATATTATGACAGCGACAGCGATAAGCAGGATTTCAATATGTACCTCAAAGCCGAATGGCGTTTGTCAAAAAAATGGATCGCGTTTGCCGATGCGCAGTTGCGCGATGTGTATTACAAGGCCAACGGATTAAACTCTGATTTGAAATCGCTGAATCAAAGTAACAAATACTCGTTTTTCAACCCCAAAGCAGGATTGACTTATTTGTGGAATGACAGCAGTTCGATTTACGGGTCGATCGCTATTGCCAACCGTGAGCCCAATGGAGATGATTTGACCAAGAACCCAATCGAGCCCAAAGCCGAGCAATTGGTCGATTTTGAGTTGGGTTACAAGTATAGGAATAAGAAAGTCGTCTTGGGTGCCAATGCTTACTATATGGCTTATAACAATCAACTTGTTGTAACCGGCGCGCTCGATGATGTGGGTGATGCCATCCGCCAGAATGTCGATAAAAGCTACCGCGCGGGATTAGAAATTCAGGCTGGAATTGAGCTGACCAGACAGTTGCGTTGGGATGTGAATGCCACGCTAAGCCAAAATAAAATTGAGCGGTATGATTATTTGGTTTACGACACGCAGTATGATCCCGACACTTTTGAAACGCTTTTGTATGCGCCGGTTTCTACCGTTTACAAGGATACTGACATTTCGTTTTCGCCCAACCTCACCGCGGCGAGTACGATACTGTTTGCGCCGTTAAAAGGTTTGTCTGTGGGATTGATCTCTAAATATGTGGGGAAGCAATACCTCGACAATACCCAAACCGATTCGAAAAGCATGGAAGCCTATTTCGTGAACAACGTCAACATTTCGTATAAATGGAAACCGACCTGGATTGGTGAAATCGGATTGAGCGTTTTGGTCAACAATCTATTCGACGAAAAGTACGTGTCGAACGGGTATACCTACAGTTATTATTACAGGCCGGTGGCGTCGAATGATGCGGCGGTGACCGAGAATTTTTACTATCCGCAAGCGAGGATTAATTTCCTTGCCGGGCTTACGGTTAAGTTTTAGAGGATAATTTTAGCGGCGAAAACGAACCGAAAATGCAAATAACAAAGCTTAACAATAGATGTAGTTTTTCAGTAAAACAGAGTTTAGAAAAATTTGTATTTTACCTTCAGGGAAGGGGCGGGTGTAACCCATAAAGAAACCACCAATGACACGCAAATGCAGACCCGATTGAGGCGAACCGATTACCAGTAAATTTTGTTTGCTTTGTTAAATTTAAAATAGGAGGATTTTCCTGCAGTAAATAAAAAACCTGATTCAACATCAGGTTTTTGTTTTAATTGTAGATGCGGATTACGTCGCCGAGGACTTCTACCCGGTAAGGCTTCATCGTGTATTGGCCGCCGCCCACTCCGGTGAAAAGGCTGTACACAAAATTTTCGCAGTTGCATTTGGCGTTGATGCCGTCGATTTGCATGCGTGAGCAGGCCGACGGGTATTGGTTGGGACAACTCGCTTCCCAGGCGCGGTAATCGGTGTCGGAAATTTTCATGGCAATGATACCACTGATGCCGGCATTTTGTATGTCTATAAATACCGGATTGATGGGCGAATTCAAGTCGGCATACAACGGCAGGTTTTTGTTGATGGAGACCGAAAACGAATAATCGGGCAGGAACGGATTGGTGTTGCGCGGAGAGTCTTTGTCGCACGAAATCAGCATGGCAAACAGCAGCAAAACGAGGCAAATTTTTTTCATCTTAAAAAGTCTAAAAGTATGGCGTGGACAAATTTAAATTATTTAACTTTGGGCAAGTGATGATTAACATATAATTATCGCCCGAAACAAAAAAACATTATCTTTGCGATAACAAATCCCATCCCAATGGGATTTTTTCTATTTATATAATTGATGAATTATGAGTGCAATATCTTATTACACAGCCGAAGGATTAAAAAAATTAAGGGAAGAACTGGATTACCTCAAGAGCGTAGCGCGTCCAAAAGCGTCACAAGACATAGCAGATGCAAGGGATAAGGGCGACTTGTCTGAAAACGCCGAGTACGATGCCGCCAAAGAAGCCCAGGGTCTTTTAGAGATGCGTATCGCCAAACTCGAAGAAGTACACGCCAACGCGCGACTCATAGACGAATCACAGCTCGACGTTTCTAAAGTGCTCGTGCTCTCGAATGTAAAGATTAAGAATCAGGCCAATGGCGCCGAAATGAAATATACTTTGGTTGCCGAAAGCGAAGCCGACCTAAAAACAGGAAAAATCTCCGTGACTTCGCCAATCGGCAAAGGACTGCTGGGCAAATCGGCAGGTGAAGTAGCCGAAATTACAGTTCCCAACGGCGTCCTTAAGTTTGAAATCTTAGAAGTTTCGAGGGACTAGAAAGCCTCCAAATTCCAAATAAATAAAAGTCTCCAATGGGTAGCATTTTCAATAAAATAGTGAGTGGCGAAATTCCGTGTTACAAAGTCGCAGAAACTGCTGATTTTCTTGCGTTCCTCGACGTGAACCCAAACGCCAAAGGACACACTTTGTGCATCCCTAAAAAGGAAATCAACAAAATCTTTGATATCGAAGACGAACTGTACCTTGGGCTCATGGCTTTTTCTAAAAAAGTAGCGATTGCGCTTGAGAAAACCGTTCCATGTAAACGCGTCGGAATGGCCGTTATCGGGCTTGAAGTGCCGCACGCGCATGTGCACCTGATTCCGCTCAACGAGATGGATGAGATGCGTTTCCAAAACAAGGTGAAGCTTGAAAAAGAAGCTTTTGAAAGCCTTGCTGCGGCTATCGCAGCGAATTTATAAATACCGCGCTTAATAGAAGTGTATGCGTTTTGGTTCAGGTTCCAAAGGCACGCTGCCTTTGCCTTTCCAAACAGAGATAGGGTTTCCTGGGCTTCAGGCTGCTAAAAGCATGCTAAAGCCCGGAGTGAATTCCCTGTACAGGTTTTGCAAAAGCATTTATTTTTTATTCCTCGTAGGACAGGTACTGAAACCAAAAGGCGCATATAGCGGGCAAAAACTCATCAGACTCGTCAACACAAATACTACAGCAAATACTAAAAGTAGTATGCCGAGTGTGCCGGTTATTGTTCCGTTAAAGTAAAGTATTCCGATAATGGCAGCGACTATTACCCTAATAATCCGATCTGCCGAACCCATATTTTTTTTCATTTGTAAAATTTTAAGTTTGCACTATTGCAATACAAATGTATCGGATGGCGCGTTCAAAAGCAGTGACTGTAGTCACCATGCGCTGAGAATTTTTATTTCGCCCGAATTTTGAACAACCTTACCTTCATTTTCGAGTTTTTTCAAAACCCGCGTAATCACTTCGCGAGCGGTGCCCAGTTCATTGGCAATTTGGTTGTGACTCATAATCACGGCATGGCCGCCGGTCAATTCTGTTTTCTTCTTTAGATGATCATAGAGCCTTTTGTCCATTTTGTCCAATAACAGCTGGCCAATGGTATCGAGGAGTTCAGAATACCTAAGATTGAATTGGTTGTAAAACAACTCGTTGAAATCTGGGTACTCTTTTAACCAACTTGGCAAAAAATGAACGGGGATCAGCAGTACTTTTGAGTTCTCTTCTGCTATCGCAAATACTTTGCTTGGTGTGTTTTTCAGGGCCGCGTAAAAAGTCATCACGCAACTTTGGGCGGGCTCTATGTAATATAGCAAAAGCTCCTTCTCATCGAATCTCGAGTAGACTTTAACAAGGCCGTCTACTACAATAGGTAATACCTTAACATATTGATGCGCTCTTAAGATCTCGGTTCCTTTTTCAAGAACCATGACATCGGATTCCCGCACAATCTTATCAACCAAATCTGGTTTTAAGAAAGACAATATTTTTCTATCAAACGACATAGGCGGATATTTTTGGTTTGGCTATCACTGCTTGCTAAAAGAAACCTGCATCGTCGTTCCTTTATTCACCTCCGATTGCAACACTTTAATTTTGCCCTTGTGGTATTCCTCCACGATGCGTTTGGTGAGCGAAAGCCCCAAACCCCAACCGCGTTTCTTGGTCGTAAAACCAGGCTCGAACACGCTTTTGAATTGGTTTTTTGGGATGCCTTTGCCCGAATCGGATACTTTGATTTTCACGAATTTCCCATCATCCACAATCACCACAGAGAGTTTTCCCTTGCCGCGCATGGCATCAATCGCGTTCTTCACAAGGTTCTCAATCGTCCAGCTGTGCAACGCCGGATTGAGCGAAACCAATATAGGTTTCTTGGGCGCCTTGAACGAAAAATCAATCTGCTTAGAAAATCGTGACTGCAAATAATCATAAGACTCGCGCGTTTCGGCCACAATGTCGCGCAATTCCAGGATGGGTTCAGAGCCAATCTTTGAGAAGCGGTCGGTAATCGTTTGCAAACGCGTAATGTCTTTCTCGATTTCGGACACCGTCGTTTCATCCACATTGTCGGCCTTCATGATTTCGAGCCAACCAATGAGCGACGACAACGGCGTACCAATCTGGTGTGCCGTTTCCTTGGCCATTCCCGCCCAAAGTTTGTTTTGCGTAGCCATTTTGGTGCTGCGGTAAAAATTGTAGACCAGCGCGCCAAAAAGCACAATAATCAACACCAGCGTAATGGGGTAATACTTGAGTTTGTTGAGCAGCGAAGAGTCGCCATAATACAAATACTGAAATTTTCCCGGTACGTATTCCATCACAATCGGGTCGTTCTGGTTTTTGAGTTTCTTGAGGAAATCCATCGACTTTTCTTTGCTCTTCACGATCTCCTCATCAATGTTGGTCGTGTTGATGATCGAGTCGTTCTCGGTCAGGATAATCGGGATGCTCGCGTTCTGAATGATCTTGAGCGGCAGTTCAATATCGGTGTCGATACCCGCGTTCTTGAGCGTTTTCTGCGCTTCGGCCCAATGCTCCATCTTTACGCGCTCCTCATTCTTGAAAATCTGAAAAAAGTTATAGGTGTTCCAAAGGATCAGGCTAACGATCACAAACGAGGCGGCGATCAGTATCCAGCGCGTAACATTCTTGCGGTTCGAAAATTCCATGCGATTAATTTGGTGGCATAAATATAACGAAATAAACTGTTTTTGATTGCACTGTTTTTGGGCGGACAATTCCTGCTCTGCGCTAACCCGAGCGAAGCGAACTGACCGAACACAAAATTCAAAATATTATTTTGTGAGGTAATCTTTTACTGGCTAAGGAGCCAGCAAAAGGATACCGCTGCGATCAGGGCCGCTCCTCAGAATAGTTTTCAACAGCCGTTATACGATTGGCGCGATTGCTTACATTTACGCAATCCAAATTTTTATGCCCAGTTTCGAGCCCAAAGACCTGACACCCTTGCAACTGCAAGCTTACCTGCAAACCGCCGTGGCGCCGCGACCCATCGCGTTTGCCAGTACGCTCAGCGCATCGGGAAAGCCCAATTTATCGCCGTTTAGCTTCTTCAATGTGTTTAGTTCCAACCCGCCGATTTTGATTTTTTCACCGGCCAGGCGCGTGCGCGACAACACCACCAAACACACCCTGGAGAACGTTAAGGAAATGCGCGAAGTGGTCATCAACATGGTCAATTACGACCTCGTGCAACAGGCATCGCTATCCAGCACCGAATATGCCGAAGGCGTAAATGAATTCGTCAAATCGGGACTCACGCAAATCCCGTCGGATATCGTCAAACCGTATCGTGTCAAGGAATCGCCTGTACAATTTGAATGCAAGGTAAATGATATCATAGCACTGGGTGAAAATGGCGGCGCAGGAAATTTGGTCATCTGCGAAGTGCTCAAAATCCACATCGATGAAAAAGTCCTCAACGAAGAAGGCCAGATAGACCAGCATAAGATTGATTTGGTTGCGCGGCTGGGCGGCAACTGGTACTCGCGCGCCAGCCAGGGTTTGTTTGAGGTACCCAAGCCACTCACAACTTTAGGAATTGGTGTAGATAATATACCCCAATTTATCCGTGAAAGCGCTACCTTTACGGGGAATGATTTGGGCATGCTCGGCAACATCGAAGCCTTGCCCACAACAGACGAAGTTACTATATTTGTACAGCAAAATTTTGCGGTAAAAGGCATACTCAGCAGTGACGACCCCATCAAGGTTCAGCTCAAAGCCAAGGAATACCTGGAACACAACGACGTATTGTCGGCCTGGAAGATTTTGCTCGCAGGAGCATTACAACAAAAACAATAACATTAATACAAGAGAAGATGGAAGTTACAGGAAGAATTAAAGTACTCAGTGCAGAGCAACAGGTGAGTGCCACTTTTAGAAAGAGAGAATTGGTGGTGACCACTGAGGAGCAGTATCCACAGCACATCATGATCGAATTTACCCAAGACAAAAGCGATTTGCTAAATAATTACAAAGTAGGTGATGTGGTAAAAGTTTCGATCAATTTAGGCGGACGCGAATGGATTAATCCTCAAGGAGAAGCCAAATACTTCAACAGCGTTAGGGGTTGGAGAATTGAGAAAATTCAGGCCGAAGCGCCAATACAACAGCAACAAGCGCCACCAATGCCAGCCGCGCAAGCGTTCGAGCCAGCCGCAACTTTCACAGAAGAAGAGCACGACGATTTGCCATTCTAAGCGAAACCATAAAAACATAAAACCGGATTTTGAGTCTACTCGATTTCCGGTTTTTTTATAACCATGATTTACAGACTTTCTAACGACCTTTATTTTCCAGCCGTAGAAAAGGCTTCGCCCGATGGCATCCTCGCCTACGGCGGCGATTTGTCGCCAGAACGGTTGCTATTGGCCTACCGCAGCGGCATTTTCCCCTGGTTTGAGGACGACCAGCCCATTTTGTGGTGGTCTCCGCCGCAACGGATGGTGTTGTTTTTAGAGGAATTGGTCGTTTCAAAGAGCATGCGCAACATCATCAATCGCGGGACTTTTTCGGTGACTTTCAATCAGGATTTCAGGGAAGTCATCACGCATTGCCGGCAAATCGCGCGCGACGGGCAAAATGGCACCTGGATTACCAACGACATGGTAGAAGCGTATTGCAAACTCCACGAATTGGGCATCGCCAAATCGGTTGAGGTTTGGCAGGAGAATGCGCTCGTGGGTGGTTTGTACGGCATTGATTTGGGCCACGTATTTTGTGGCGAGAGCATGTTCTCTAAAGTGTCGAATGCTTCAAAAATGGCTTTTATCGCACTGGTGAACAAACTAAAAAACGAGCATTATAAGTTGCTCGATTGCCAGGTATACAACGAACATTTAGAAAGTTTGGGCTGTCGGGAAATTGAAAGAGAAGATTTTATGCGAATCCTGAAAGGCACACTTCATTCTACATAATACCAAGGGATGTTCAACAGGCCTTGCTTTAAATCAATTTTGACCGTTTCTCCTATTGCATAACTATGGTATTGGCTTGAAGCGACCGAGATGTCTTCGGCGTCATGGTGGTGTCCCCAAGGCGTTACCCGAATGTAATAGGTGGTGTGTCTGCGGCCTTTCGAAATGTGTTTGTCGATGATTTCGGCATCAAAAACCTTGGGCTCCGAAAAATCATAGCTGCAATTGATTCCATAAGTCGCCGAATAACTGTACAGAAAAATATTAAAAAACAAAGAAGAATAAATCCAGAACCTGCTTTTGCCGTTGTCGACGATCATTTTGTGGGTCAAAAGCAGCACGATCACCATCAGCACAAAACCGATGGTTCCCGGAATGATGAGGCTGTAAAAATCCTCAAACTCATAGTCGATGAGGACGCGAATGAAAATGGCAATAGCTGCCATATCTATGAAATCGGCCACATCATACTTATTGTCGCCGTCGTCTTTTTTCGTAATTTCTACAAGACTGGCAATGCTGGGTTTGCCATTGAGGCCATTGAGTACCAATCCCAGAATGGGGATAATGAGCAGGATTGTAAAGAGAATCGTGTAAGGTTTTGGATAAATCAAGAACCAAATGGCAAGTGCCAATGTGACTTTCTCCAACCAATCGAGTTTGTGGAAGGTTAATTTTGAAATTACTTTGTTGGATTGTTTGCTCATGCGGGTCAGACGGAAGTGCGTTTCCAACAGTTGGCAACATGGTCATTGACCATTCCTGTGGCCTGCATGTGTGCGTAGACTACCGTAGAACCCACGAATTTAAACCCGCGCTTTTTGAGGTCTTTGCTGATTGCGTCCGACAGTGGAGTAGTGGCTTGTACCGAACTCAAATCACGGTGCCCGTTGTCAATGGGTTTGCCGTTTACAAATCCCCAGATGTATTTGGAGAAACTGCCGAACTCTTTTTGCACTTCCATAAACGCAATTGCATTGGCGACTGTACCTTTAATTTTGAGGCTGTTGCGGATGATTCCTGCATCTTGCATCAAGGCGTCGATTTTCTTCTGGTCGTATCTGGCAATCTTTTTATAGTCGAAATGGTCGAAAGCGCTCTTGAAATGGGGTCGTTTTTTTAGAATCGTGTACCAGCTCAAGCCAGCCTGAAAGGTCTCGAGCAGTAGGAATTCGAACAAAGTGGCGTCGTCATAAACCGGATTGCCCCATTCATTGTCGTGGTAGTCGCGGTAGAGGTCGTCTTTTTCGCACCAACCGCAGCGGATTTTAGTTTGCATGTTATTTCTCTTGTAAATATTTTTTGATTGCAGCGTGCCCCACGTAAATCAGTGGTGTGAGCGCAATGGCAATCGCCAGTTTGACAAAATAACCGGTAAATGCCGATTGGATAAAGGTGGGTGTGTCCATTTTTCCGGTCATCCAAAAGGCAATGCCCAGTACGATGAAGCTGTCGAAGAGTTGTGAAATCACCGTAGAACCGGTACTTCTGAGCCATATTTTTTTGTCGCCGGTTTTATTTTTTACAAAATGAAAAATGGTCACGTCGATAAGTTGCGAAACCAAAAAGGCTGTGATGCTGCCCACGATAATCCACATGCTTTGTCCAAAAACGGCAGTGAATTGGGTATCGGTCACCAGTCCTGGGCCATTCACGGCGGGAATTTGCAACGCCGCATACAGCAGTATAAAACAGTAGGCAATCAGACAGGCCGTAATCATTGACAACTTGCGTACGCCCGTTCGCCCGAAATATTCGTTGATGAGGTCTGTGGTGAGAAAAACGACCGGCCAGGGCAAAATCCCGACGCTCATGACCGCATCTCCTACATAAATGAGCTTGCCGCCAATAAGCTCGGCCACGACCGCATTGGTGATAAAAATTCCGGCAAGGATGATGTAAACGGTATCTTTTCGGGTTTGAAACATGATGGTTTTTAAGGGGAATAGGTTTCAAATATACTATTTTGAAAATAATAAAAAACCGCCGAATGAAAATACCTTCAGAAAAACCTAATGTTATTAAATCATTGATTTTAAGCGGTTTTTTGGCTGCGTAAATAAATACTGTTATATTTAAAATCTCAAACCCCGATTCTTAGGGCCTACTTTCACGTTGTTAATCAAATCTATTAGCATGACTGTTGGCATTATTGGGCATCGGGAAATAATGAAAGAGGAGCGGGCAGGTGTCCGTAAAAGCCTTGATGCGATTCTTACCGAATTGAAGTCAACGGCGCATGCTTTGCGTGCAATTTCATTAGTGGCCACTGGCGCCGACACCATCTTTTATGATGCCGCCAAAGCACTAGGAATAGATGTTGAAGTTTTATTGCCTTTTCAGATAGATAAGTATCAGGACGACTTTACCGAGCCCGGCGATTTCGAAAAGTTTAAGGAGATTGTAATTGCACAGAAACTTGAGACTAAAGAGCCTTTGGCGCTGCTCACAACCGATTCAAAGCAAGAACGAGATGTTGCTTATCTCAACGCAGGAAAACACCTGATTGATCAATCGGATTATGTGGTCGCGGTCTGGGACGGGCAACCGGCCAGGGGCATTGCCGGAACCGCGCAACTGGTCACCTATGCACGACAGCACAATAAAGAACCGCGGATTGTCAAAGCCAACAGGACGCCCACCGACGATGATATCCACCTTAACGCAATGAAAGCCCAAACAGCCAAAACCAAAATGGCTTTCAAGTGGGTTTGGATTACAGGCATTGCCTTGGGGTTTTTGTCGGCTGTCTTTTTTGCGCCGGTATTGTGTTTTGAATTGGATCGGCAAGTTCAACTGATGCTTTCTACCGCAGAATTGATCTGCCTGCCCTTGTCTTATTTATTTCTTTGTGTTTGGGCCAAACGCCTTAAAACGCGTTTTTCTTGAAAAAAGGATAGTCGCAGAACGGCAACGAATGTATGTGGCCTTTAAGAAAGCGGGTGTTTTGCTAAATGGGACGAGGTGGTCCGAAAAGCCAAATAAGGTTAAAGAATTGTCTTTGTCAAAAGAACATTTAAATGAATTTATCGCTGACCAAGTTAACTACCACCGCGACAACAAGATTAAAAGATATGAGCGTTATGAGTCGGTACTGCATTCGTTGATGAATATGGTGGTATTCTCTTTTTTCACCGTGGTGGTGTTGGGATATTGGACAGAACTCGAACATGAAAATATCGTGCCCACTTTCTTGCATCTCAATCAGGAATGGCTGCATTTGCTTTGGATCCTGATTCCCGCATTCTATGCCTCCCTGGAAGTGGTTTACTATTTTCTGGAATTGAAACTCAACATCACGATCTCCACCAATATCATTGGTAAGCTCGAAAATTTGGCGAGCGAAATAGAACATTCAGACCAGCCTACATTTTTTATGAGTGTAGAAAAATTGCGCGCCCTATTACAAGGAGAAAACCAGGATTGGAAAACTATTGTAGAGAGCAGGCACATCGGGCCACACTTATAAAGCAGCGGAGTTATTTAGAATCGCCCACACATTGAACCTTTAAAACAGCACATATTAATCAAACAAATTTTTTATGAAGAAGATATCCTTTTTACTTAGTCTATTCTTTTGTTTGGGTGCCTTCGCCCAAAATAAAGTGACCGTAGGCGTCATGGCGTTCCAAAGCGCGTCGGCACAAAACAAACCCAGGGCGGCACAATTGCAGGAAATTGTGATGGAAGCACTGAGTTCAAAATCCAATATCGAGGCGCTTGACCGCTCCAAAGATGAACTGCTCAATAAAGAACTGGACGCGCAGATAGACGAGAGGTACATCGCCTCGAAACAATTGGTAGAGCAAGGGAAGAAGTTCGGTGCCAAACAACTCATAGTTGGTACACTCACCAATATTGATGTTTCAGAAGGCAAAAAACCCAGCGGCGGACCCAGCTTTGGGCCTTACGGCGCGGTGCGCAGCGTGGGTTCGGCCATTGCGAGCAATGTGACCAATTACAAGGCCAACATTAGTTTCTCGCTGCAAATCATCGACGTAGAAACCGGATCGGTTATCAGTCACAAAGCTTTTAATCAGTCTAAGGACAACTTTAGCGGTCCGGGAATAGGCGCCTCAAAAGAAGACGCAGTGGTCAGCGCCATGAAAAACAGCAAGGAAAAAATCCTGTTGTGGCTCAACGAAACCTATCCATCGACTATTACGATTGTGAAAATCGAAGAGAAATCGGGTAGTGGAAAACCAAAAACCATTCTCATGACGGGAATAGATGAATCTTAAAGTAAAGGCGACAAATTGCTACTACAGGAAACAGAATTGATACCATCAGGTTCTTCGGCACCACCGCTCAAACGCATCAAACCCATCGCCTCGATTACCATTGTGGAAAGGCAGGGCGACTTTACCGTCTGCAAAGTCAACGATGGCGCTGAAATGATAGAAGAGCGCGTGGGCAAAACAGGAACATTGAGCATTAAAAACAAATAAATCATGAAGAAGCAATTCATTATAGCCTGCCTGACGATTTTGATTGGCCAGTTTGAAGGAATCTGCCAGGATATGGGCGGGATGACCTCCTTTGTCAAATCGGATATAGAAGGGACAATCACGGTAACTGCAAGCGGTTTTGCCAAAAAGAAACCCGAAAGCATGGCCAATGCCTCGTCGAATGCATTTTACACGCTGATGTTTAGGGGCATTCCCGGCAGCCAGTACAAGTCGCCGATGATACCAAACGAACAAGAATATAAGAATAATCCGGTTGTGGTTGAAATCCTCAAGGGCGGTTACGCTTCGTTTCTCACCGATTCATCGCTGCAGAGTGAAACCAAACTCAAACGAAAAGAAGACGGCGTGAAAGGCATTCAGACCCAAATGATCATGACCATCAATTGCAACGCCCTGCGCAAATACCTCGAAGACAATAAAATAATTAGAAAATTCGGACTTT
>JAKQJQ010000150.1 GCA_029561105.1 Bacteroidota bacterium
ACCGCCTGGCATTTGTAGAATCGACAGCACGCTATCCCAACCGTCGATCGAATTACTCGATTTTACCGGCACACCAATCACAGGCAACGGCGACATAGAAGCGACCATTCCTGGTAAATGGGCTGCACCTCCAGCTCCAGCAATAATCACTGCGATTCCCTTGTTATGGGCATTTTTGCTAAAATCGAAAAGTTTTTCGGGTGTGCGATGCGCTGAAACTATATCGACTTCCGTCTCGATTTCGAAACTTTTGAGGATATCGATGGCTTCTTGCATAATGGGCATGTCGGAGATACTTCCCATGACGATGGCTACTTTCATTTTAATTGATAATTGACAATTAATAATTGATAATGCTTTTTTTTGGGCGGTGCGCTTCGTGCCTCGCGCCGCGCTGTCCGCTATATCTTTTGTTTCTTGCAGTCACAAAAGGATGCCGCTTCCATCGCTACCGCGAACACCGGAGATTTGGGTTGCTTTGACTTTACGCAGATTACACAAATGACACAGATTAAGAATCAAAAAAATCTGTGAAATCTGTGAAATCCGTGTTTATTTTTTGCAAACAACCCTAATCGTATTTTTAACTTCCCCGGCAATCTTTCTAGCTTCGGTCATATCTTCATTCACAATCGTGACGTGTCCCATTTTCCTGAACGGGCGCGTTTGTTTCTTGCCGTAAATGTGCGGCGTGACGCCGGGAATCGCCAGGATTTGTTCTATATTTTCATACACCACATCTCCAGAAAATCCTTCGGCACCCACCAAATTTACCATAATTCCCGCGACTTTGCTAGCGGTATTTCCGAGCGGTAAATCTAAAATGGCGCGCAAATGGTTTTCAAATTGCGAGGTATAACTGGCCTCGATTGAGTAATGTCCTGAATTGTGTGGCCTTGGCGCCACTTCATTGACCAATATTTCGTCGTTGTGCGTCTGGAACATTTCTACGGCGAGCAAGCCCACGTGGTCAAATTTTTCAGAAACGTCGAGCGCGATTCGGATGGCTTTTTGCGCTATTTTTTCGTCAATCCTTGCGGGACAAATAACGTATTCTACCTGGTTGGCTTCGGGATGGAACTCCATTTCCACGACGGGATAGTTGACCACTTCGCCCGATGGGTTTCGGCACACGATCACCGCGAGTTCATTTTTAAACGGTACCATTTGCTCGGCAATACATTCTACATCGGGCAAAAGAGCCGTATCGGCCAGCGACCGAACGATTTTTACACCGTTGCCGTCATAACCAAACTGCGTGCATTTCCAGACAAATGGCAAGGTGATGCTGTTGTTTTTGATGGTGAGTTGCAAGCCTTCGAGCTGGTGGAATTTCTGAAAAACCGCCGTCGGGATGCCTTTATCAAAATAGAAATCCTTTTGTGTGCCTTTGTTTTGGATAAGCCGCAAGGTTTTGGGCGAAGGATAGACTTTCAATCCTTCTTTTTCAAGCTGCTCCAAAGCCTCGAGGTTGACCAGCTCGATTTCAAACGTAAGCAAATCGACTTGTTTGCCAAAAGTGTAAACCGTGTCAAAATCCATGAGGTCGCCTTCAATGAATTTGTCACAGGCTATGCGTGACGGTGCTTCGGGGCTTGGGTCTAAAACGTAGGTCTGGATGTCAAACTTTCTGGTTTCGGCAAGTAGCATTTTACCAAGTTGGCCGCCGCCGAGAATGCCGAGTTTGAAATCGGAGGAAAAAAAGTTCATTTGTAGCAGTGTTGTAGTTGTACGCAAAGATACTTTAACCATTGGGAATTGGCAACTCCTAATTTTAGAGACCGCATAGTTGCCAGAAATCTTTAGGGTGTTTTGGCGAGTTTTTTTAAGATTTCTCTCGCCGCGGCTTTGTAGGCAGCCGAATGGTGCTGGTAGTCTTTATCCAGTATGGTTTTGAGTTCGGGATGGATCCAGTCGATATGTTGCCCAATTACAAAAAGGGTTCGCATGGCGTAGGCTTTGGCGGCCACTTTGGTATCGCCGATGAGCCAGTCAAAATCGGCTTCGATGATTTTCTGGAGTTGGTCTGGTGAAAGTGAAATGCCGGTTTCAGGTTTTTTGAAATGTGCGTCTACAAGCAACTGGCAAATTTTTGAAATGGGCCTTATGGCACTTTCGTCGTTGAGTTTTGAAAGGTTGGCACAGATAAAATCGAGCGGCTCTATAAACCATTTTAGCCTTTCGTAGGCTACGATTTCAAGAATCCAGCACGCTTTATGCGAATCTTTATCTTGCACCTCAAAAGCGAATCGTACCAAGGGAGCAAATTCAGCAGGATTGGCAAGGATATAGTCCTTGTTTTCATCCCTTGGCTTTCGGTGGACCGAACAATTCCTGACACGCTCGTAAAGGTTGCTACTCATTTTACAAATATATTTTAAAAAAGTAAAAATACGTGTGGCTTAATCCTTTAAGAGTTCTTAAATTTGTGGCTTATTTCTAAACGCATCATGATACAACTCCACGACAAACATTTTGTGCCTTTCATCTCGGCAGAAGAGATCGATTTTGCACTCGCCAACATGGCCAAACAAATGGATGATGATTTTTTTGACGAGGTTCCGGTTTTTGTAGGTGTCCTCAACGGCGCATTCATGGTGATGTCTGATTTGATGAAACACTACCGCGGCATGTGCGAGGTGAGTTTCGTGAAAATGGCTTCTTATGAAGGCACGCAGACTTCGGGCGAGGTAAAGCAACTCATTGGGCTCAACCAAGACCTCGAAGGAAAAACAGTGGTGGTGGTAGAAGATATCGTGGATACCGGTCATACCATTGAAGCGCTCAAGGCGATTTTCAAGGAGAAGAAAGTCAAGCATTTCAAGATTGCCACCTTGTTCTTAAAGCCCGACGCTTATAAAAAGGACATCAAGATCGATTATGTGGGCATTCGCATTCCGGATAAATTTATTGTGGGTTATGGGCTCGATTATGACGGTTTGGGACGAAATCTGCAAGACGTCTACCAACTCGCCGAGTAAATCTGAAATCCGAAATCTAAAATCTAAAATCTGAAATCTAAAATATTCATGATCAACATCGTTCTTTTCGGGAAACCGGGCGCAGGAAAAGGTACCCAGGCAGAGTTTTTAAAAGAAAAATATAATTTAGTGCACCTGTCTACCGGCGATATATTCAGACACAACATCAAAACCGGAACCGAGCTCGGGATTTTAGCCAAAAGCATCATCGACCGCGGCGATTTGGTTCCCGACGAAATTACGACCAATATGCTTAAGGATGCCGTAGACAGCAATCCAGACGCGAACGGTTTTTTGTTTGACGGGTATCCGCGTACCATCGCGCAAGCTCAGGCTCTCGACAAGATTTTAGCAGATAAAGGTTCACAGAATACCGCCACGATTGCCCTCGAAGCAGACGATGAAATCCTAGTGGCGCGTTTGCTTGAAAGAGGGAAAACTTCTGGCCGTGCCGATGACCAGGATGAAGCCAAGATCCGCAATCGTTATCAGGAATACAATGAGAAAACGGCTCCGCTGATTGATTTTTATACCGCACAAGGAAAATTTCACGCCGTGAACGGCATCGGTTCGATCGCCGAGATTACCCAAAGATTGAGCAGCGTCATTGACAGCTTGTAATTGGTTATGGTTAAAGGGCAATTCCTATTTAACGAAATAGCCTAAATTTAGTACATGGAAATACTCATTATCCTTTTTTTAATATTGCTCAACGGCGTATTTTCGATGTCAGAAATTGCGCTGATATCGGCACGTAAAAACCGCTTGGAAACCGCCGCGAAAAAAGGAAATGCCAACGCCAAAGCGGCACTTGACCTGGCCAATTCACCCAACAAATTTTTATCGACGGTACAAATCGGGATTACCCTGATCGGAATCCTCACGGGTATTTTCTCGGGCGACAAAATCACGATGGACGTGCAGCAGTTCATAGAAGGATTTGCTACGCTCAAACCCTATGCAGACTCTATCGCCGTTGGGATTGTGGTACTGGTGCTGACTTTTTTCTCGCTGGTCTTGGGAGAATTGTTGCCCAAACGTATCGGGCTGAATTATCCCGAAGCGATTGCTAAAGCTACAGCGGTGCCCATGCGCGTGATCTCTATCGCGACGGCGCCTTTTATTTGGCTACTCACGGTTTCTACCGAATTTTTGCTCAAGGTACTCAACATCAAACCAACTGCCGACGGCAAAGTAACCGAGGAAGAAATCAAAGCCATCATCAAAGAAGGGACAGAAGGCGGCGAGGTACAGGAAATTGAGCAGGACATCATGGAGCGCGTATTTCACATTGGTGATCGCAAGGTGAATTCGCTCATGACACATAGAAAATCGGTGGTTTTCTTACCGCTCAATGCCGACAAGAACCAGGTCAGGGAAATGATGCTCAAGGAGCTCCATTCTATCTATCCCGTGTATGACAAGGATTATGACGATGTGGTTGGTGTGGTGAACCTCAAGAATATTTTTGCCCATTTTGAAAACCCCAGGTTCAGCCTCAAAAGTATCATGACCGATGCACCTTTCATTATTGAACACACCACGGCGTACAAAGCACTCGAAAATTTCAAGAAAAGCGGCGTGCATTATGCGTTTGTTTCTGACGAATACGGTGTTTTTCAAGGCGTGATCACGCTCAACGACATACTCGAAGCGCTAGTAGGTGACGCTGCCGAATTTTATAAGGATGACTTTCAATTGGTGGCACGTGAAGACGGCAGCTGGCTTGTAGACGGGCACTATCCGCTACACGATTTCCTGACTTATTTCGATTTGGATGACCTGACCGGAGATTATGAAGTAACGACGGTAAGCGGGCTGGTTATGACCGAAATGTCGCGTATCCCCAAACAAGGCGAAAAACTCATCTGGCAAAGATTTGAACTCGAAGTGATCGACATGGATGGTGTGAAAATAGATAAGGTGTTAGTGACATCGCTTAAAGATTAAATGGTGCAAGGTACAGGGTTCAGGGTACAGGAATTTTCATTTACCTTAAACCTTGCACCTTGCACCCTGAACCCAAAAATATGACAGAAGGAAATTTTGTTGACTACGTAAAAATATACGTCTCCTCAGGAAAAGGCGGACGCGGTTCTACGCATTTGCACCGCGAGAAATTTATCGAAAAAGGTGGGCCAGACGGTGGTGACGGCGGACGCGGCGGACACGTATATCTTGTGGGCAATAAAGGTTTGTGGACCTTGTTCCACCTTAAGTTTGCGCGCCACATTAAAGCCGGACACGGAGGCGATGGCGGAAGCGATAGGAGTACCGGTGCCGACGGAGAAGACAAATTCATCGAAGTGCCACTGGGAACGGTAGTGCGCGACAAGGAAACCAACGAGATTTTGTTTGAAATTACCGAAGACGGCGAAAAGCGAATCCTCGCGCAAGGCGGTAAAGGCGGTCTGGGCAACTGGCACTTTCGCAGTTCAACGAACCAGACGCCTCGTTACGCGCAGCCGGGTTTGTTGGGCGTAGAAATGGATGTGGTTTTAGAACTTAAAGTGCTCGCAGATGTAGGTTTGGTGGGTTTCCCGAACGCGGGGAAATCCACGTTGCTTTCTGTGCTGACTTCTGCAAAACCCAAAATTGCCGACTATCCGTTTACGACCTTGAAACCCAATTTGGGGATTGTGGCGTACCGCGATTTCCAGTCGTTTGTGATTGCCGATATTCCCGGAATCATTGAAGGAGCTGCCGAAGGAAAAGGCTTGGGGCATTACTTTTTGAGACACATTGAACGGAATTCTATTTTACTGTTCCTGGTTCCTGCCGATGCACCCGATATTAAAAAAGAATATGAAATCCTGGTGGATGAATTGCGCCGTTACAACCCAGAAATCCTGGACAAGGAACGCATGATCATGATTTCTAAATGCGACATGCTCGACGAGGAACTCAAAGCCGAGATGAAGAAACAGCTCGATAAGGATCTGAAAGGCATTCCATACATGTTCATTTCATCGGTGGCGCAGCAAGGCTTGGTGGAATTGAAGGATAGGTTGTGGAAAATGCTTAACGACTGATACAAACAACTTAAAAGGTGCTTTTGAAAACAAAGCACTTTTTTTTGGCTATATCACAAATCCAGGAACCGATGCGCGATAGGGATAGGAGCAAGTACCACGTACTGCGGATAGCCCGGCCATTCGCCCAAAAAGCCAAAATTCCTATAACGTTTGAGTTATCAACAACAGCCCTTGCAAAAATGAATTATATTCGCATGCGAAAATTCGGGGGATGTTGTAACAAAAAATCTTTTTGCCGACTACTCACCCGTGATTTACTAACTAAACAATTTTAAAAATGAAAAAAGTTATTTTTTCCCTGATTGCCGGGATCATGCTTGTTCCGATGAGCGTGAAAGCCGACGAGGGAATGTGGTTTTTGATGTTCATTGAGCGACTCAACCACCGTGACATGCAGAAAATGGGATTGCAACTTACTGGCGAGGAAATCTACAGCATCAACAACCACAGCTTGAAGGACGCGATTGTGCAGTTCAATGGCGGTTGTACGGCCGAGTTGATTTCTAAGGACGGTTTGGTACTCACCAACCACCACTGCGGTTATGATGCGATTGCCGAGTTGTCATCGGCCAATAAAAACTACCTTAAGGACGGCTATTGGGCACCCAACAGAAGCGCCGAGTTGAAGCCTTCGAGCCTTTTTGTGCGTTTCTTTGTTCGTATGGACAACGTTACTGAGCGCATCTTGTCTAAGCTTACGCCCGGAATGTCTGAAGCCGACAGGGAAAAGGCGGTGAACCAGGAAATTGCAATCATCGAGAAAGAAAATAACGAAGGCGGGAAATATACCGTTTCTGTTCGCCCATTTTTTCAAGGGAACGAATACTACTATTTTGTTTACCAAGACTACAAGGATGTGCGTTTGGTGGGAACTCCGCCAGAAAGCCTCGGTAAATACGGCGGCGATACCGACAACTGGGAATGGCCACGCCACACTGCAGATTTCTCTATGTTCAGGGTGTATGCCGATAAGGACGGAAACCCAGCCGAGTATTCTGAAAGTAATGTGCCTTTACAGCCCAAGCACTACCTGCCTGTAAATTTGGGCGGTGTGAAAGAGAACGACTTCGCAATGATTTTGGGTTATCCGGGAAGAACCAACCGTTGGATGCCGGCGGGCGGAATCGAGCAGAATGTGAAATTTGCATATCCTGCGTGGGTTGAAGGTTCTAAAACCGGTATGGACAAGATGAAGAAATACATGGACCAAAGCCCGGAGCTTCGATTGATTTACGCCTCCAAATATGCCGGTGTGGCCAACTACTGGAAAAACCGTCAGGGAATGATTGATGCGTTGACCAAATTTGGCACTGCCAAATCAAAAGCGGAGCAGGAAGCCAAGTTTGATGCCTGGGCGCAAAAGCCTGAGAATAAAGCCAAGTACGGAACTGTCGTAGCCAACATCAATAAGTGGTATGCCATGACCAATGAAAAAGCGCGTCATGATAATTACTTGCAGCAATTGCTTAGAACCTCGGCTTTTGGTTTGTCTGGAAGGACGATAGGAAAGCAGTTGGATTTGTACGTGAAAGCCGATCCGGCCAAACGCACCGAAATGGAACCGCAGATTATCGAGGCCGCAAACGAAATGTTCAAGGAGTTGTACTTACCGGCCGAGAAGGAAATTCTTGCGGCACAGCTCAATTTGTACGCTACTAAATCTAAAGGATATCCGGTTGCGCCGATGGTAGAACAAATCGGGAAATCGGCCAATTATGATTACACCCAATGGGTAAACAACGCGCTCGATAACAGTGTTTTGACCAACAAGCAAAAACTTGCTGACTTCCTGGCCAACCCAGAAGCTGCGCGGTTAGAAAAAGACCCGATGTACGCACTTTCTAACGATATGATTGCGCACATCAACGCCAAAACGCCAGAATTGGTCCAAGCGCAAAATGACTATGGCGCAGCATTTCGTTTGCTCGTTGAAGGTTTGAGGGAGTCAAAAATTGGAACGATCCAGTATCCTGACGCCAACTCAACCTTGCGTCTGACCTACGGAAAAGTACGTTCGTTACCTGCAGATAAACGCAATGACGCTAAGGTCAACAACTACACGACTATGGACGGTTTGGTGAAGAAGTATAAAAAAGGCGATGAGGAATTTGACTTGCCAAGTCGAGTGATTGAACTCAACAAGAAGAAGGATTACGGCCGTTATGCCGATAAAGACGGGTCGATGCACGTGAATTTCCTTACCGACAATGACATCACTGGCGGAAACTCTGGTTCTCCGGTGTTGAACGGAAAAGGCGAACTTATCGGGCTGGCTTTCGACGGAAACATCGAGGCGATGGCTGGCGATGTAATCTTTGACTCGAAATTGCAAAGGACTATCAACGTAGACATCCGTTACGTACTTTGGGTAATTGAAAATTACTCTGGAGCAAAACACATTGTTGACGAAATGACTTTGGTGAAATAAAACCCAAACCCTCCAGGTTTTATAAGCCTGGAGGGTTTACAGTTTAACCTTAAAAAAATCCGCCTTGTTTTCACAAGGCGGATTTTTTTGTTTGGGGCGTCGCGAATCCCTATAAACCATGGTATAACGATTATTTTAACAGTTCGTCGGAAATATGTGTGCCGGTATTTTTTTAGGTATATATTCGCTCAATAAAAATCCTATTAACTAAAAAAAACATCCCCATGACAACAAACATTACTACACTTGCACTCAATCTTTTGATTTCTGAAAGACTAGACCAAAGAAATAATTTTGCCAACCAGATTGTAACGCAACTCGAAGAGAACGGCATCGATTCTGAAAACGAAAAGGCCATGAAAGTAGACTTCCTAATGGTCATCGAGCAATGCATTGAAAACCCAAATAGCGAAGCGCGCGATATCTTTTATCAACTGGCTTTGTATTTTACAAATAAAGCCAACGGCATTCAGGACAATTTCTTTCCTGCAGCTTAACAACAAAAAGGCATAATAAAAAAACCGCAACACTTTTTTAGATGTTGCGGTTTTTTTATTTCAAAATGTTCGCTGCCAACGGTAATCGACAAAAGGCAAGTAGTTTACTGATTCATTAATTTTCGGGTAAATGACAAATTGTTCTCAAGGATAACCCGGGCAAAATACACTCCGTTGGCAAAATGGAAATCGTCCACGAATTTGCTGTTTTTTTCATTCGGAATGTAAGTCCTTACTAATTTTCCCGTTACATCGTACACCTGAATTTCAGCGATATTCAGCGATGCCTGAACCATGAGCTGTTTGTCAATGATCATCGCGCTAAGATCGCCTGAACCATCAGGATTGGTTACTCCGAGCGCATTGTTCGCGTAACGCAAAAAGAAACGGTTGTCATAGCTACCTGGCACTGCATCGAATCCATAAGGCGTTTGACGCAGGTTGTGGAAAATCTCTAATTCGCGATCTTCAACGTAAATGGGTTGCTGCACATTTTCAAATAAACCGTCTACTGCGCCAATGGCTATCTGATAACGGCCTTGGTTGGCAACTGTAACCGCCAATGGCACTACATCTTGCTGATCGAACGGCAGACTGCGGCCTTGAATGCAAAGTTTCTCGGTTTCGTTCAGAGAATAAATACTCATGGTGGTACCCACCAAAGCGCCGGCGTCAAAAGCATTGTCCCTGCCTTGCGATGCACCTTCTACATAACCGATCAAGGTTCTGTCGGAAACGCCGTTTGCATTGACAATGTCCAGCCATATCCGGTGTCTCTCAATGTCGACGAGGTGGTTTTGCACCGATGGCAAACTGGCCATCCTGTAGAAAACACTGTTGTTATAAGTGGCATCGCGCAAGCCATTGGTAAAAGTTACCACGTCCGAAGCAGGACCGGGACCGTCAATCATCTGTACTACAAATCCTTGCGCCGCCCCAATAAATAAATCAGACGCGGCCGCCGGGCAACATACTGTACCAGTCCAAGTCCAGGTAGAATAGTCGTTTACATTGTAGTTGTAAAGGAAGGTGTTGTAGAACGGGCTGGCAATTTGGGCCGGTGAAGCGCCGTGCATCCACAGCTTAATGTTCCCTTCTATTTTTGTGTTGTTATCAAACAAAAACTGGCTACCTCGGATGGCCGATGGGTAAGGGTTTCCGATGAGATTGTAATTGTCACTCAGATTGGTAATTTGTGTGCCATTGATTCCCGGATATGGTGCGCCCTCATAAGAGCCCCTTGAGATGCCCATTGTAATAGTACCGTTATTGGGTACACCTGTAAAGCTACCGCTTAACGTGGCTGGTGTGGTTGTAAAGCTGCTCGGTGCCCTCACGATATAGCCTTTTCCAACGGTCATCGTTCCGGAGGCGCTTTGCCAATTTCCTTGCCCGTTATTTGGGTTGGCAACCGTCGGGTTCCAGGTGTAGATCGGGCCAGGTGTTAGTGGCGCCGTAATGTTGTTGACACTGAAACTGGCTACCGGCGACGACCAGTATACGTAGTCGAGTGCTTTGACGTTGGCCGCGTTGCGTTTGTAAACAATGTTTCCGGTGTTGACTGCATTGTTGATTTGGATGAGGCTGGCACTGTTTTCTATAGTGAAATTTCCGGTCGCACCCACATTCACCCAGTTGTTCACTGTTACGCTGTTGGTGGAATTGATGGTTAAGGCTGCGCCATTCAGTACCGATAATGTTCCCGCCAATCCGTTATAAGAAGTTCCAGATATAATTGGATTCCTTGCCGTGATTGGAATCACCACACAGTCGGCCAAAGTGGGAATCCCTACCGGCGTCCAGTTGTTGGCCGTGTTCCAGTCTGTACTTACCGAACCGTTCCAGGTTTTACTATTGTTAACGGTGACGGTAGTCTGGTCTGTTTCTTTGAGCGTGCCTCCGGTGCAGAGGGTATAACTCACTTCGGCCGTATAGGTTGTGGTTGTCGTTGGGCAAACATTGATGGTCTGTGTAGTTCCCACAACAGGGCCTGTGGTACCTGCACCCTGATACCATTTGATAGAAGTAATCGAAGTGCCCGATGGAGTGAACCTCCACGCTTCATTAGTGGCCGTCCAGTCTGTGGTGGTAGTGTTTCGGGTAGCCGGCGCCGCCCACTGGGTAGCATTGGCATTCTGCACACCAATGATTGCATTACCGCCATTCCAGGTAGAGCAGGTGTTTTTTTCCTGAACATATACTTCGATGATATTGGTGTTTTCGTAGAGCACCATCATACCTGTATACAATATTGAATTACAGCTTGATGAGTACATCGGAATATCCTGCCATGAAACCACGAGTGCCCTACAACCAGTACTTAAAGTTATGAGTTCCCATCCCACATTTCCGCCTTTGCTGGGGTCTATATCGTGATAAACTCCAAATATTGTATTGGTAAATAACGAGGCGCTTGGGAGTGTATTGGTAAAGGACCAGGCAGAGCTACCGCCAGGGGTGTTGTTAACGAGATCGAATGTTAATACGCCGTTCGAGCCGATGAGGCATTGGTTGTAATTGTTCCCGTAAAAACAGAAGTTAAACGGTAAGGTTACCACCGGCGACCAAACATCATCAATATTGACACTCACCGGATTGGCAAGACAACCAAATTGATAAGGCGGCGTATAAGGTGAAATAGGCGTCACGGTGTAAGCCGTTGGTTGACCCAAAAACAAGTAGGTGGCCTCAAGATCGGTACAGGTAGAGGATACACAGGCGTCAATTGGCGCTGGATCTACTCCATCCAGATTAAGCCCGCCCGAGACTACGATAGGACAACCCAAAGCAGAGGTTCCGATACCGGATCCCGTAGTACAATCGGGTGTAGTGACGCAAAGCGCAAAAGTGCCATTGTTGTTGTTTCCGTATTCCCAGAATCGGATGTAAACCGTGGATCCGGGTGTCAATCCGCTTTGCGAAATCAACGGCATGTCCCCGGGATTTGCGCTCGACGAATCGTCGCAACTTACCAGTGTAAGGCTTCCGCAAGTTCCTGTGTACAATGCCATGCCGCCGTCAGTAACCACTTGGCCCAATGAATTCACGCGGATAACACCATTGGCAGGGACTACCAATTTAAACCAAACATCTCCACCCAGGTAATTGCCACAACCCGGAGCGGGTGCGCCACCACTTGCCGTAGCCGTTGCATTGGTGAAATAGGAGTAGTTACAACTCGTGTCTACCGTTAGCGTAATGGCACCAGCGCAATCATCATTGGTCATTGGCGGTGGCGGCGTCGCGCAGGTTCTAGAAATCACAAAGGAACCCGTAGTACTGCTGGCCGAATCCCAATGGGCAACGTAAACGTAGTAATTGAGGCCAACAACACTGGTAAAGGTATAGGTTTCGGTTCCGTTGGTGCCTCCCGAGTCCTGGCAGGTAATATTGGTCAAGCTTCCGCAGGTTCCGCTGGCAATAGACATTTCGTGATCCCAGCCACTGGTGGCGGTAGAAGAAATGGTTGTGATGTTTCCGTCTCCTGTAAAGGTGTACCAAACGCCATAATTGGACTGGCTGCAACCAGTTCCGTGAACCACACTCGTCGCCCCAACGGTCGTACCGGTCAAACTACTCGTGTTACAAGGCAAGGCGGTTGCGCCCGAACAAAGATAGTTGGTTGGAGTAGGCAGGGTGGTGGTATTACCCGGTAATGGAGCAGTCGTAAAATAAAGTGGTCCTCCTGTACAAGTCACGGCATTATAAGAATACACATAGAAATAATATTGGGTATTTCCGAGTAAACCGGTAGCGGTGAATGTCGTGGCGTTGCTGATAGAAACTACAGTAGCGCCTCCAACGGTGCCGCCTACAGTGTAGGTAGTTCCGTTTACCGGATTTGGGCTTGGCGGTGTTGCGCTAGTACTCATCAGTACAAGATATCTTCCTGCCGAAGGCACCGACGGATTGAAAGAACCGGTGATGCTGTTAGGAGTAGTCCCAGAAAAAGTCAAGTTGGTTGGCTGCGCGGTTGGCGTAGTACAAGGACCGCTATGCGTCACACAGATGGTAAAGGCGTTGGCAATGGTCACGCCCCACCAATCGTAGACCTGAACATAATAGGTTGCGCCGATGGTCAGTCCGGTAAGGGTCATGGTTTCGGTTCCGCCGCCGAAGGTATTGTCGGTACAGCCGCCTCCGGTAGGCGTAGTGGCCGATCCGCACGCGACTATCGCGCCGATAACCGGGTCAAATCCGGTAGAACCCGTCACAGTCACTACATGCGAGGCAGCCACAGCTACGAATTTGTACCATACTGCGGTTTCTGTTCCGTTGGTACAGTCGCCGGTTTCATTGTTATCGGTGGCACCTTGAGTAGATCCTGTAGTATTAGTACAGGTGGTATTGGACGTCAACGAAATCGCCGTCGCACAAATATCGTTGGTGACACCGTTGGTCGTAGTGGCATTGTTTGTCAGCGGATTGGTGGTCTGGTAAACTGGCCCTGCTCCGCAAGCCGTATCGTTGTATGAATAAACGTAAAAATAGTATTGGGTGTTGGGGTTCAATCCCGTGGCGGTAAAACTCGTTGCGTTGGTGACCGATACCACAGTCGCGCCGCTAAATGAACTGCCTATCGTGTAGACAGTATTGTTGCTAGGTCCCGGACTTGGCGCACCAGGTGCGGTGGTGTAAACCACGAGGTATTTGTGTGGAGCAGGAGCTGCGGCGGTGAAGGTCCCGTTAATGCTCGATCCGGTAATTCCGCTCAATATGAGGTTTGTAGGTTGTGCCGTTGGCGTTGGGCAAGGTGCCGGATGCGTTACGCAAATGGTAAATCCGTTAGCAGTAGCATCGCCATTGAAATCGTAAACCTGAACATAATAGGTAGCACCAATGGTCAAACCGGTCATGGTCAGCGTCTCAACACCATCGTCCCCATTAAAATTGGTACACGCGCCACCGGTAGGAATAGTGGTGTTTCCGCAAGCCGAAAGCGCGCCGATTACAGCGTTAAAACTCGCAATCGGGTCAACGGTTACGGTTTGTGTGGTGCTTACGGCAACAAATTCGTACCAAACCGCTTTTTCTGTTCCCAGCGTACAATCTCCGGCTTCGTCATTGTCGGTGGCGCCACCAGTCGATCCGGTTGTAGGTGTACAGGCAATATTAGACGTAATTGATATGGCCGAAGAACAAATGTCATTCACGGCCAATGGCGGTGTCGGGGCAGAATTGGTCAACGGCGTCGTTGTGAGGTATGCGGGACCTCCGGTACAAGCGACATCGTTGAGCGCATAAATATAGAAATAGTAAGTGGTTGCCGGTGTTAATCCCGTGGCCGTAAAACTGGTCGAATTCCCCACTTGTACTACCGTTGCGCCGCCAATGTTGTCTCCAGCAACGTAAGTGGTGCCATCGGTGGGCGCGGGGCTCGGCGCAGTAGCGCTAGTGCTGACCAAGACGAGATATTTATCGGATACAGGGCTTGCGGCCGTGAATGATCCAGCAATGCTATTGGGGTCTGTCGCTCCGAAGGTCAACGCTGTGGGTTGCGCAGTCGGGGTTGCGCAAGGCGCAATCGTGAAACAACTCACACTGGCGAGCCAACCAAAATTTGCAATTGCGTTTGTTGCGTTGGATCGGAAACGTATGGTTAGTGAGCCCGTGGGATCAGTCGAAGTAATAGTGCCCGGAGAAGTGGTTCCGTAAAAGGAGCCTGCCGGACAGTTCACGGCATTGGCACCCACACCTAAACCCGAGGAAATGATAGGTGAAGCGGTTGATGGGCCGTCGTAAATTACCATGCCATCTTGGCCATTTTCTGTGTTGAAGGCGCTGAAAGCCATTTGTACTTTGCTAGTTCCCACTGATGGAGTAAAAGTAATGGTATAGTCGGCGTTGGGGCTATAGGTGTCACTGCCGGTTGCCAATCCTCCGCCTTCATCGGTGAAATTATAGGTGGTTCCGCATGCAATCGTTTGTGAACAACTGGGCTGGGCCGGAATATGAGTGTTGACTCCAGAAGTTGTAGTCCAGGAAACGTCGTCGATAAATCTCGTATTTGTTCCCGAGGCTCTAGCGTCAACTATTCGGACATAGACATTGGTTAATCCTAATGCACCCAGGTCTATGGAGTAAAATTGATAAGTATTGTCGGCTACAGGAGTAGTTGTTGAGCCTCTGGTAGTCCAGGTGGCGTTGTCTGGAGAAGTCTGAATGTTGAAGGAATGCGCCGTGGCATTGTTGTTCCGTGCGTACCAGAATGAAAAAATACCTGGATTTGCAATTTGTGGGGTACGCATACAATAATTAACCCCGGTACCGGTGAAACTCACATAGTATAATCCGGTATGTGCGCCTGGAGTGGTAGCTGATGGCGCTGCATTGGTGTAATTGGCCAAAGCTCCTTTAAACCATGTTCCTCCGGATGTCGGTAAAACGTTTGAAAAGCTCTCAAAAACCTGATAATTGTTACACTGCCCAAAGGAATTTCCCGAAAACAGGAATGCCATGAATAAAATAATGACTGTCATCAAGTTAGCCGATAACAATCCTTTTCCTTTGCTCTGCAAGGCTTCAGCGTCATTTTTTAAAGATAATAGGACTAAACTATTAAAAGAGTAATTTTTATGCATGCTATTTTGGTTTTTTTAAAAAGGGCTATAAAACTAACATTATTTTTCTAATAATAATGCAACTGTTGAAAACTCACGTAAAAGGTACAAAAATCAAGTCGAATTAACACAAAAAAGCTCCTGTTTTTCTCATGAAAAAAGGAGCTTTCTGTAGGGTTAATATTACTATTTTTTATTCATCAGTTTTTGAGTCGCGATCACGCCGTTTTGCATTCGGATTTTTAACATATAGACCCCATCCGAATAGTTAAAATCATGTTCAAAATAATTGCGTACCATCGCAGGATTATAGGTCCTGATTAGTTTCCCGGCGATGTCATACACAAATATATGTTTGATGGGCTCTGAAGCTTGGATTGTCAATTTGCCATTTGTGGCCATAGCAACAACCGCGTCAGACAATTGTGGTTGTGAAACTCCCAATGCATTGTTAGTGTATCGCAACACGAATCGATCGTTAAAGGTTCCTGCAGCCGACGTAAACACGTAAGGACTTTGTTTCAAATCGTGGATAAGGTTAAGCAACTTGTCCTCGATAAAAATATCCTGGCCTTCAAACAGCCCATCTAAGTGGTCAATGCGCAGCGAGTAGGTATCGTTCGCCTGGGTTTTGTATCCCAAGGCAACCTGATCGTTTGCGTCAAAAGGTAAAGGTCGTCCCTGGATTACCAAGTGCTGCTCGGGGATTATAGAGTACAATGTAAGGCCGGTTTCGCTGATGCGCGCACCGTCAAAATCCCTATCCCATCCCATTGTCGCGCCTTGCGTATACCCTACCAGGATTTGGTTCAACGTGCCGGCACTGTTTACAAGGTTGAGCCAAACTCGGTGTTTCTCGGTTTCCATCGTCCTAAAAAACTGATTGTTGTTGCCCGAGACACGCATGGTATTCCTAAAAGTTACGTTGTCACCGCTTGGTGCCGTTCCTGTGCTTTTGGCAAAGAAACCTTGGCCCGCAGCAATGAATCCCGATGGCGTTGCACCACCTGATGCCGCCGCCTGAGTGGTTCCCGTACCGCCGAGCTTGTTCCAGGAAGCGTAATCGGTCGCCGTATAATTGATGACAAAATCCCCGTAGAACGGATCGGGATAGGCCACGCTCGGTGGAGAATTGTGCGTCCAGAAATAAATGGTTCCGTCAATGACAGGGACGTTTGCCGGATCACTCAGGAATGCCTCAGCATCTACCGCCGATGGGTAAGGGTTACCTAACAGGTTGTATTTGTCATTGTTGTTTCCTGGACCCAGTGTACCATGGTAAATCGGGCACAGCATGTCGCCGTTGTTTGGTGTTCCCACGAAGTTGGCCGTATAGGGAGTCTTAACCAGCGGAGAACCCGAAAAACTCTGCGGCGCGCGAACAATATAACCTTTGCGTGGATCCATTACTGTTGCCGCCGTTTCGTACACCCATCCACCAAAACCGTTGGCAATAGACGGATTCCAACTAAAGTATTTGTCCGAAAGCGTATTGGGTGACAATCCACCCGCACCGCCAAGTGTAAAGTTAGAAGCCAACGTCAAAGGCGATCCCCAATAAGTAAAGTCAAAACGATACATAGGTTGGGTGATGCGCTCCATATTGATATTACCGGTGTTCGGGGTATTGTTTACCTGTACAAGACTCGCCGAATCCTTGATCAGAAATTGTCCCGTGGGCTGTACGTTTACCGCATCGGTCAATGTTAGCGTATGGTTTGGATTGAGTGTCAAAATACCGCCGTTCAATACCGTGAGGTTGTAACCCACTGCATCGGCCGAAATAACAGGACGCGGCACCACATTGGGAACAATCACGCAGTTTACATTGGTAGGAACGAGATTGCCAGACCAGTTTCCGGGCGTATGCCAGTCATTGTTCACCAAGCCGGTCCATATCCTTGAGTTGCTCGTAATGGTGATGCAATTGCTGATGGCAGTACAAACCACACTGTTCAAGGTTGAGGTTGCGATGACACGGTAATAGATGGTTTGCGAAGGAACAGGTGGGTCATAAGTCGCGCCAGTCCCAACATTCGTCCATGGCCCGCTACATCCCGCGGTGCTGCTCTGCCATTGATAGGTCAAGGTACCGTTGGCTATTGACGGCGTAGACATCGTAAGGATTGTTGGATCTTCCAGGCCGCAAACGGTTTGGTCGGCATCGATTACCGCTGCCGTTACGTCATTGACAAAGACGGTAACGAAATTGGTCGCCGCCGAGCAAGTGCTGCTATTCACAGTGGCAGATACCACACATTGGTAGTAGCTGGTTTGGGTCATCGGACCCGGTTCGTCGTAGGTAGCGTTCGTGGCACCAGGGATGTCTGTCCAAGGACCTGCACCTCCCGTAGTGCTCACCTGCCATTGGTACGTAATGCTTGTTCCCGTTGCCGGAACCAATACCGTAAAGGCCGCAGGATCGCCGCCATAACAAACGGTACGGTTGGCGCCAATCACGCCTGGCGTCACACTATTTGGTGTTACGGTCAAACAGTTTCCGATAGCGGTGCAAACGACGCTATTGAGTGTTGAAGTTGTGATTCTTCTGTAATTCGTAATTACTGTTACGCCTGCTGGCGGATCGTAAGTGGCCGATGTTGCTCCGCCTATATTATTCCAGGTACCGCCGCAGCCATTGGTACTGATTTGCCATTGGTAAGTGAGCGTTCCTGCTGCGGTCGCGGCTACCGATTCTGTGAATGCTGCGGGGTTATTGCCGCAAAGCGTCTGGTCGCTAGCGATGGTTCCACTAGTTACCGAGTTCACAAATACGGTGACGCAGTTGCTGTAATCGATACAGGCGTTGGCGCCAATTGTAGACGTGGTCATCCTTCGGTAGTAAGTTGTTGCCAACAGTCCGGCAGGTGGGTCGTAGGTAGCCCCGAAAGCCCCGGGAATATTGGTGAAGACGCCGCCGCATCCGGTAATGTTACTCTGCCATTGGTAGGTAATTGTGCCGCTTCCGGTACCGGCTGTAGTGCTTGTCAATAGGGCGGGGTCACCGCCACTGCAAATCGTTTGTGTAGACGCAATGGCACCCGGATTAATGTTGTTTACAGTAACCTGGATTGGGGTCGTATTGGCAACCGTACAAGGGATTCCACTTACCGAATTAGAGACCACGCGAATAAACCATGTAGTTTGGGTGATCGGCCCCGAATCATAAGTGTTGCTTGTCGCGCCCGCTATATCCGACCATGGTCCGGTGGCACTCACCGTGCTACTTTGCCATTGGTAGGTTAAGCTCGAGCCGATCGCCGCCGTGGTTTGGGTGAACGCAACTGGGTCGCCTCCATTGCAAAGTACCTGGTTGGCGGCAACTACACCCGGCGTCAATTGTGGTGAAACCGTGATCGTGATGGTACTCGGAGTTCCTGCGCATCCGCTTGGAGAAGATGAAGGCGTGATGGTATAAGTGACATTTTGGTTGACTGCGCTGTTGTTGGTTAAGACATCAGGAATCGTAAAAGCGTTTCCGATACCTACAGTACCCGAGTTTCCAGTGCCTTGCGAACTCGTAACGTTGGCATTTACGCTTCTCGTCCAGGCATAAGTCATTGCCGAGCTGGGTGTCAGGTTAGAAGTGGCTACAACACCTGCGCTTGTAGCGCTGCAAATCAATGCATTTGGCGCAGAAAGCGTCACCGTTGGTCTCGGGCGGATAGTGATCGTAGCGGTTTGCGGAGACAATGAGCAAATGAACGTGCCATCCGAATCATAAATGTTCGGGGTGAGCGAAATAGTCGTCGTGACGTTGGCCGTGGTGTTGTTGATGGTCGTCAAAGGTAAAGTCGCCTGGGATAAACAAAAGAAAAAACAGCCCGTAGTCCCGATCGGGCCGCCGGTAGCCGGAGTAATATACGCCGGATCGGCAATCCAAGAGTAACGCAAATACGCGCCGCCGCCGTGTAACGATCCGATTTGAGGGTTGAATGGTGCACCCGCACAGTAAGTACCCGCGCCGTTGTCAAGTGTAAATGAGAAGTTGGAGTTGTTGGCCACAATTACTGATACCGCGTTGCTTGTTACAGACAATCCGCAACTGCTAATTACCACCTGATACCACATATTAGGTGTTGAGCCGTTGGTGGTTGGTGGCTGATAAGTAGCGATGTTGGCGCCCACATTAGTCCATGGGCCGGTAGCATTCAGGCTACTTTGCCATTGATAGGTGTAAGTTCCTGAACCGCCCGTAACCGGAGTCGTAATAAAGAAAGTGGTTGGCCTTGAACCGGCACAAACTACCTGCGACTCTTCGATTCCCGGTGTAGTCATAACCGGGTAAACGGTCACCGAAGCGGTAATGGTTTTAGAACAACCGTTGGGTGCCGTAGCAATTATCGTAAAAATAGTCGTTTGGTTGACAGCGGTATTATTGATAAAGGTGCTGCTGATGTTTCCGCTTCCACTCGGCAGGATTCCGGTGATGTTTGTGGTATTATCACGTGTCCAGTTGTAAACCGTTCCCGCTAAATTGTTGGTTGTGCTAAATGCAATATTGCCTGTCGATCCGGTACAAATGCTTTGGGCAGCAGGTGTCGCCACTACCAAAGGCGTTGGTTGTACCACAATGTCAACCGTGGCAACGACAGAAGTACATCCGGCCGCTGTAGCCGTAACCGTAAAAGTTGTAGTCTGGTCTACGTTGGTATTGTTAGTGAAAATACCGGCGGGAATCGACGTCACATTGGTGGCACTATTGGCATATCCGGTGACGTTAGCAGTATTGTTTCTGATCCAGCCAAAAGTGGTTCCAGCAACGCCATTGGGATTGGAAAGTGCCATCGCTGTAAATGCGGTTCCGCCGCAAATCGTCTGGGTGGCTGCTGGAGTAATCAACACATCCGGTCTCGGATTTACCGTAACAGCTATCGTACCGATTACGGTACTACAACCGTTTGCGGTAGCCGTAATCGTAAAAGTGGTGATCTGTGGGATAGCGGTGTTGTTGGTCAGGTTTCCCGATATGGTGTTTCCCGATCCGGTATCGCCCACAGTTCCGATCAGATTAACCGTATTGTCACGGCTCCAGCTAAACGTTGTGCCGCTGACAATGTTTGGATTCGTAATCGTAATGTTGCCGATACTATTGCCCGAGCAAATCGTTTGGCTAACAGGCGCCGCCGCAACCGTCGGTTTTGGATTGACCGTAACCTGCGACACGCCGGCAAGTGAGATGCAGCCTTCATCCGAAGTCGCATATAATGTAAAAGTAACCGTCTGAGGTGTATTGGTAAGATTGGTTAAGTTCCCCGAAATTACCTGTGTGCTGCCGTTGGCCGCAATCCCGGTAACATTCGCGTTATTGTCCCTGGTCCAACTGTAATAGATGGTTCCGGCAACAATATTAGGGTTGTCTAACATAATATCGCTGATAGCATCTCCCGAACAAATCGCCTGTGTAGCCAGGTTTGACCCAACCGTTGGTTTTGGATTGACATTTACTGCCAAGGTAAAGGTACTGCCCAAACAAGTTCCCGAAGTAGCAGTGACGTTGTAACTTGCCGTTTGTACGGTATTGGTTGGATTGGTCAGGTTTACTGAAATGGCTCCTTGATTGGTTCCACTTGCGCCGCCGGTCATTCCGCCAGAGACTGTGGGTGCCGACCAAGAATAGGTAGTGCCTGCCGGAACTACATTTCCCGCGCCATTGGTAGGTGTAACTACAAGATTTTCTCCGCTGCAAACAACTGGAGATGCATTGATGATAAAGGGTTTGGGATTAACAGTTACCGTCACGGTGAATGTTGCACCGACGCAATTCCCCGTGGTTCCCGAAGTTGGCGTAACCGTATAAGTTGCCGTTTGCGCGGTATTGGTAGGGTTGAACAACGTACCGCCAATCGCATTCAAGTCTACACCTGCTGCGCCACCGGTAATTCCTCCGGTTACCGAAGGAGCAGGCCACGAGTATTTGGTTCCCGAGGGAACAACAGTCGCCACTGTTGGAGTTCCGTTTGCAGGCGATAACAGGAACGCGTCCTCGCTGCAAACTGCAACCGTGTAGTCATATAGATAAGGCTTCTCATAAATTACAATTTGAGCGTTGTTTGAAGTAACAGGGATAGCACAACCGTTTTGCACCACACAATAGTAGTCGTTAGCACTATCCGCCGATGTAGTTGGATTGATGGTGAGTGTGGCCAGGTTGGCTCCTAAAATGTTGCCACCGTTGCTCAAAGGCAATCCACCTTTGTACCATTGATAGGAAAGGGTTCCGCCTGTAGCGCCCAAAGTCAGGCTCAAAGACCCTCCGTCACAGGCAGTCTGCGTAGGTGCTGGTTGGCTGGTGATTGTTGGCGCTTCGTTGACAATGAGTGCCGAAAAAGCAGAGTTTACTGGCGCACATGGGCTCGTGCCGCTTACCATACAATAGTAATTGGATGCAGCATCAGAGGCCACCAACGGGCTTATAGTGAGATTTGCTGAGGCTGCCCCAGAAATGTTTCCGCCGTCGGTCAATTGAAAAGCACCTTTGTACCATTGGTAAGTAAGACCTGCACCGGTAGCGGTAACGCCGAAAGAAGCCGTATCTCCGGTACAAAACGTTTGCGTGGCAATGGGTTGGGCAGTTATTTGTACTTCTTCAACTACGGTGAGCGCAGCAGCAGTCGAGGTAGCAGCGGGCGAACAGAACGAGCTGGTAACCACACAATGGTAGTTGGCCGCGTCGGTTAAAAGGAGTGGGTTTATCGTCAGCGTAGCGCTATCGGCACCAGAAACGTTACCGCCGTTGCTCATCGGCGACCCGTCTTTGTACCATAAATAGGTAAGGCCCGTTCCTGTAGCCGCAACGTTAAAACTAGCAGTATTGCTGCCCGAACAAACCGTTTGAGGATTAGGATTGGCTGTAATAGTAGCCGCCGCGTTCACCGACAAAGTCACCGTCGACGAACAACCGGTAGCGGTTAGGGTATACGTTATTACAGCGGTTCCTTGAGACAATCCGGTAACGAGTCCCGTACCATCGACAGCAGCAAAAGCATTGCCGCTAGACCAGGTTCCGCCCGGATCGGGTGACGATAGTTGTACGCTATTGCCCACACAAACCGGTGCGGTACCAAGAATCGTTGGCAAAGGATCTACGGTAATAGACTTTTGTACAGTCGTGGTACAGCCGTTGGTGGTAACGCTATAGGAGATCAGTGAAGTTCCTGCACTGAGGCCGGTAACAACGCCCACACCGCTAATACTCGCCACCGCAGGCGATCCGCTACTCCAGGTTCCGCCCGCTGTAGCGTCGGTTAGTGTAATGGTGCTGTTGCGGCAAACATTTGATGGACCGCCGATGGCCGCCACTACAGGAAGCGGATGTACTGTAAAAGTGGTAGAGCCGCCACTTGCCGCGGCACTGCTCACGGTACCCGAAGGCGCTGTAACGCTAAAAGTATTGGTTCCTACTGTAGCCGCAGCGGGTAAGGCAACGGTGATTTGTGTGGCACTTATTATAGTGGCTGCGGCCGCAGTCGCGCCTGCAAAAGTGACCGTGGTAGGGTTTGCAAATCCAGTTCCGTTGATGGTGATGGTACTTCCCGAACCCACACAGGCACTCGAGGTGAAAGTTGTAATCGTAGGCCCGGTCGCGTAGTGGATGGTCACTCGTATATAGTCGACAGAGGCAGTCCTGTTAGACGCAGTTGCTTGAGTTTCTGCCGAAAAAGCGACACCAAAGCCGCCGATTCCGGCAGCATTAATTTCGGCGGGAGTCCAGGTGGTTCCCCATAAGTTCGTCGCGCCACCATAAGTGACAGCAGTCATTGTGGTTGGCCAGTCTGTTGCGGTAGCCATATTTGTCCCCGTGGCTGTTCCGCCTTTTACAAGTCGAACGCTAAGGTCATTGATACTATTTCCTCCGCCATTCGAGTCGCTTTGGCGCATCACCGTTACGGTAATTCCGGTAATGGTAGCGGTAACCGGAATCGCGAATCCGTAATTGTATCCGTTAAGGACCCTTGTGACCTGGCCCGGTGACATGGTAGCCGTTGCGTACAAGACGTCGTCTGCGGTGATCCTACCGGGATTGTTCCATGCAATAGGAGCGCCACCACCTGTACTCGCACCATTTCCCGGATAGTTTGGCCCGGCGGTTTGCGCCCAGGAGCCTATTGCGCAAAACAATAACAAGGAGCAAAGTGCCAGGTTAAAATTGCGCGACAAAAACGTGGTATTTTTGATCGGAGTGTAGAATTTTTTCATAGTCGTTTCATTTACTTTGGGTAGCACAAATTTATTTTGAAATCCATTTTTGAAATAATTTTCCAGTCAACAAACCTTAAAAGTCGACCAAGTGCAGATTTTGTATAGAAAAAAAGGTAAAATTCTGTAAACCCTTGTTTTACGGGAGCTCGCGACGGAATTTTCCTATGGTTTTAATCGGTTTTTTATGCTTTTCAACGGTATTTCTCGGGGAATTTTCGAGAATTTTACAGCCTGCTACACCTAATTTGTTTACTTTTGAATTTCAATTTTGAAGCATGAAATACTTAATCGCGGCCTTGTTTTTTTTGTCTATCCAAATGGGCGCGCAAACCGATTTCGCCAAAGCCGAAATTTGCTTCCAAAAAAAACAATACACCGAGGCGCAATTGCTGTTTGAAAAAAGCCTGGTTCAATTCCCGGCCGATCAAAAGACAATTGAATATCTTGGTGATATCCAATGCCATTTGGGTCGTTGGCATGCCGCACTGCCTTATTACCAAAAACTAAAAAAGTGTAAGCCACTCGAAGCCGAGTACCATTACAAATACGGCGGCGCCTTGGCCATGCTCGCCAGAGAAGGCAATGTTTTTAAAGCGCTCTCCATGATGGGCGAAATCAAATCCGAGTTTCAAAGTGCACTCAAGCTCAACCCCAACCACATTGGCGCCCGTTGGGCCTTAATAGAAATCTACCTGCAGTTGCCTATGATGGCCGGCGGAAGTGAAAAAAAGGCTATCCAATATGCCAATGAACTCCTTCGCGTGTCAACGGTCGACGGCTATCTCGCGCGGGGTCACATAGAAGAATATTACAAACGTTACGCCGCGGCCGAAAAGCAATACAAGAAAGCCATAGCGATAGGACAATCGGCCACGACCTATCAAAAACTCGCCGACCTTTACAAGAACAAAATGGACCAACCCGAAAAAGCCAAAGCGCTCATGGCCCGTTACAACGAAAAAAACAAAACCTAATGCGTACCCATTTCATTGCCATCGGCGGAAGCGCCATGCACAACCTGGCCCTGGCCTTACACCACAAAGGATACCTTGTTACCGGAAGCGACGACGCGATCTTTGAACCGTCTAAAACCCGACTCGAAAACAAAGGACTGCTGCCCGCCCAAATGGGTTGGTTCCCCGAGAAAATCACGGCCGATATAGACGCGGTCATCCTGGGCATGCACGCCAAAGCCGACAACCCAGAGCTTCTCAAAGCCCAACAGCTCGGCCTCAAGATTTATTCTTACCCAGAATTTTTGTACGAGCAATCCAAAAACAAAACCCGCGTGGTTATTGGTGGTTCGCACGGTAAAACCACAATCACCTCGATGATTTTGCACGTCATGCATTTTCACGGCATCAACGTAGATTATATGGTAGGCGCGCAACTCGAAGGATTCGACACCATGGTACACCTCACCGAAGACAACGATTTTATGGTTTTAGAAGGCGATGAATATTTGTCGTCACCCATAGACCGCCGCCCTAAATTTCATTTGTACCAACCCAATATTGCGCTCATTTCGGGTATCGCCTGGGACCACATCAACGTATTTCCGACCTATGAAAACTACGTCGAGCAGTTCGAGATTTTCATCCAGCGCATCACCAATGGCGGCATTCTCGTCTACAATGAAAACGACCCTGAAGTAAAACGCGTTGCCGAAGCCGCTACCAATCCCATCCGTAAAATTCCTTACACCACACCAAACTATAAAGTAGCAAACGGTGTCACCTTATTAGAGACACCAGAAGGCGACATGCCCATCGAAGTATTCGGTGCGCACAACCTCAATAACCTCGCCGGCGCCAAATGGATTTGCCAAAACATGGGGGTAGATGAAGCCGATTTTTACGAAGCCATCGCCTCGTTCAAAGGCGCGTCTAAACGCCTCGAAAAAATCGCCGAGAACAAGCACAACGTGGCTTACAAAGATTTTGCGCATTCACCCAGTAAAGTGTCGGCCACGACCAAAGCCGTCAAGGAACAATACCCGGATCGCACCCTGATTGCCTGTCTCGAATTGCACACCTACAGCAGCCTCAACCCGGAATTCCTCAAGGAATACGAGGGCGCGCTCGACGCCGCCGATGTAGCCGTCGTGTTCTACTCGCCCGATGCCGTCAAAATCAAACAACTCGAGGAAGTCACCGCAGAACAGATTGGTCAGGCTTTCAACCGCAACGACCTGATCATTTACACGAATCCCGCGGCGTTCAAGGAATACCTGTTCCACCTCAAGTATGACACCCAAGGCATTGCGCTTTTGCTCATGAGCTCGGGCAATTACGGCGGTTTGAACTTTGATGAAGTGAAGACATTGATTGGATAGTAGCACAGCATATTGGTCTCAATTGCGCAGTTGTCCCGCTGTCATTCCAATCTTTTGCATGAGGGTTTTCAGCGATTTTTGATAGATTCCGCGCCAATGCAAAAGGATTTTTCCTTCCATCGGGGCTAGGCTGGTGGTTTGGTGCGTTGCCCGACGATTTTAAAAAAAACTCACGGCATGAAAGCAAGTACAAAACTCCTTTGGGTAAAACTGCTCCATACTTTGATTTGGTTGTTTTTCAACGTGGCGATTTTTTACCTGTTGTATGCCGTAATAGCCAACCGCATTGATTTTTGGGTTTGGCTCTGCATCGCTTTATTGGTACTCGAAGGATTCATTTTATTGGTGTTCAAAATGGTTTGCCCGATTACTTTAATCGCTAGGAAATATTCGGATTCGCCAAAAGACAACTTTGATATTTACCTGCCCAATTGGCTCGCCAAACACAATAAAATGATTTATACTGCGATTGTTTTGGTAGCGCTGGCCATTTTAGTCTACCGTTTGGCTGGACAGTAAAAAAATAGAAACCGGAATTTTTACCAATGCAGATCCTATCCAAGATTGAACCGTTGTTTTTAATGGCTCGTGTTGACGGGCTTCCCAACCAAACCTGGTTTGCGCTATTGGCGATTGTGGTTGCCATGGCCATTACCATAGTCGCCATCATTAAGTCACGTTGGAACGCCAGGGGCAAAGTGCTTTTGCTCACCACTTACCTTGTTTCTATCGTGATAACGCAGCTTTATTTCTGGGACTTATTGCGCCACATTTTACTGGTGGCAAGTTGTTTGATTCTTATCCCAATCATTGTAGTCGCGGTGAATTTTTATCTTTTTGGCAACTACTTCAGGGCTCGGAAATGATAGTCCGTCTCCTCAGTCTCAGGCACGCCCATATTACCTTCCATATTGGTAATGTCCCGTGATCGGATACGCGAACAAACAATCCTGCAAAACCTGCCCATTTCCCACATTGTGTACAATCAGATTTCTTTTTCCGTCGGGCGTTTTCAAATGGCTCACAATCCCGATGTGCGGCAAACGGCCCGCTATCATCCAAGTCACCAGGTCACCGGTTTTGTAATCGGTGGCGTTGTTTGAAACGGTTAGCTTTTTCCCGAAGCGCGTAAAAAAGACCTGCAAGTTGGGCACACGGCGGTGGTCGATGTTGCGGTCGGTAGATGACAATCCCCAGATTTTAGGATACAGTTTGAAGTGTTGCCGCATGTCTTGGTGTACTTCCTTTTGCAAATCGATGCCCAATTTGCGGTAGGCACGAATCACGACATCGCTGCAAACGCCCTTATTGGCGGGGACATCGCCGTTGGGATAGGCCATAGCAAAATACGACGGGTCATAAGCCACCTGGTCTTTGGTGAGCAAAACGGCCGCTCTCGAGAGCCTGTCGTAAAAGCCTTTGGGTTCGGGCGTGAAAGAAAAAAGCAGGAAAGCCAGCAAGATTAACCGATATTTCATATTTTCGTGTCGAGACGCGCGAGTAACGCGTTAATTCTCAAGTATCAACGCCATTTAAAATTTTTATTATGTTTGACAACACTCCTTTTCCTATCCGGCATTGGGCCGAAGAAGACCGCCCGCGGGAAAAACTCCTCACCAAAGGCAAAGCCGCCTTAAACGACGCCGAACTCATTGCCATTTTAATTGGGTCGGGTAGCCGCAATGAAACTGCGGTAGACCTGGGCAAGCGCATGCTGTTGCGGGTGAACGACAACCTCAATGCACTCGGTAAATTATCGATTGCGCAACTCACTACTTTTAAGGGAATCGGGCAGGCCAAAGCCGTCACGATTGTCGCCGCGATGGAACTCGGCCGCCGACGCCGCGAATCGGCTGCCGTAGAACTTACCAAAATCAGTTCGAGCGAGACCGTTTTTGAGCTCATGCAACC
>JAKQJQ010000265.1 GCA_029561105.1 Bacteroidota bacterium
CGCGTACCCACACTTCCTACGACAGACCAAACCGATCCGCCAGAATTTTGCGTGGCGTTGTAATATTTTACCGGAGTAGTTGCCGGCGTATCAAGCTTTCCTAAAGTAGAAGAAGCCGAAGGATCGTAAATACTGAACTGCCCACCAAAACTGGCAAACGGTGCAAATTTACCTTCGGTGACGCTAAAATCGCGGATACTCAAGGGGAAATACTCTAACTGCATCCCCAAATTGGTTACAGCGGTGCTGCCTCGCATGGCGCGCAATTGTTTGTTGAAGAGTTTTTTTCTGCTGCCTTCTACCCATTCGCCAAAGTGACGCAACTCGGTCTTGTTGTATGACAATTCACTTCTGAGTTTAAAGTGGTCGTTGAAATAAGTTTCAGGCCTGTAACAGTTACAGTCTGCCTTATAAGAGAAATTGAGATAATGAATAAGCCCGATACCATAACCGGTGTTTCCCGCATTGGTGTTGAAGTCGTGCCTTTCGCCGTAATCAGACTGAAAAGCAACCGGTCCTACAATCAAACCTACCTCATGTGAAAAGCCATACTGTGCATCCGCTTTGTTGGAATAACCAAGTATCAGCAAGAGGGTTATGATAAAGTATTTGGGCATTTGCATATCAATTTATTTCATTTCCCGACAAATATATAAAAACATCATTCACTAAATAACATAAAATAAAAAAATACTTATTTAAGTGGGTAAAAAAGCAGCGTAGGATTTAAAAGCCTTAATTAATGGCAGGTTTGTATCTCATTTGGTGCCAAAAAAACAAAACCGCTCATAAAACAAAAAAAAGTATAACGGATATTTTTTAATAAATGTATATTTGTCGCGAATTAACGAAAACGTTTTCTTAGAACGTCAATAATCTAATAATCATGTCACAAAGCATCAACAATTTTATTGAAGCAGTTTCAAAAAGAAACCCCAACGAGCCCGAGTTCATGCAGGCTGTAAAGGAAGTTGCCGAAACTGTAATCCCTTTTATCGAACAAAATAAAAAATACCAGAACAAGATGTTGCTCGAGCGTATGGTCGAAGCAGAACGCGTCATCATGTTTCGCGTGGTTTGGATTGACGACGCCGGAAACACGCAAGTGAACCGCGGTTACAGGATTCAGATGAATTCGGCCATTGGTCCATATAAAGGAGGAATCCGTTTCCATCCATCAGTGAATTTGAGCATCCTTAAATTCCTTGCCTTCGAACAAACTTTCAAAAACTCACTCACCACTTTGCCAATGGGCGGTGGTAAAGGTGGAGCCGACTTTGACCCAAAAGGAAAATCAGATATTGAAATCATGCGTTTTTGCCAAGCGTTTATGACCGAATTGTCTAAACACATCGGCGCAGATACCGACGTTCCTGCAGGAGATATCGGCGTTGGCGGACGTGAAGTAGGTTATATGTTTGGCCAATACAAAAAATTGCGCAACGAATTTACCGGCGTTTTGACCGGAAAAGGAATCTCTTTCGGCGGGTCATTGATCCGTCCTGAAGCGACCGGTTACGGTGACGTTTATTTCGCTCAGGCGATGCTTGAAACCAAAGGCGATAGCTTTAAAGGCAAAACCGTTGTAATTTCGGGTTCAGGAAACGTAGCGCAATATGCTGCCGAGAAAGCAACGCAACTCGGAGGAAAAGTAGTAACCCTATCTGATTCGGCAGGATACATCTACGACGCAGACGGAATCGACGCTGAGAAATTGGCACACGTCATGCAAATCAAAAACGTAGATTACGCCCGTATTTCTGAATACACCAAAAAATACCCGAATGCGAAATACGTTGCAGGGAAACGTCCGTGGGAAGTAAAATGTGATGTAGCTTTGCCATGCGCGACACAAAACGAGCTTAACGAAGACGAAGCCAAAACCTTGGTTGTCAACGGATGTATCTGTGTGGCCGAAGGTGCCAACATGCCTTCTACACCAGAAGCGGTTGAGGTATTTACCAAAGCCAAAATCCTTTTCGCACCAGGAAAGGCGTCTAACGCAGGAGGTGTTGCGACTTCAGGTCTCGAAATGTCACAAAACTCATTGCGCTTGAGCTGGACATCTGAAGAAGTAGACCAACGCTTGCACAACATCATGCTCAACATCCACTCGGCTTGCGTGAAATACGGAGCAGACGGAAACGGTTACGTTGAT
>JAKQJQ010000175.1 GCA_029561105.1 Bacteroidota bacterium
ATCAAACGCGTCATTGTTGTCAATCCATTTTTGGTGAAAATACTACATTAATCGCAAAACCAAATTCAATCCATAAAAAAACCCGACACGAAGCCGGGTTACTTTATATTGGTGTTGCTGTTTAAGCCAAAGCTTGTTTTAAATCCGCAATCAAATCCTCAACATCCTCCACACCCACACTCAACCTGACGAGGTCGTCGGTGATCCCGATTTCTTTGCGTTTGTCTTCAGGGATTGATGCGTGCGTCATGAGCGCCGGATGGTTCGCTAAAGATTCTACGCCACCCAACGATTCCGCTAAAGTGAATACTTCGAGCTTTTCAAGGAACGCGATCGCATCAGCTTTTTGCCCCGATTTAAAGGTGAATGAAACCATTCCGCCAAAACCGCTCATCTGCTTCTTAGCGATTTCATGGAACGGATGGCTTGGCAATCCCGGATAATAAACGGTCGCGATTTTTGGATGGTTTGCGAGGAAATCCACGACTTTCTGTCCGTTTTCACAATGGCGTTGCACACGCAAATGCAAGGTCTTGATGCCGCGCAAAACTAAAAAACTATCCATCGGGCCCAAGGTGGCGCCTGTGGCAAACTGCTGAAAATGGAGTTGGTCGCCCAAATCCTTATCCTTTATAATCAATGCTCCGGCAATCACATCAGAGTGTCCGCCGAGGTATTTGGTGGCCGAATGCATGACGATGTCGGCACCCAAATCCAGCGGACGCTGCAAATACGGCGTGGCAAAAGTGTTGTCTACCGCAAAAAGGATGTTTTTGGCTTTGGTGATTTTTGAAATCGCAGCGATGTCGGCGAGTTTCATGAGCGGATTGGTAGGCGTTTCTACCCAAACCAATTTGGTATTCTCGTTGATGAGCGACTCGAATTTCGCAATGTCGTTCATGTCCACAAAGTGGAACTTGATGCCCGAATCCTTGTAAATACGCGTGAACATTCGGTAAGTTCCGCCGTAAAGGTCGTCCATGGCAATCACTTCGTCACCGGCTTTGAACGAGCGCAACAAACAATCGGTCGCGGCCAATCCCGAAGAAAAAGCCAGTCCGCGTGCTCCGTTTTCAAGACTGGCCAATGCGTTTTCTAAGGCCGTTCGCGTTGGGTTGGCCGCGCGGCTGTATTCGTAATCGGGATTTACGGGTTGACCCGGGCTGTTCTGAACAAAGGTCGAGGTTTGGTAAACCGGCGGCATCACGGCACCGGTTGCGGGATCATGGTGTTGCCCGCCGTGTATGGTTTTGGTGTTGAACTTCATGGTTGTTGATTTAAAATGCGTTGCAAATGTAATTTTTATTCGTGGTTGAAAGTTTGGATTTAACGCTTTTTTACATTCAGCCGAACATCAGCAAGTTGATAGTTCTTAAGAGCAAAATGATTGACCCCGTTACGACAAGAAATTTCCACCATCGCTTAGCGTCATTGAAATTTTCAAGCGAGGTCGTTTTTATGAAAAGCCCAAAACCAATCAACAGTAGCGGCACCAAAAAAGTCTTTATAAATTCCATCTTCCAGCCTAAATAAACTTCCGAATTCCCATCATCACGCCCGTATGTACCGCTTCATGATAGTAATTGAAAGCCATCGCTTCTTCGGCAGACTTGAGGTTGAAACCCGTCATGGTCGTAAACTCGTTGTAGTTTTTGAAAATCCCGTCGGCAAAATCCTTTTCGGATTGGTCAATCGTAGCAGTAAGAAGTTCACGGATCAGGTCTACTTCGGCTTGGGAAACCTGGTGTTCGGGCTTGGTGCCGCGCTTGTACAAATCGACCATTTCCTTAGAAACCATCATGGGCAAACCCGACAAATTGTACACGAGCATCTGCTGCACCACCACGATGTGCGCGATATTCCAGATTAAGTTGTTGTTGAAGCCGTGCGGCACTTTATTGAGTTGTTCCAGGCTGTAATTGTCTAAGAACTGCGCAATGATTTTGCGGCTGGTTCTGGTGATGGCAAAAGTATCTCCCATTTTTAAAAATTTCGGATAAAAGTAAGGAATTTGATGCGGAAATGGATTTTCTTTGCACAAAGAAATCCGCCCTATTATGGACACCATTTTTTACCTCGCTTCGTGCGACACCTGTCGTAAAATCATCAAATCTTTACCCAAAAACAACCTGATTTTCCAGGACATTAGGCAGGAACCCATTACCGCCCAACAACTTGAGGATTTGCAAAAACTTTCTGGAAGTTACGAAGCCTTGTTTAGCCGCAAAGCGCAATTGTACAAATCGCGCGATCTCAAAAACCAAAAACTTACCGAAACCGATTACAAGAACCTCATCCTCGAGCATTATACCTTTTTGAGCCGGCCGGTGTTTGTCATTGGCGGGAAAATCTACATTGGCAACAGCGCCAAAAATGTCGAGGCCGTTATCAAAGCGTTAAGCTAATGTCTAAACGCACACTCGCGCTCATCGCCGCCACCTTAGTTTCTATCATTTACGGCGTGACTTTTACCGTCGCCAAAGACGTGATGCCGCAATACGTACATCCGTTTGGGTTTATTTTGCTGCGGGTTTCGGGTTCGGCCTTGCTGTTCTGGCTTGTTTCTTTTTTGGGTCCGAAAGAGAAAATCGCGATGGAAGATTTCCCACGGATCATTGCCGCCGCATTTTTTGGCGTGGCGCTCAATATGCTTACCTTCTTTAAGGGTTTGAGTTTGACGACTCCTATTTCGGCTGCGGTGATTATGGTTTCAACGCCAATCATCGTACTGGTACTTTCGGCGATTATCATGAAAGAAAAGATGCGCAAACGCATGGCTTTCGGGATATTGCTCGGGCTTGTGGGCACGGTGTTTTTAATACTCTACGGGAAATCCATCGGTAATGCCGCCAACGCCATGCTGGGCAACCTGCTGGTTTTTATCAACGCGATTTCTTACGGATTTTACCTGATTGTCGTCAAGAAACTCATGGACAAATACAACGCCTTTACGTTTGTGAAATGGATCTACAGCTTTGGGCTGTTGATGGTTTTGCCGTTTGGCTGGCAACAGCTCCAAGCAGTTAATTGGGCGTTGATGCCGGTTGACATTTACTGGAAAACCGGATTCGTAGTCGTGTTTTCGACCTTTTTCACCTACCTTTTGAATTTGCTGTCGATGCGCGAACTCAAACCCACCACTGTCGCGGTTTTCATTTACCTGCAACCGCTGTTTGCGACAATTTTTGCCATCGGGCTGGGCAAAGACCATTTGACGGTCGTGAAACTGGTTTCGGCAGCGCTGATCTTTGTAGGCGTTTACCTCGTCACGCAGAAGAATCCATCCGCCGACAACCAATAACCAACAACCATTTCTTATATTTGAACTCCTTTTAGAAAATTTATGATACAATCGATGACGGGTTTCGGTAAAGCGACTTTACAGCTGCCCACCAAGAAAATAACGGTAGAAGTTAAATCGCTCAACAGCAAAGGGCTCGACCTCAACGTACGCATGCCCTCGGTTTACCGCGAAATGGAACTCGGCCTGCGCAATGAAATCGCACTCAAGCTAGAACGCGGCAAAATCGATTTCTCGGTGTTTATCGAAATGACCGGCGAGCAAACCTCCACGAAAGTCAACGTACCGATTGTCAAGGCCTACATCGCCCAAATGCGCGAAGTCATCGCCGACGCCGACCAGACCGAACTCATGAAAATGGCTGTTCGCATGCCCGACGCGCTCAAAACAGAACGCGACGAAATCGACGAGAACGATTGGGCCGAAATCCAGAAGGTGATTACCGAAGGCCTTGTGAACATCCACAATTTCCGGATCGATGAAGGCAAATCGCTCGAGAAGGAATTCCAGTTGCGCATTGCCAACATCCGCCAGTTTATGGATGAAACCGTGGCGCTTGATGCTGAGCGCATCGCCAACGTCAAGGAGCGTTTGCAAACCGCCATCGACGAGTTAAAAGTTAATGTGGATGAAAACCGCTTTGAACAAGAACTCATCTATTACCTAGAAAAACTAGACATCACCGAAGAAAAAGTCAGACTCTCCAACCACCTCGATTATTTCCTGGAAACCATAGAAGGTACCGAAGCCAACGGTCGCAAACTCGGCTTCATCACCCAGGAAATGGGCCGCGAGATCAACACCATGGGCTCTAAGGCCAACCACGCCAAAATGCAGAAGCTCGTTGTACTTATGAAAGATGAGCTCGAAAAAATAAAAGAACAGGTTTTAAACGTACTCTAACACGCCATGAAAAAAGGAAAATTACTCGTCTTTTCGGCGCCGTCGGGTTCGGGAAAAACCACGATTGTAAGGCATTTGCTCGCGCAACCCGAACTCAATCTTGAATTCTCGATATCGGCTACTTCTCGTGAAGCGCGCGGTGAGGAACAAAACGGCAAGGATTACTATTTCATCTCGCTACACGATTTCAAGCAGCACATCAAGGCCGAGGATTTCCTGGAATGGGAAGAAGTTTACCGCGACAATTTTTACGGCACGCTCAAGAGCGAGATTGAACGCATCTGGGCCATGGGCAAAAATGTGATTTTTGACATTGACGTGGCCGGTGGCTTGCGCATCAAATCAAAATTCCCCAACGAAACACTCGCCGTTTTCGTAAAACCGCCAAGTATTGACGAGCTCAAGATCAGGCTCAAGAAACGCTCTACAGAAAGCGATGACAAAATCAATATGCGTATTGCCAAAGCGTCGGTAGAACTGGCTACGGCACCGCAGTTTGACAAGATCATTAAGAATTACGACCTGGATGTGGCGAAAGCTGAGGCGTATCAACTCGTAAAGGAATTTTTGAAGGATTAAGCGATTGCGAATAAAAATTTGAACACAGATTTCACGAACTTCACAGATTTTGTTCTCATCTGTGCTAATCTGTGAAATCTGTGTTATAAAAACCTGAGTGCCTTAGCACCTTAAACAATGAAAATCGGACTTTATTTCGGCACGTTCAACCCCATCCACACCGGTCACCTGATTATCGCCAACCACATGGCCGAATACGCAGGACTCGATCAAATCTGGATGATGGTCACGCCGCACAATCCGCTCAAGAAGAAAGACACCCTGCTCGACGATTACCAGCGTTTGCAGCTGGTTTTCCTCGCCACAGAAGATTACCCCAAGATCAAGCCGTCGGATTTTGAATTTAAATTGCCACAACCCAATTATACCGTCAATACTTTGGCGCATTTGCAGGACAAATATCCGCAGCACGAGTTTTCGTTGATTATGGGCGAGGACAATCTCAAAACCTTTCACAAATGGAAAAATTACGAAGCGATCCTCGAACATTATTCCATATACGTATATCCTCGGTTATCAGCAGAAGTACCTAATCCGCAGTTCGATAACCATCCTAAGATCCATATGATTGCCGCGCCGGTGGTAGAAATTTCATCGACTTTCATCCGCGAGAGCATCAAAAACAAAAAGAACGTAATGCCGCTGTTGCCGCATAAGGTTTGGGCGTACATCGACCACAACAATTTTTATAAAAAATAAACTTCTCCGTGTTTTGAAAATGTTTGCGAATAACTTTGGAGGTTACGCCCGAAGCCACATATTTACTCCGAACCTTAAAACAAAAACATGAAAAAAACTTTTTTACTTACCTTATTACTCGCCGGATTATTCCAGATGGACGCGCAGAATAACATCGTCAAGGCCAGTGTCGTTTTTGGAAATGCCGGCGTGCAATATGAGCGAGCTCTGGGCAAACATTTTTCTGTTGCGGGCCAGGGCGGTTTTGCTTTTGTCAATATTAGTGATCGCTATGGCAACAATGAATTCACCACCGGAGTTGGATATAGTGCCGAAGCGCGTGTGTATTTTTCTTCGAGAAAAGGCAAAATGCAAGGCTGGCATATTGGTCCGGCAATCAGCTTTATGGACACGAAGAGCGATCTTCCCGAGAAATTCAAGTCTACCATCTACAGCGTGATGACCGGAAGTCAATGGAAATTCAAATCAAATCTCACCTTAGAATTTGTACTTGGTGTTGGTCATAAAGAATCGCAATACGACGGTCGTACTATTGACGGAGATGATAGCTTACCTGTTTTTGTGACCGGTGGTGTATCGGTTGGTTACGCATTTTAGCTATAAATCAAAAGGCGTTCAGAATTTGCTCCTGAACGCCTTTATCAAATAACCCCAAAACAAAACTTAAACTAACTTGTGTGTGAAGGCAAATAAACCAACTTGCGCCCTCACGAAAGTATTAACGACACATTGCTGGCCGTATTATTCTGGAAATCATAATTTTGAGTTAATGTTTCCTTTAACGTTTACAATGCCTTTGGCTAAGCACCAGATTTTTGGGTTTTTTGAGTATTTTTGACGCTGATATTTTTTGTAGCCAAATGCGTAGCATTCACCGAATACCTTTAAAAAATATAAACCCTATGAGGTAATCCCGCTGTACGCTTGTATCTTTTGCTTTTTAAAGAAAAAAGCAAAAGGATACCGCTGCCATCGGGGCTAAAAAACCAACCATGATAAATCCTCCAAAATTTGCGGTCATCGGCGGCGGAAGCTGGGCAACGGCCATCGCCAAAATGCTCTGCGTAAACCTGCCCGAAATTGCGTGGTACATGCGCAACACCGACGCCATTGCGCACATCAAGACACAGCACCACAATCCCAACTATTTGAGTTCGGTAGAGTTCAATGTCGATAAACTCAAACTTACGAGCGACATTAACGAAGCCATCGCCTATGCCGACTACATCATTTTTGCAATTCCCTCGGCGTTTTTGAGCGGCGAATTGTCTAAGATGACCCAAAGTCTTGATGGCAAGGTGATTTTCTCGGCCATCAAAGGGATTGTCCCCGAAACCAGTTTGATTGTGGGCGAGCATTTTCACACGGTTTATAAAATTCCGTTCGAAAATATCGGTGTGATTACCGGACCTTGCCATGCCGAGGAAGTCGCGCTGGAGCGTTTGTCTTACCTCACCATTGCGTGCGGTGATGACAAGAAAGCCAAAGTGGTCGCCGAATGTTTGTCGGGCAATTACATCAAGGCCAAAACCACCGACGATATCATTGGTACGGAGTACGCCGCGATGCTCAAGAACATTTACGCCATCGCCGCGGGTATTGCGCACGGTTTGGGTTATGGCGACAATTTCCAGTCGGTACTCATGAGCAACGGCATCCGCGAGATGAAAAAATTCATCAAGAAAGTGCATAAGATGAAACGCAACATCAACGATTCGGCTTATTTGGGCGACTTGCTTGTGACGGGTTATTCTGTGTTTTCCAGGAACCGTATGTTTGGCAACATGATCGGGAAAGGCTATACCGTAAAAAGCGCGATGATGGAAATGAGCATGGTTGCCGAAGGTTATTACGCCGCCAAAAGCGCTTGGGAGCTCAACCAGAAACACGGCGCGAAAACGCCTATCATAGATGCGGTTCATGCCATTTTGTATGAAGGCAAGGAAGCGAAGAAAGTATTTAAGAAACTCACCGAAAAACTGGATTAAAATATTGTGAGATCGTAAGTCGTTTTTTTTTTGGATTACACTCAAATCACTATTTTTGAACTTTAACCTATCGATATGAAAATCAAACTAACTTTATTTATTTTGCTTGTTAGCGCTGCCACAAAGTCACAAGTTATTGATATTCCTGTATTTGCGACCGGGTTCTCCAACGTGGTTGAAATTACAAACGCGGGAGATGAACGCTTGTTTGTAGTTGAACAGGCTGGAAATATTAAGATTGTCAATCCAGACGGAACTGTAAAACCGGAGAACTTTCTAACACTTACCAATTCAACGGTGCTTTTCGATGGAGAGCGCGGGCTTTTGGGACTTGTTTTTCATCCACAATATGCAACGAATGGTTTGTTTTATGTTTATTATAGCAGGGCTTCTGACGGTGCAAGTATTCTCGCAAAATATATGGTAGATCCTCAAAATCCCGACCAAGCGTTATCCGGTAGCGAAACCATACTGCTAGAACTCCCACAGCCTACCGTTTTGCACAAAGGCGGAACGCTTCGGTTTGGCCCGGACGGCTATTTATATCTTGCCACAGGCGATGGTGGTGCCGCTGAAGTATCGCAAAGTCCGTTACACTTATATGGGAAAATCCTACGCATTGACGTGAACAATACCAATTTCGGATTGCCTTATGCGATTCCGGAAGGCAATCCTTTTTTGATTTCAGGCTTGGGATTATATGAAATCTGGGCTTGGGGTTTGCGTAATCCTTGGAAATATTCCTTTGATAGTGTTACCGGAGATCTGTGGCTCGCAGATGTAGGTCTTAATACTTACGAAGAAATCAACCACGTTCCTTCTACTTCAGCCGGTTTGAATTACGGATGGGTTTGTTATGAAGCCAATTCGATCAATACGCCAGGCTGCGCCGTTACCGGAACAACATATACCTATCCCGTGGCATTTTACGAGCACACCAACGGTGCCTGTTCAATAACGGGAGGTTATGTGTATCGGGGCGCAATGTATCCCGCATTGCAAGGGAAATATCTTTTTACAGATTTTTGCAAAGGACACATCGGAATGCTTGACGAGAACAATAATATTTCCTATTCTGCTGTTTTTGAGAATAATTATTTTACCACTTTTGGACAAGACATGCATGGAGAACTCTACATAGCAGCTTCGTCTACTGGAATCATCCATAAGATAGTAGACAGCAGTTTGAGTAAAATCGGTTTCGAGAGGCCATCGCTTTCTGTTGTTCCAAATCCTACAGACAAAGCGTTTTCGGTTCGAACACTGACCAGCAATTACCCTGCGCAGCTAAACGTTTGTGACGTAACCGGAAAAATGATATTCAGCCAAGAGGTTAATAGTGAAACAGAAAATATCAGCTCTGATCATTTGCAAAACGGATTGTACCTGATTTCTTTGACCGACAAAACGGGTGCTGTCGCAACTGCTAAACTTGCCGTGTCACATAACCCTTAAGTTTGAAAGATTGGGTCTGGGTTATTTTACAATGACACCCGGTTTCCATAAATGCGGTACTTCTTCTACCGCGTTTTCATTAACAGAATTAGCGATAAAAGTATACTTCCTATCGTACAAAGTATTCCCAATAAAAAACGTGAGCATAAATTCATTGTTGAGCGCAAGCACGCTATCTTCGATCATTTCAATTTTCACAAAAGAAATGGCGGGCAGCTCTAACAGCGCGTGGCGCATCAGTGAGGTTTTGCGCATTTCGCCGTTCAAAGTTCCAAAAGCCTTAGAAACTACCATCAGATCATGCAAATCGTCGTCGCTGTCGTTAACCAGGTAGACATTCCAGACATCGGCGAGGAAATCGTCGCTCCATTCCTTGACCGCGGCCATGAATACGTTTTTGACCTCGGGTATTTTGATGTCTTTCTGCATAAATTTTTCTGAAATATCGATACTAAAATTCCAAATTCCAACGGTGTCGTTTTCTATTGGAATTTGGAATTTATTTATTTGGAATTTATCTAAATACTAGACTTAAATTGCTCTAAGAAACGCACGTCATTCTCATAAAACATGCGGATGTCACCAATCTGGTAGAGCAACATCGCAATGCGCTCAATGCCCATCCCAAACGCAAAACCGTTGTATTCATCGGGGTTGATGCCGCAATTTTTGAGTACGTTGGGATCCACCATGCCGCAACCCATGATTTCGAGCCAGCCCGTGCCTTTGGTGATGCGGTAATCGGTTTCTGTTTTGAGTCCCCAATAGATGTCTACCTCGGCGCTCGGCTCGGTAAATGGAAAATACGACGGACGCAAACGGATTTTGCTCTTGCCGAACATTTCCTTGGTGAAATATAAAAGTGTTTGCTTGAGGTCGGCAAACGAAACGTCCTTGTCAATGTACAAGCCTTCTACCTGATGGAAAATACAGTGCGAACGCGACGAAACAGCCTCGTTTCTAAACACGCGTCCCGGCGAAATCGTACGGATTGGCGGTTTGTTGTTCTCCATATACCGCACTTGCACCGATGACGTATGAGTTCGCAATAAAATATCGGGGTTGGTCTGGATGAAAAACGTATCCTGCATGTCGCGCGCCGGGTGGTATTCTGGCAAATTAAGCGCGGTGAAATTGTGCCAGTCATCCTCAATCTCAGGGCCTTCAGAAACATTGAAACCGATGTTCGAGAAAATATCGGTGATCTGGTTCTTGACCAATGAAATGGGGTGGCGTGAGCCTATGGTGACCGGTTCGCCGGGACGCGTCAAATCACCGTAAATACTGGTGTTCTCGGCTTTGCTCTCAAGCGATTCGGCAATCGTTTTTACCTTATCTTCGGCGGTCGTTTTGAGTAAGTTGATGACTTGTCCAAACTCCTTTTTCTGCTCGGCAGGAACATTCCTGAACTCGGCAAAAAAATCTTTGAGCAAACCTTTGCTTCCGAGGAATTTGATACGAAAAGCCTCGAGTTCTGCAACATCCTGTGTTGAGAACTGTTGTGCCTCGCCGATATATTCTTTGATCTTATCTATCATTTTCATTAGGTATTAAGCGCGCAAATTTAGCGATTTATACGCAAAGTTTGTAAGCTTGGCGGAAGGTTCACAAAGAAAATCTTAGTCGATGAATTCGCGTTCGAGGAAATAATTCACAATGGCTTCTTTCATCAACACCGATTGCTCACCGGCTTTGAGTGGAGGCAATTCTTCCTTGACTTTGTAGTGCGGCCAACCGTCGGCATCGAAATAATCGAATGCATAGAATCCGTAGGGTTCGAGCAAACGACAAATGGCAATGTGCATTAGATTGACCTTCTCGTCCTTCTTGAACTTGTTGTGGACTTTGCCCAATTCTTGCACGCCAATCAAATAAATGATGGCATCGAGGTCTAAATCCTCGCCTTGCGAAAATTGGTTCGACAGTATTTCGACGAGCTTTTCCCAGCGCTCCTTGAGTTGTGTATCTCTTGACATTGTTGGACTATTTACCGCGGTTTGCGCCGCGGCTGCAAAGATAGGAATTGCGCCAAAGCCAAAACATTTATATTTGCACCAAAATAGAATTTTATGGCTACACTAGACATCATCCTTTGCGTTTTTTTGGGTTACGGATTGGTCAAAGGCGTCAAAAACGGTTTTTTTGTAGAACTGGCGTCGCTGGTATCTATGCTCGTCGGGATTTTCATCGCCATTAAATTCTCCTACCTAATGAAAGATTTCCTAGAGAGCCATTACACCAGCTGGAATCCTAAAGTAATCCAGGTTTCGGCATTTGCGCTGACGTTCCTGCTCGTGATTGTTGCTGTTTCGATGCTCGCAAAAGTGTTCACGTCAATCGCTAATTTTACCGCACTCGGATTGTTCAACAAGATTTTAGGCGGGGTTTTCGGTTTGCTTAAGACCTTGCTCACGTTGAGTATTTTGCTCAACCTGTTCCAGAAAATCAATTCTACGGAGGTATTTTTGTCGAAGGAAAATCAAGACAAGTCCGTGCTTTTCCATCCGGTTCGCGAAGTGTCCAAAGCCATTTATCCCGCGATTGAAGATTGGTTTACGGCATTCAATTCAGCCGGTTTCGAGCTCGAAGATCCCAAAGAATAACAAAGATGTAACGTCTAAAGCGCAGCGTGTCTTTTATTTCACCTCCTTAATCGCGCTGCTTTCAATCCAGCCTTCGGTGCCGTCTGTGAGTTGGATTTTTTTCCAGTTGTCAAGTACTTCCTCCACAAACACCTTCGTGCCTTCGTGCAGTACAAAAACATCGGCGCCCGAAGCTTTGGGCTCGCTTTTCACCGAAGCCATTTCTGCGAACACAATTGCCGGGCGTTCGGTTTCATAATGGTTTTTCTCCGAAATAGCAGCCATAACGCTGATCAGGATCAGGAACACCACCACAAACATTCCCACAAAAAAAATGCGTTTGAGTAGCGTGGTTGCAGAGAAATAATAGCCAAGGAAAAACAACAAAAACAAACCCGCAAAAGAAACGGCCATCCAAGCCCAGCCATCGTAAGAGCAATTTCCCGTAAAATCGCGTAGCATCTTGGCAAATCCTACCTTGGGCACGTCCTTGATCTCATCGATGGTCATTTTGTGCGCAAAGCGGAGGTTGTTCTGAATTTCTGTATCACCCGGATTGAGTACCAATGCCTTTTCGTAATTGTAAATCGCCGGCGCGACCTTATTAAGCTTGTAGTAGCAATTGCCCAGGTTGAAATACAATTCTGCCGATTGCTTTTTGGTCTGCAATACATTTTCGTAAGCCGTAATGGCGCCTTCATAATTGCCCTTTTGGTACAACGCATTGCCTATTTCAAAGCCGCTTTGGGCGAAGAACACCTGCGTAAAGAGTAGGAATATAAAGGCTAACTTTTTCATTTCTTTTTAATTATCAATTGTCAATTATCAATTGTTAAGTTGTTTTTCCAGGTCAGAGATAATTGCCACCGCTTTGTCGTAATCCTGTTGGATGGCGTTGCTTGACGCAGGAGCGTATCTTGCAAATTCGCAGTTTTCAGTGAGTGCGATAAAATCCTGTACGGTTTCGGGTTTGGCCGAACGCGACAATAATATTTCCCGGATCCTTTCCTTGCTCATTTCGGACGTTTCGATATGAAGCTTGGCCTTCAGGAAATTATGCAACGCCTTTTCAAGCGCCACGTAAAAACGTTCCTTGTCGCCGATATTGACTTTGGCTTCCGACAAATATTTCTTGGCTAATTTGTTGTTCATTTTGATACGGTTGCCTTGTACATCGCCGTCAATTGCTTCTTTTTTCTTGCGGACGAGCACAATGAGCGGGATGCACAAAAACGGCGCAAACAACAAGCCGTAAAACAGCCCAGATCCGAGAAAATCATTCCTTTTGGTCGAAGTCAATTTTGTCTTGGTTTTGATGAATCCAAACTGTTCACCCGCCGTAACTTGCATTTTATTAACACCGGTATTGGCCGAAGCTACCGCGTGAGCAGCGCCAGCCGTTGGCCCGTCGAGCACGTTAATCATGATTTCGGGCGAGGTGATCGTTTTGTATTTGCCCGTCGAGAGATCGAAATACGTAAACGACAGGGGCTTGATCGGGTATTTACCCTTGAATTGCGGGACAATTGTGTACAAATCTGAAATGCTGCCGTTCATCCCAGAGAGTGGCGTCTGTACGTTTTCGCTATGCACTGGATCGTACATCTCAAATGAATTGGGTACGACCGGTTTGGGCAAACTAAATAATTTAAGGTTGCCGTTACCCGAAACGGCTACTTTCAAATCGAGCGATTCACCGCTTTTGAGGTTGGTTTTGGTGGGTATCACCGTAAAATTGAAACGGCCTACAGCGCCCGAAAAATCAACCGGCTTTCCTGCTTCGGGTAATGGCCGTACAGTGATGGTTTTGCTTCCGGCAGATACGCGTTTGTGGTCTTCAATAATCTGCACCTGGCCAAAGATATTGCGGCGGTTGGTGGGCAATTGCACATCGATGTCGAGCGATAGTGGCTCGATGGTGAGCTTGCCCGATTTCTGCGGATACAACACCGTTTTGCGCAGCGTAACGTAACGGTAACGCTCACCGTTGTATTTGCCTTCTTCGGCCACAAGTTGCTTGATGTCTATGTTTTGGCTCCAGAAGTCATTGTATTTGGGCTTTTCGAGTTCGCGCCAATTGGTAATCCCGATATTGTAGCTAAAGAACAATTTGTACACCACGGTAATGGGTTCATTTAGATACGGATTGCCTTTAGAGACTTCGGCGACGAGGTGCAGCGCTTCGTCGGCCGAGACTTGCGGCGCATCGTTTGGATCGCGGGGCTGCTCGACGGCGTTGGTGACGTTGACCCTGATGGGATTGGTCTTGTAGATTTGTCCGTTGATTTCTACCGAAGCCTGTTTGATCACCAAGGTTCCTTTCTGTGTAGGCAATAAATAATACGAGTACGATTTCTGAAACGAGGCACGGCCATTGATCCACGACTGGCTTACTTGCTGGCTTGGGCCGCCAACAACCCGGAATCCTTCAAACGATGGCGGTGAAAAATTGTCGCCGTCATCATTCATCGTAAAATCAATGCGCAGCCTTTCGTTGAGCCCGAGCGTGGTTTTACTGACCTTGGCTTCAAATTGCACTTGCGCCCAAAGTCCGTTACAACACAGTAATAATAATACGATATATCTTTTCATTGTCTTACCAATCCTTTTCTGTTTGCACCGGCTGGCCTTTTACCTTTTTGGCGTTGACCTTGTCCTGTACTTTTTTCTCTTCGTTGTTTACGGCGTCCATGAGGTTTTGTATGCGTTCTTTAGAGATGCCTCCGGGTTTTGGTTTGGGCTGTCCCTGTTGTTTGTCGTCTTTGCCTTTGTCTTTGGGGTCTTTGTCGCCGTCTTTCTTATCGTCTTTTTTGTCTTTGTTATCTTTGTTCTTGTCGTCCTTATTCTTGTCTTTGTCCTTGTCCTGGTCTTTTTTCTTGTCTTTGTCTTTGTCCTTTTTATCGTCTTTTTTGTCGTCCTTTTTAGGCGGATTGTCCTTGAGCATTTTTTTTGCCAGTGCATAATTATAGCGGGTTTGCTCGTCTTCAGGACCATTGCGCAGCGCATTTTTATACGCCTCTACTGCGCCCGAATAATCTTTCTCTTTCATAAGCGCATTGCCCAAATTATGGAAAGCCGTGTGCCTTTGCGATCTGTCATTGGTACTTTCAATCGCCTTGCGGAATGCGGTTTTTGCTTCAGAAATGGCATTCTGCCTATAAATCGCATTGCCCATATTGTATGCCGCGGTGGCGTTCTTGGGCGTTTTCGATTTAGAAATCCGATACTCGGCTTCGGCTTCGGCGTATTTCTTTGAGTCGAACTCGGCATTTCCGGCTTGCAGGTTTTTATCTTTTTGCTGCGCGGCCGACGCCAAAGAAAATAATAATAACCCGAAAAACAATAGCTTTTGGCGTACCGATAACGTTTGGTTTGATATGTGTCTTTGAACCTCCATTATTCCTTTTCATTAAATAGGTTCAACTTCCTGATCCAGCTTGTGGTTTTTTCTAAAAGGAAAACATCGAGCAGCAACAACGCGAATGCAATCCCCAAAAACCATTGGAACTGCGACTCGAAATCGGCCATCTGTGTTGCCTCAAACTCTGTTTTTTCGATATTGTCGAGTGCTTTCTTGACATAAGCAAGCACTTCTTTGGTGTTGTTCCCATCTACATAACCGCCTTTGGTGGCTTTGGCAATCGCCATCAAACTTTCGTTATTGCGTTTGGTGACCACGACCTGGTTGTTGTTGTCGCGTTTAAAACTTTCTACGATGCCGTTGCGTTTGAGCGGAATCGGGCCTCCCTTTTCTGTTCCCACACCAATCGTGATGATTTTCATTCCCGCTTTATTGGCTTCTTCGGCCGCCGATTCTGCACCTTCTGAATGATCTTCGCCATCCGAAATCATTATCAGCAGTTTGCTCGTCTTGTTGCCTTTGTCAAAAAAGGTCGATGACAATTTAATGGCTTCGTCGAGCGAGGTGCCTTGCGAGGAAACCATTGTGGTATTCATGCTCTGCAAGAACATTTTGGCCACACCATAATCGGTGGTGATGGGTAAAACCGGGAACGCGCTTCCGGCGTAAGCCACAATCCCAATGCGGTCGTTGCCGAGTTGGTTGATGATCTGCGAGACGATCTGTTTGGATTTGTCGAGTCGGCTGGGTGCCACGTCTTCGGCGAGCATACTTTTCGAGACGTCGACAGCAAAAACAATATCGATGCCTTCGCGTTTGACGGTTTCCATCTTGGTGCCGATTTTTGGGTTTACGAGCCCAATCACGAGCGCCGCCAAAGCCAGCATCAATAGCGTAAATTTGAGTATCGGCTTGAACACCGATTTTTCGGGACTGAGTTTCCGCACGAGCGCCCAATCACCAAATTCACGCTGCTTTTTTCTTTTCCAGAATTGGAGGTAAGCGAAAACCAGCACCAAGAACGGGATGATGCCAAGCAAATAGAGATAGCCTTTTTCTTCTAATTCGTACATTATATAAAACTTCTGAAAAGTGTGTTTCGGAGCCCGATTTCAATCAATAGTAAAACGCCCGCAAGCAAAACCAAGGGCCTGTATTTTTCGTCGTAATCGTAGAACCTGAGCTCTTCTATTTCGGTGGTTTCGAGTTTGTTGATGGCTTTGTAAATCTCGGCAAGCTTCTGGTTTCCGGTCGCGCGGAAGTATTTTCCTCCGGTTTTCCTGGCGATGCTTTTCATGAGTTCCTGATCAATCTCTACCTGCATCATCCTGAAGAGGAATTGCCCGTTGGGTGCAATCGCGTACGGGAATTCGGCCATACCATTGGTCCCGATTCCAATCGTATACACTTTGATACCGTACTGCTGCGCGATATCCGACGCGGTTTCGGGCTCGATGAATCCGGCGTTATTCACTCCATCGGTCAGCAAAATGATGACTTTGCTTTTGGCTTTGCTATCCTTTAATCGATTCACCGCAGTGGTCAAACCCATGCCGATGGCGGTTCCGTCCTGTAAAACGTTGTCGTATTTGATGGATTTGATGGCATCCAAAACAACCGCCTTGTCACTCGTCACCGGGCATTTGGTATAGGCTTCGGCCGCGTAAACCACGAGCCCGATGCGGTCATTGGGACGTTCCTTGACGAAATCCGAGGCCACACGTTTGAGCGCTTCCATACGATTGGGTTTCAAATCCTTGGCGAGCATACTACCCGAAACGTCAACTGCCATAACAATGTCGATTCCTTTGGTGGTCTTGGTTTCGTTGCTGATGTGTACAGTTCTGGGGCGTGCCATGGCCACAATCAGCGCACTGAGTGCGAGCAATCGCAAGACAAACAGCAGCGGTTGCAACTTGGCCAGAATCGAGCCCGACGCCTGGAAACCCTTCAGCGAACTAATCTTGAGCGTGGCCGTTTGCTGTTTGCGTTTCCAGATGTACCAGGCAATCGCCACTGGCAGCAACGTGAACAGCCAAAAGAAACCCGGATTTAAAAAGGTGATTTCCTTCATCATGGTGCGGCTTTTTGAAGTTCGACCGAATTGAGCATGCGCTCGGTAATCTGCTCGGCATATTTATCGCCTTCTTCGTGCAAAATGATGATTTGCTGGAAACCGTTGGCTTCCTTGAAAATCAAGATGTCGAAATAGATTTTCATGCTTTTCTTGGCAATCGGGTCGATTTTCACGAAAGTCCCGAAACCTTTGATTCCTTCTATGCCTTCCTTGGTTTGGAAATCGGCCTGCTGCATGGCAATGTCTTGTCCGCCAAAACCGTTTACCGTTCCTTGCAAGCCTTTCTCAAGGTCGTATTCTGATTCATCTTTGGGCTTGGCGGTACTCACGGCGATGTAGAAACTGCCTTGCATGCTGCCAAACACAAACGA
>JAKQJQ010000177.1 GCA_029561105.1 Bacteroidota bacterium
AATAATCTGAAAACCGAGAAATCACTTTCAGAACAAACCGATCCGGCAGCAGCCACTCAAAAAGAAGAGTTAGAAAAATTTTATTTAAACATCAAAGTCTAAAAAAATGACAGAAGCAGAAAAAGCAGCCGAGCAAATCAACACGGCGCTGGCAGCATTAAAGACCGATTTAGGGAATGCAGCGAGCAAAGAAGATTTCAACGCTATCAATAAGACGCTTAGCGAATTTATTGAAAAGCACAAAGATTTCGACCACGAGACATTGAAAACGGAATTGGCCGATATTTCAGAGCAGTTGGGAGCAATCAAAGAAAAGTTCATGGGCAACAATCCGAGCAACAAAACGTTGAAAGAGGTTGTCAGTTCGTGGATTACCGAGAAACACAACGACATCAAAGCAACGTTTAAAGGCGGTGGTTTTGTTGAGTTGGAAATAGACAAGGCAGTAGCTACCATGACAACCGCGTCTGCGGCTCCTGTTGGCACCCCGCCCGATTACTTTTACCAGCAATTCGCACCAGCTCCGAACGTAAACCTGCGCCAGGATTCGATTATGAGCCGTGTTACCACTTTGGAAACCAGCTTGGCCTCGTACCCTTATACCGAAACCGTACCTAAAGACGGGGATTACACGTTTCTTGCTGAAGCAGGCACTAAGCCACAAATCGATTTCAAGATTGAGACAAGGTTTGCAAACCCTGTGAAGTTGGCCGCTTGGATCAAGTTAACCGAAGAGGCTGTTACCGACATAGTTGGTTTACAGTCAATCGCAACTGATTTCTTGTTTAAGAAACACAACCGTAAAAAAGCAAAAGGAATCCTTAATGGAGACGGTGTTTCACCAAACCCTAGAGGAGCCACAACTTACGGACGTGCGTTTTCTGCTGGTGCGTTAGCCAACACCGTAACCGCACCAAACATCATGGATGTTATCAACGCCGCTGTGACTGACATTTTCACTACTCATAACTATGAGGATGAAATGAACTACATGCCAAACATCGCAATGGTAAACCCTGTTGATTTCTTTGTGAACTTCGTTGCTGCAAAAGATGGTTTCGGTCATCCATTGTACCCAACGGCAGGGCTGTTCAACATGGTTGTTATCGGAGGTGTTATGATTGTGCCGGATGAAGATATTACCGTTGGTAAAGTATTCGTTGCGGATTTAACCAAGTACAACGTAACTAACTATGTTCCTTACTCAGTGCGTATCGGATGGGTTAATGATGACTTCATCAAAAACCAGTTCGTTATCCTTGGAGAAAGCCGTTTCCACGCGTTTGTTAAACGTTTGGATGAGCAAGCATTTATCTACGACGACATCGCGACTATCAAAACCGCAATCGAAGCTTCGTAATGGATGTTCGTGTAATCTTAGATAAATGGGGTCGTTATTCAAAAGGCGACATCATTAAAGATATGCCAGACAGTACGGCGCAAGCGTGTATTGATTCAAAGGCAGTCGAAGAGGTGAAAGATAAACCAGCAAAGACAGAAAAGGCTAAATAAATGTACCTAATCGACCAAACATATTTCATTAAGCAGTACAGCATCCCCAACATCAACGATGCAGGGGATGCGCTGACTGTGCTAGAGCAGTATATTGATGAGTTCGGTCGTAAGTACATGAAGAACGCTTTAGGTCGC
>JAKQJQ010000182.1 GCA_029561105.1 Bacteroidota bacterium
CTCAAACCCGGTCCGGGCAATACCGGCAGGAAACTGCCCAAAATCCCGCCCAACATACAGAGTAAACCCAAAACCAGCAGCAACGCATCCATAAATATTTTTATATTTGAAAATTAAAATTGTACTTTTAAGACCGCAAAAATCCGGTTTTCCACAGATGAGAAAAAAAATCCTGATACTATTCTTAAGCCCGTTACTCTTTGGCTCATGCCAGTATTTTGAAAAACAGGTGCCGTCAAAAGATGAACTGCTTCAGGAGCAACTCAAATCCATTAACTGGAGCAAGGTCGATGAGTATCCGTCGGTAGCCGACTGTGATTCTATCACCGACAAATCGCAAAAGCAACAGTGCTTTTTTGAATTCCTCACCCGGCTCATCCAGGAAAAACTCAATGCCGACACACTCGCGGTGCTTTACCCGCAGCTCGACACGATCAATGTAAAGGTAACGGTTCTGCCCGATTCTACGATGCAATTCGAGCCCCAAATTAAGGATTCGCTTTCTTACAACACTTCAAAAATAGACAGCATTCTCAAAACCCGCTTGGTCGATTTCCCGAAAATCAATCCCGCGATTAAGCGTGGCGTTCCGGTGAAGACGCAGTTTACTTTGCCGGTGATTTTGAAAGTAGAGTAGTTTTTTTGGAGCTGTTTGCTTCGCCAGTTCGCTGACGCTCGGGCCCCGGCTTTCCGTTGCAATCTTTTTGTTTTTAAAGAAAAAACAAAAGGATTTTCACTGCCATCGGGGCTATGCTGCCGCAGGCTTTCTTTTGTCTTGACCCGAGGTCGTACGCCGACTGAACGAAGTTAAAATCAAACGCATTAGCGTTAAGAAACAAATTCTGTCTGAGCAGGGCCGAGCGTTAGAAAACAGTTCTGTGAACTGTTTTAGCGAAGGAGCCAGATGTGGCCATTATTTGCTTTAGCTAATGCGTTTGATTTTTAGCAAATCTTATGTGCCGACTGCCGTTTTGCTTCTTTTACGTCACCGAGCTAATATTTGTAAGCGGTGTTCGGTGAATTGCATTTGCGGCAAGGCAAAAGAAGGAGAACATGATTCCAAACCGGAATCTCCCTGTGAAACCAAATCGCGCCAGGGATGGCAGCGGTATCCTTTTACGGCCGAGCGCAGCGAGGCCGTAAAAGATAAAGCGTACAGCCCGCCCGTGGCGCCCAAAAAAAAATCCGCCATTACAGCGGATTCATTTATTTACTCAATTCAACAAAATATTTGTAAAACAGCGGAATCGTTTCAATACCCTTGAGGTAATTGAAGATTCCAAAATGCTCGTTTGGTGAATGGATCGCGTCGCTGTCAAGCCCAAACCCCATGAGGATTGTTTTGCTTTTGAGTTCTTTCTCAAACAACGCGACAATCGGTATAGAACCACCCGAACGCACCGGAATCGCAGGGACGCCAAAGGTTTCGGTATACGCCTTATTGGCCGCCTTGTAGCCGATGCTGTCAATCGGTGTAACATAACCCTGACCGCCGTGGTGTGGTTTCACTTTAACAGTGACTCCGCTTGGCGCAATGCTTTCGAAGTGTTTGGTGAAGAGCTCGGTGATTTCCTCCCAGTCTTGATTGGGTACAAGGCGCATCGAGATTTTGGCAAATGCCTTACTCGCGATGACGGTTTTGGCGCCTTCGCCGGTGTAGCCGCCCCAAATCCCGTTGACATCGAGTGTTGGGCGGATCGAGTTTCTTTCG
>JAKQJQ010000185.1 GCA_029561105.1 Bacteroidota bacterium
TTATGGTGACTTCGGTCCTAGCTGTACGGTGACCACCACCGGTGGATTCGCAAGAACTGCAGCTGCTCCGGTGACTGTATTCGATGTGAAGACTTACCCGAACCCATTTGCTGAGAACTTCAAATTGGATATCAACACCTCGGCAGAGGAAAGCGTATCGGTTAAGGTTTACGACATGATCGGAAAACTCGTTGAGTCTAAAGAGATCAGTGTATCTGAATTGGGTACGCAAGAGCTTGGAAGCAGATACCCATCAGGTGTTTACAATGTTATTGTATCACAAGGTGAGAATGCTAAGACACTTCGCGTGATCAAGAGATAATTAATCTCAAGCATAAAATGAAAGCCTTCCCGGAAACGGGGAGGCTTTTTTTATTTTCTGAAATTAGCTAACGTTCTATGACTTTCATATTTGACGAAAAAGGAAGGCTGCTTTGCTTATAGACGTTGCGCAAGAAAAAAACCTACTAAGTCTAATCGTAATTTAAGCATAAAGCACGTGGTGAGTATTTACTGCGCCAGGGATGGAAGCGGTATCCTTTTGCGGATTTTTGGACATACAAGTCTTAAATAATGCCGTGAATTATTTTTATGGCTGCGTAAGCGATGAGGTTCGTGCACCGCAAAAGATATAGCGAACAGCCCGCCCGTGGCGCCATAAAAATTTTTGAATTGGACACAAAAAAACCGACTATTCAGCCGGTTGTATTTTCAAATAAAATTGTATTAAGCAACTTTGCGTTTTCTATTGAAGCTGTAAAATGCAAAAAGGACAGCTGCGACGCCTAGCCATACCAACTTGTCGTTTATAGGGGCAGGAGGTGGGTCATTTCCTTCCAAACCTCCACCGCCATCATCGTCTCCTGGTTGGGCAAACAGGATAAAATCTGTCAATAGGAAAAAGGCAAGGATGTAAATTTTGAATAAATTGTTTTTCATTTCCAGTAGTATATTAAGATGCAAATATATGAATCATTATTTAAAAAACTAGGGAGTTGTCTAAAATAATGAATCTGGCACCTGTTTTTTTGACGGTAAGTCTCATATTACGTTGTAGTTATGTATTTTTATTAGTCAAACTCCGAAGTGAAATAAAGCTTCACCGTAGGGTATTTGCTTTGGGTCATTTGAATCGTAAAGTCAGAGTCTGCCAAAAACACCAATTGCCCAAATTTGTCATGCGCCAAAAACTTTTGCTTGATTCTTTTAAACTCCTTGAATTCGTCGTTTTTTGGATCGTCTGGTTTTACCCAACAAGCTTTGTGTACCGGAAAATTCTCGTAAGTACATTTGGCTCCGTATTCGTGTTCCAGTCGGTACTGGATTACCTCATACTGCAAGGCACCTACTGTCCCGATTACTTTTCGGTTGTTCATCTCAAGAGTAAATAACTGTGCAACACCTTCATCCATGAGCTGGTCAATTCCTTTGTCGAGCTGTTTGGCTTTCATTGGGTCGGCATTATTGATGTATCGGAAATGTTCTGGCGAAAAGCTTGGGATTCCTTTAAAACTCATCGATTCTCCCTCGGTCAAGGTATCGCCAATCTTAAAGTTCCCGGTATCATGCAAACCCACGATATCGCCCGGATAAGAAATGTCGACAATTTCCTTTTTCTCGGCAAAGAATGCGTTTGGACTGGAGAATTTTAAATTTTTGCCTTGACGGACATGTAAATACGGCTTGTTTCTTTCAAAAGTACCCGAAACAATCTTCACAAAAGCCAAGCGGTCGCGGTGTTTTGGGTCCATGTTGGCATGGATTTTAAACACAAAGCCAGACATTTTGGTTTCCTCGGGCTTTACTTCGCGCGTTTCGGAGTCCTTTGGTCTGGGTGATGGCGCTATCTCCACAAAGCAATCCAGCAATTCCCTGACGCCAAAATTATTCAAAGCAGATCCAAAAAAAACGGGTTGCAGTTTCCCTTCAAGATATTGTTCACGATCGAATTTTGGATAAACTTCATCGATCAGTTCTAATTCTTCTCGGAGCTTATCTGCCGGCTTTTGGCCTATGATTTTTTCAAGCTCCGGGCTTTGTACATCCGAAAACGCAATCGTTTCCTCAATGTTCTTACGGCTGTCGCCACTGAATAAATTGATATTTTGTTCCCACAAATTATAGATACCCTGAAAATCGTAGCCCATACCAATTGGGAAACTCAACGGCGTAACCTTGAGTGCTAGTTTTTGTTCTACTTCATCCATCAGGTCAAAGGCGTCTTTTCCTTCACGGTCGAGCTTGTTGATGAATACAATAATCGGGATGTTGCGCATTCGGCAAACCGCCACGAGTTTCTCGGTTTGTTCCTCAACCCCTTTGGCTACGTCGATCACTACAATCACACTATCTACGGCGGTGAGGGTACGAAAAGTGTCCTCGGCAAAATCCTTGTGTCCGGGCGTATCCAGGATGTTTATTTTCTTGTCCTTATAATTGAAAGCCAACACCGAAGTAGACACAGAAATTCCTCTTTGGCGCTCGATTTCCATGAAATCCGATGTAGCTCCTTTCTTGATTTTGTTGTTTTTGACTGCACCGGCTTCTTGAATTGCTCCTCCAAAAAGCAATAGTTTTTCGGTTAGTGTGGTTTTACCCGCATCGGGGTGCGAGATGATTCCAAAGGTCCTCCGTCGTTGTATTTCTTTTGTAAAACTCATAGGTGTTTGTAAATGGTCTGCAAAAGTACTATTTATTCGATTACATAAATCAGGATTTGAAACAAAGTCGAATTTAAAACACTTGAAAACCTTGATTTTACTGGGGTATTTGCAGCGTATAATTTTTTGTTAATAGTAACCGCTATACTTGTTTAATGCATTTGAATTGTTATTTTTGTTGACTCAATTTAACATTCGAGACAACAATAAATCCGAGGCGTTTTTGCCAAACAGTGTGGAACGCAGCAGAATAAATCCATCATAAATTTAAATTTACCAACAAACCGCAATTTAAAAAGAATGAAAATGAAACAATTGGTTTTAGGATTACTACTTTCCTTGAATATAGCGGCTTTCGCCCAAACCACCAAAAAGGAAGTGCTTTTCACCATTGACGACAAACCTTATTATACCGATGAATTTTCAAGAGTTTACAATAAGAATTTAGATTTAGTAAAAGATGAATCCCAAAAAGACCTCACGCAATACCTCGAATTGTTCATCGGTTACAAGCTCAAAATTAACAAGGCCAATAAATTAGGGCTCCAGAACGGAGAGGCATACAAAAATGAACTGGCCACCTACCGCACCCAGCTTTCCAAAAATTACCTTACCGACTCTAAAGTAACCAAAGAACTCGTTGAAGAAGGTTACCAGCGTTCGCTCAAGGAAATCCGTGCTTCGCACATTTTGATTACCTTGGATGAAAATGCGGCACCGGCCGATACACTCGTGGCTTACAATAAAATCATGGACATCCGCAAACGCGCGTTAAACGGCGAAGACTTTGGCGAATTGGCAGTACAAAACTCTCAAGATCCATCGGCAAAAGACAACCGTGGCGATTTAGGATACTTCTCGTCATTTAGAATGGTTTATGCTTTCGAATCGGCTGCGTTTAAAACACCCAAAGGCAAGATTTCTAATCCGGTACGCACCCGTTTTGGTTACCACATCATCAAAGTCGATGATGAAAGGGCTAATCGCGGCGAAGTCACTGTTGCCCATATCATGATCCTCAATCCAAAAGAAGATAAGCCCGAGGAAAAGGCGGCTGCCGAAGCAAAAATCCGTGACATTTACAAAAAAATCCAACAAGGTGAAAGCTTTGAAAGTTTGGCCAAACAGTTCTCAGAAGACAAATCTTCGTCTTCCAAAGGCGGTTTGCTTTCTCGTTTTGGGTCGGGGCAATTGAGTTCTGAGGAATTTGAGAACGCTGCGTTTTCGTTGACTGCAGATAAGCCCGTGTCAGCGCCTTTCCAGAGTAAATTTGGGTGGCACATTGTCAAGCTCATTGAGAAGCATCCGTTGAAGTCGTTCGACGAGATGAAAGCAGAACTCGAAAATAAAGTAGGTAAAGATGACCGCTCAAGGCTCATCACCAACTCGATCAACGAGAAATTGCGCAAACAGTTCCCAATCAAACGCGACAACAAAGTGTATTCGGCCGCGACCAAAACCGTGAACGATACTTACTACGAAAACAAATGGGAAATCCCCGCCGACACCAAACCCTATGACAAAAAATTGTTCGCCATCAAGGAAAGGACCGTTACAGGAACCGATTTCCTCAAATTTGTAAAAGATCAGGAAAAAGGAAACAATACCATCAAACCGGTAAGCCAATTGACCGACAATCTTTACGAGAAATTTGTCGATGTGCAACTCAACAAATACTATATAGATAACCTCGAAAATACTTTCCCCGATTTTGCCGCCATCATGGACGAATACCGCGACGGCTTGTTGCTTTTTGATCTCATGGAGAAAGAAATTTGGGAACGTTCTAAAACAGACACGATTGGCCTCAAGAATTTCTTCGAAGCCAACAAAGCCAATTACAACTGGAAAAAAAGACTGGATGTAACCATCGCTTCATCGACAGACATGAACGTGATCAAAAATGCCCAGAA
>JAKQJQ010000187.1 GCA_029561105.1 Bacteroidota bacterium
CCGTACCACAGGCGTCGATGACATACTGTTCCATACTATCCTCACGGATTGCATCGGCAGGCGTGGTCACAACAGAGAATCCAAGAGGACTGTCGGGCGATGGGAAATGCATTTCCGGCACGGTGGGTCCAAGATGGGTGAATGCAATCGCACGGTAATTCACCCTCTCTGCGAGGTGCTGCCCCATGGGAACAGCCGTAAGCTCGCCTGAAAAGGAGACTGGGGTTTTTTGTAAATGATTGTTGTGCGCCAGCAGAATTATCTTCACATCCGGATTCGCTCGAACCATTCCATCTACTACGCCCGCCATATACGAGTCACGTACGGAAGTATCTCCCTCAAGAGAGGTACCATCGAAGAAAGTTTTCATTATACGCAAGGTTTCCAACGTATACTCTATCGACTCTATTCGATCAGAGGCTTTTCGGAACAAATCGCTGTTGACGTGTTTTTTCAGGACAGGGGCAAGCGACGCCAAGCGGAGCTTCAATCTGGTTACCCCTGAGATAGCTTTCTCCTGCCGAGCCGTTTCTAGCTCCCCCCATTTTGCCGATGAAATAACCGCCGACTGGCCATCAATGGACGCCAACAAGTGAGTCAGCATATCAACGTGCGGTTTCATGAGGTGATCGATGAGCTGGATAATTTCGGCCAATTGCGCTAGGTCGTCCCTTGGGTTCAGGGTGTTGGGTAAGTCGATTCCGACTAACTGCAGTTTTCTTCCTGATTCGCGGAGATATGATTTCAGCCAGATCAGCACTGAGCCATACACAGAAAAGGTCAGGGTATCCGAAAATCGCTCAAGTTCATGAGCACCGGCTGTTGAGTTGAGCCATTCAGATAACCGGGATGCCTGAATCGCCCCACATTCCAAACCAATCGCATTAAAATCATGCCTTTCGACCAAATAGCGGATAAGACTTGCTCTAGCCAGTGAAAACTCCGCGACAAAATGAGCGCCCTCGCCAATGCCGACAATTCGGGCGCCCTCAATTACGGAAGTAAGAATCTCAAACTCATTGAAGTCCAGATTTTGAGGCTGTAAAAGTGTTCTGGTCGTTCTCCATGTCATTATTTTTTACCCTTTGCGTTTATTGCTGTAATCGTCATACGTTCGCTTCGCCAATAACCCGGCTCACAGAGCATAACGCCAGTCATGACCGGAAATAAGAGACGGGCGCGGGTGTTGCGTAAGCAAGACCCGTGATCCGGCCTTATTTTCCGCGTCTATGCGATTGTTCTGGCTTGCATTTATCATTTTTTTACTTCTGATTTGATGGTTTTAACCGAATAAATCAGAATGGGAGCCAGTTCTCTCAAAAAATACTGAATCTTCTGTGATTCTATAAATCAGAAGCCAATCGGATTCAACATGACATTCTCGTCTTGCGACAAAGTTGCCAACTAACTGATGATCTTTATAAATCGCGTCTAATATTTTGCCGGCAACCAATGTGTTTACAATTATTTTGATTTTTTCAAGGTTTTTGCCGCGTCTTTTAGCCTTTTTTAGATCCTTCTCAAACTGTTTTGTAAAAATTGGTTTTAGCATTATATTCCGAGCTTTTTGAACATATCTTCAGCATCTTTGCATTCAACTAGATTCTTTCCGGATTCTGAATCCTGAAAGGTTTGCAATGTTGTCTCATTTGGAACTTTCAGATCAAAAGGAAGCCCATTGTTGAGCTCAACCTGCTTGTAAAATAAATTTATTGCTTGAGTTGCGTTCAATCCTAATTTTTCGAAAATCCTTTCAACATGATCTTTCAAAGAAGGTTCTACTCTGGCCCGAATCGTTGCGGTTTTTGACATTTTAATCACCTACCTACATATATTGTAGCCCAAACGAGGTGCAGGGTCAAGGGTATTCATTTGGTGTTCAGGTTTTTTAGTTTTTTTGCCAGAACGCGAGTCGTAACCGGAAATGGCCAGACGGGCGCGGGGCTTGCTCCGCAAGACCCGTGAACGGCGGCCAATTTCCGGTTGACGCACTTGTTAAACTTGCATTTTATTAATTTTGTGTTCATTTCAATCGCATTTTACCAGACATTGGACGCATCAACAAACCGATTCTTTGTTGGGTCACTACTGATCGAAATACCTGGCCAGAAAGCCTGGCGCGGGCTTTGCTTCTCCCGAAAATCAGAAAAGACCGTGACAGAAAAGCTTTCTGGCACATTGTCGAAGTCGCCAACAATTATTCTTCAATTTGTTTCGCAGGTCGATCACAATCAAATCCTCTACCAATCATCGTATGGGTTCATTTAGCGAGTTTAACGTCTGTCGTAACCGGAAAAACGAGACGGGCGCGGGTGTTGCGCAAGCAAGACCCGTGATCCGGCCGGTTTTTCCGCGTTGACGCATTTGTTAAATTCTCTTCTATCATTATGATCTTCATCACTTTTACTTTGTTTATAGCACAGACTCTGTGAGTTCAGATACCAGAAAAAACCGGCCAGGGCAATTATTCATTCTCATAGCAAGCCAGAAAACGACTGGCGCGGGACTTGCCTTTGGTTCGATCG
>JAKQJQ010000202.1 GCA_029561105.1 Bacteroidota bacterium
GTTCTGGTAGATCACAAGGTGTACACGTACGGGTAGCACGAATGGGTAGCACGTCCTTCAGGACGTCGGGATGGCGCCTTTCAAGGCGCCGCATATCTCATTTATATTGTTTTGGACGGCCATGAATGGCCTCGTCCCGACGTCCTAAAGGACGTGCTACCTATACGAAACGGCGCCTACTCCCCGGTATGCGGCGGTTTTTCGGCCAGAACTGGCTTTACGGAAAGTTAATATAGGGGTATGTAAGGAGGGTGTGGGTATTTGGGGTTACTTTTGCGGCTTACACAATCATTTTGCTGTTTTTAATCTGCGCTATCATTTATACGTTGTTGGCGTCCCCGCTGACAATGTGTTGCCGGAAAGGAAAGATGTTGCTTTTGGGCATTTAAGATCTTCAAAATTTGTTGTTGGCGGGGACGCTGACAACGGCAAAAAGATTACCGCATGAAAATTATTTTTACTTTTCTAGGCTTATTCATTGTATCAAATTGCATTTCAGCACAACAAACTCTTTTTGAAAGTTTAGGAACAGGGAGCAATGGTCTTACAATTGCTTCTCACGAATCCGCTAATGGTTTTGATCAAGATGGGCTAACTTATAGCGGAAATGGAGATTTAAGAACATCAGCCGTATCACCTAATGGCGGCTTTAATGTACTCCTAAATGCTGGTGAATCATTCGTTATAGATGGGATGACCCCAGCGTCTTGTTCATCTATCGATATTTCCTTCCTCGGGGGCAAATCTACAAATGCTGATAATGGTAATAATTTGATTGTAGAATATAGTACTTCAGGAACAGGAGGGCCTTGGACTTCCGCAGGAACAGTTACTGTTTCTACAGGAACGGGAACCTCTACAGGTGCTACACCATCAACTTATTATAGCATTAGTTTTACAGGGTTAAATGGTACAATTACTACTATAAGATTCAGAAATGCAAGTGCGAGTGTTGATTACAGGGTAGATGCCATAACCATAACGGGAAATGGGACAGGCTGTGCCTTACCTATAACATTAAGTGATTTTCGAGGAGTTTTACAAAAACAAAACGTTCTCCTCACCTTCTCCACTGCCACCGAGCTCAACAACTCCCATTTCGCCATCGAGCGCAGCGCCGATGCCCGGAACTTCACGGAGATCGGACGCGTACAGGGAGCGGGCACGACGCAGGTACCGCAGTCGTATACTTTCACCGATGAAAAGCCGCTGGCAGGCACCAACTACTACCGCCTGCGCCAGGTGGATTTCGACGGCACGGAATCATTCAGTCCGGTGGTGAGTGTGGTATTCGGCAAAACCGGCAGCATCAGCATTGCGCCTTCGCCGGCCACCGACCGCGTGCACATCCAACTGGAAGCAGCGCTGCTAAACGACGGCCGCTGGCAGGTATTCGACAACACGGGCCGCCAGGTGCTTTCGGGCAACTGGGAAGCGGAAAGCGCCGATTTCGACCTCGATGTGAATGTGCTGCCGGAAGGTATGTACACGTTCCGTCTGGCGGTGGGTACGCAGGTGCAGGTGAAGCAGTTTCGGAAAATGTGAATTGTGAGTGGTGAGTTGTGAATTGTGAGTACGTAGCAAACTCACAACTGACAACTCACAACTGACTACAAAAAAGCAGTTCGCGGTATGCGGGCTGCTTTTTTTGTTTTTATCGTCCTCCCCCGGCCTTCGGCCACCCCCTCCGAAGGCCGGGGGAGGATAACACGTAACATTTACCAGTCAAACATGAATCATCCCGGATTTTTCGCTTTGAAATAATTGCTCATACGAAATACGGACGCCAATGAAGGCGCAAATGGAGGGTCATTCAGGTCCAGGAACGAAGTGTTTGACTCTCCGAATGAAGCATTTGATTCCCGGAATGAAGCGTTTCGTTCTTGGAATCAAAATTTTGACGGCACGACCCAAAATTTTGAACGATGCCATCAAATATTTGACCACGCGGGTTAAAATTTTGCCCCCCGCAATGAAACGCCGGTCAAAAACAGAAAAACACTTCGTTCGGGGAATCAAACACTTCATTCGGGGAGTCAAATATTTCAATCGGAAGGTGAAAAATTTGACGCTCGCAGTCAAACGTTTGACCTGCTTCTTTAAACGTTTGACGCCCCGCCACAAACAGGAATCATCCATCATAAATCGAGCCGCCACGGCCGTCGTTGTGCGTCCCGCCAACGACAAATTATCACATATGCCAGGCAAACTGATCCCCTATTTTGCCTGAAATTCGTTATAAATTGCTGTTGGCGGGACGCACAACAGCGGCGGGGCATTCCTTCTTCAGTATTTGCAATGGAATAAAATTCGGGATGATTCATGTTTGTTTTGGCGCCATTCCACTTGCTGAAAAGCGAGCTTCGTAAGTTAAAGTTTTCATCCGGCCCGTTTTAGGCCCCGTTCCCCCTTGCGGTTTGGCCTGCAAAGCGTTTAAATTTGTGAGCACGAAGGTCCCCCCCTTTGTAATGCCTTCATTTATTGTTCACGCCT
>JAKQJQ010000206.1 GCA_029561105.1 Bacteroidota bacterium
GGGTCCAGAAACCCATTAACCTTATTACCTTATTTTTATTGAAAATTAAATACAATTGGAATAAGGTAATAAGGTTAGGGAAAACGGGGATCGCCATTTTCTACTAAGGTCAGCAGAGCAAAAATAAGGTTAAAGATCACTGTAAAGGGTACAATCTCTAAAGATTCACCGCCAAGACGCCAAGACGCAAAGAAGAGCAAGAGAAAGATCAACCGCCAAGACGCCAAGACGCCAAGACGCAAAGAAGAGCAAGAGAAAGATTAACCGCAAGGACGCCAAGGCGCAAAGAGGAGCAAGAGAAAAATTAACCGCCAAGACGCAAGGACGCAAAGAAGAGCAAAAGATTTTGATAGTAAAAAACTAAAAATGGGTTTTTGTTTTTTCTTTGCGTCTTTGCGCCTTTGCGGTGGATTTTCTCACGTTGCCACGTTGACACGTTGACACGTTGACAGGTAAGTGATAACTGGTATCTGTTGACGACTGGTCACTAATCACCAGTCACCAGTAACCATTCACTTCTTTTAAATCAACCAGGAATTGTTCGATGGGCAGGCAGGGAACCTCTTTGATGCGCAACTTTTCATGGCCGCGGTAGAGAAGAAGCGGTTTGCAGTCCGGGTAATCGGATCTGAAAGCGGTCAAGCCCTGCACGTCTTTGGCACGGACAGTGGCTGTATTTTTCACCTCGATGGCGATCAGACCGGGTTCTCCGTAGAGGACAAAATCGACCTCAACTCCGCCCCGAGTGCGCCAAAAATAGAGTTGATAGGGATCCCCGGCATAGGCATTCCAGGCTCTGAGATGTTGAGCCACCAGACCTTCGAGGGCGGCACCTTGGATCTCTTCCGGTCTGTCCAATGGGCCGGCGGGCCGCAATGTGCGAAAAACACCGGCATCAAAAAAATAGAATTTGGGGTGAGCGATCAGCGCCCGCTGGGCTCTTTTGGTGAATACCGGGATTTGAAACGCCAAAAGGATGTCGTCGAGAATGGTGATGTAGGATTCGACAACTTTGCGCTCGACACAGCATTCGCGAGCGATGTTGCTGATATTCAACAGCTGGGCATGCGAAAAACTTGCGGCCTCCAAAAAACGGGAAAAGTTGCCGATATTTCGGGTCAATGATTCCTGCTGCACCTCTTCGCGGATGTACAATCCGGTGTAGGCTTTCAATGTCTCTGCCGGTTCCGGGGACGAATAGACGACCGGCAGCAGACCAAGCTGCAAGACCTCTGTCAAGGAACGGCTGCCGCCGATTTCGGCAAAGAGAAACGGGTGCATCGTTTTCCACAGCAGCCGGCCGGCCAGCAGATCAGCATCTTTGCGTTTCAGCTTGCGGGCACTGGAACCGGTCAGGATGAATTGATGTCCGCTCTTTTCTTCGATCAACGAATGGACGACGCTCAGAATCTCTGGTGCTTTTTGCACTTCATCGATCACAATGGTCTTTTTGTCCGGATTGCCACGCACGAGCTCGCGTACGCGTTCGGGGCGGGCAGCGATGAGGCGAAAGGTGTCGGGTTGCAAGAGATCGATCCAGAGGGCATTCGGGTAGCGTGATTTCAGAAACGTCGATTTACCGCTGCCGCGCGGGCCGAATAAAAAATAGCTCGTCAAAGGCGGATTCAATAACCTTGGAACTAAAGATTCCACAATGAGCCTCAATTTGGAGTTTTGTATTCCAAAATAGCGTTTTATTGGTTCTGATGCAAGGGAAAAGAGCGGTGAATGGTGACTGGTGATTGGTGACTTGAGAGAAGGAAAAATCAACCGCCAGGAACCAGGGCGCAAAGAAGAGCAAAATAAATATTAACCGCCAAGACGCCAAGACGCAAAGAAGAGCAAGAGATTTTAAAGTAAAAGCAAAAAAAAATAGTTTTTGTCTTTCCTTTGCGTCTTTGCGCCTTTGCGGTGGATTTTCTCACGTTAACACGTTGACACGTTTACACGTTGACACGTTGACACGTTGACAGGTAAGTGATAACTGGTATCTGTTGACGACTGGTCACCAATTACCAGCCACAATTTATACGATACTATCGTATTTAAAAGATGATAATTATACGATATTATCGTATAAAGGAGTTATATGGAAGATTTATTGTATCAATACAATCCGTGGTGGGAGGGGGCGGCAGATTTTTCTGTGTACAGGCCGCGTCCCGCGCAGATCGAGCGCACTAATCGCGAAGCAGCTTGGCCAGGGGAGAGCTGTTTTTCTGGTTGGTATGCGACGTGCAGGCAAGACAACCTTGCTGCGTTTGCTGAATATTTGGAGTTTAAAAAGATCCATATTGCCAAAAAAGATCTCCAACTTTTGGATGTGTATTTTCTCGACTATATGCGAGAGGGTGGCCTGCCTGAAAATATCGTCTATCCCACACGCGATTATTTGATGAACCTTGCGGATGACATCATTCAAAAAGACATTGCAGCTTATT
>JAKQJQ010000218.1 GCA_029561105.1 Bacteroidota bacterium
ATCAAAATATACGAAGACAAACCCAACGAAGCCGCCATTAAAAAGGTGGTTGAGGTATTGCGCAATGGCGGACTTGTGATTTATCCAACCGATACGGTCTACGGTTTGGGTTGTGATATTACCAATTCTAAGGCTTTGGAACGCATCGCAAAGATCAAGGGCATCAAGCTCGAGAAAGCGAATTTCTCGTTTGTCTGTTATGATTTGAGTAACCTTTCGGACTATGTGCGGCAGATCGACACCTCAACTTTTAAATTGCTCAAACGCGCATTGCCTGGTCCTTATACGTTTATCTTACCAGGAAACAATAGCCTGCCCAAAGAGTTCAAGAAGAAAACCACGGTAGGGATTCGCGTCCCGGCCAACAATATCGCTTTAGAAATCGTAAAGATGTTGGGCAATCCGATTGTGTCTACTTCAATCCATGACGATGACGCTGTTTTGGAGTATTCTACCGATCCCGAACTGATCTTCGAGAAATGGCAAAACCTGGTAGATGTGGTGATTGATGGTGGTTACGGCGATAATGTCGGCTCGACCATTATTGATTTATCCGGACATGAACCGGTTGTGGTTAGGGAAGGTAAGGGTGATCCGGATATTTTTTGAGCATGAAAGTCCTCCAAGCGTTTTTAGCTTTTTTGTTTGCCGCTGTCGGGTTTGCACAAAACCTTCAAGGTGTTGTTCTTGACGCTGGCAATACGCCGCTTCCCGGTGCGAATGTTTACTTTGACAATTCATCCATTGCCACGATTACCGACAGCGAAGGCAATTTTAGTTTCGTTGTGAATACCAAAGTAAATCTATCACTTGTAGTGAGTTACGTGGGTTACAAAACGCAATACATCCAAGATTATGACCTGGGTAAAAAACTCATTGTCGTGCTAGAGGAGGAACAGAACAAACTGAAAGAGGTAACCGTAACAGGCAATCAGCTTTTCAGCAGAAAGGAAAAACTTAAGATTTTTAGGGAACAGTTTTTAGGGGTTTCTAAAGCCGCAAGGAAAGCCGTCATCGCCAATGAAGACGATATCTACTTTGTCTACGACAAAAGCTCGAATACATTGCAAGGGTTTGCCGACAAGCCACTAATTATCGAGAACCCGTATTTGGGTTATCAGATCACCTACGAATTGGTTCGATTCGAATTGGCTTTCAAAAAGACAAGTATCTCATCGTCTGATATCAGCAGTATATTTTATTCTGGTTATTCAAGATTTGAGGAAACAGGCTCTGATAAGGAAATACTGCAGCGGCGCGAAGAAAGCTATTTGGGCTCTACGCTTCATTTTTTCAGAAGCCTTGCAAGCGATTCGCTTTTTGAAAACAAATTTGTTCTATATAAGGAAGGGCTTGCCCGAAATCCGGCGGATTGTTTTGTAATTACAGATAGCGATGGCATGAAAAACATTAAAGTCAACAAAGTGACTGCAAAGGACACAGAGATATTTTACAATATTCTCTACAATGACCGGGAGCGTTCTCGCCTTACTTTTAAGACCGACCAATTTTTAATTGACTATCTGGGCAATTATTCTAGCCTTGAACGCATTTTTTTTCTCGGTGAATTTGGCAGCAAGCGTGTAGGGAACCAACTACCGCTAAATTATGGTATCAAATAAAAAGCGCTCCTCTCGAAGCGCTTCACTAATAATTATCACCCGATGCACAGCCGAACGGTTTGTAACGTAGTGGAAAAAATTATCAATTGTACAATGTCAATTACTTTCCGGTAAGGTTTTTCATTTCCTTCTCGATCATCTCATAAAATTCATCAATCTTAGGCATCACGACAATCCTTGTCCTGCGGTTGGTTTGGCGGTTGTCTGAAGAGTTGTTGTCAACCAATGGTACGTATTCGCCACGTCCGGCTGCGATAAGTTGTTTGGGTTGTAAGTCTAGCTCGGTAAGTACACGAACGATAGAAGTAGACCGTTTTACGCTCAAATCCCAGTTGTCAAGCAATACGCCATTTGATTTGTATGGAACATTATCGGTGTGGCCTTCCACCATACACTCAAAAGTAGGTTTGCTGTTGACCACTTTGGCTACTTTGGCCAAGACTTCTTTGGCTCGGTCGCTCACCATATAGCTGCCGCTTTTGAAAAGCAATTTGTCGGCGATGGAGATGAACACGACACCTTTTTCAACATTGACCTGGATATCGGGGTCCGAAATGCCCACTTCTTTTTTAAGACTTGTAACCAAAGCCAGAGTAACGCTGTCTTTTTTGGTGAGTGCGTCTTGAAGACGTGTGATTTTAAGGTCTTTTTCCTTCATCGACTCGAGCGCTTTTTCAATATTCTGTGCACCTTTTGTAGAAAGCGTGGTCATGTTACCCATGTTGTTGATCAGGTCGGAATTGTTCTTCTTGAGATAATCCAATTGGGCATTCATTGCTTCCTTTTCGCTCAGGCAAGTATTGAGTTTTACCGTTGCCGTGTTGAGCAGATCCTGGATTTCTTTGTTCTTAGACTCGCATTCGGCCAGTTTTTTCTTGGTTCCACAAGCCGATGTGGCCAGCAATGCAACTACAGATAGTGCTAAAAGGATTCTTTTCATAAGGATTATATTAAGTTGAATTACAAATTTAGGGCTTTAAACTGCTATCGCGCCACGGCTCAAACTTAAACTATTGTTAAAAAAGCCCGTCGTAGGTATGGGTTTTCTTAATGAAATACGAAAATACGATACTCGTTGCCCTATAATATTTCCCCGATTGCGGTGGTCTTCTTTTTCTAGTCGATGTCCAAAATTTTGCGTAGAACGAAAAGTGGGCTTTGACGATAGCCATACAATGCGCAGGTTTTCCTTTTAACAGGAATTGGATACCGGCGAGTCCGTCGAGGCAGACACGCATGAAAATGACTCGAAACAGTAGTGACTGCGGCAAATTTTTGGTGAGCATGAGCAATGAATTGCGAAAGTTCAAAAAGGTCTTTCTGGGATTGCCCTGTTGCAACGTTGCACCACCCACGTGGTAGACGGTCGAGCTGCCGATATATTTTGCCAGATATCCTTTATTGAAAGCGCGCCAACACAAGTCAATCTCTTCCTGGTGCGCAAAGAAATCGGGATCGAATCCGCCCAACTCCCGGTAAACGGCGCTCCGGATAAAAAAGCACGCGCCCGACGCCCAGAAAACCTCACAATTGTTATCGTATTGCCCCGTATCTTTCTCTATGTTGTCAAAGATGCGTCCGCGGCAAAAGGGATAGCCGTAACGGTCTATAAAACCTCCGGCAGCACCGGCATACTCAAAATATTCCTTTTTTTTGTAGTCGCGTATCTTGGGTTGGATGATGGCCGTTTCGGGTTCGATTTGGAAAGTGTCGATGATGGGTCCGAGCCAGTGTTCTGTAACTTCGACGTCAGAGTTGACCAATGCAAAGATATCGGCGTCGACGAGCTGCAAGGCTTCATTGTACCCTTGCGCAAACCCAAAATTCTGCGCGTTGGCTATGATTTTTACCGACGGGAAATTGGCCTTGACAAAAGCAACAGAATCATCGGTAGAGGCATTGTCGGCTACGTAAATATCTGCTCCCACAGAAAACGCAACAACCGATGGCAGGAATTGCTCCAATAAATTTTTCCCGTTCCAGTTGAGTATGACGACTGCTAGTTTCATAGGTTCAGGGTTCAAG